>NZ_CP061319.1:1567487-1934975 GCF_018688455.1 Polynucleobacter sp. AM-7D1
AAGCGCTTGATCTTAGTGTCATTCTCGCTATCAATCCAGACAGGATGCACGTTCGAGAGGCCGCTACGGGCTTGCCGCGGCTTTAAATTAGCCAAGCGGCGCTCAGATGTATCCAGGGCGTACAAACGGCCTGTGGATCGCATGATTGCCCCAATCGCTAGAGTCTTACCGCCAGCACCTGCACAGAAGTCCACTACCATCTCACCGCGTTTGGGGGCGAGCAAGTAAGCCAGCAACTGACTGCCTTCATCTTGAACCTCAAACATCCCTGCTTTAAAGCCAACAGTATTTTGCAGAGCGGGCTTACCCATAATTCGCACGCCATCAGGAGCATACGGAGTTGGGATTGCTTGATAGCGACCGCCAAGGGCATTCATCTCAGCAAGCAATTGCTCACGAGTTGTTTTCATGGTGTTTGCACGCAAATCCAAAAGGGCTGGATGCATGAGTGATTTAGCCAACTCTTCGCGAGATTCTTCGCCGGGATATTTTCCAAACGCATCCCACAACCATTCTGGCAAGTTATTACGAACCAATGGATTGAGTGCTGATGGATCGACTGTCGCAAAGCGCTGCAACCACTCGTACTCGCCCGTCTTGAGCACGTGGGCTAAGTCTGCAATCGCACTCTCAGCGCGATTAGCAGAACCAAGACCACCTTCAGACAGAGCTGACAGCAAACCCAATAGGGCTAAGCGTCTGGCCTGTGATCCCTCACCACTTGAAGCAAATTGTGAGAACTCATTTTTACGACGCAAGATGGCAAAAGCACTCTCAGCAATTAAGGCGCGATCACGATTACCCAGCTGCGGTTCAGAGCGGAAATAGCGACTCACTACACGATCAGCTGGTTGCTCAAAATTGAGTAACTCAGGAAGCAGACGCTCTAAATGAATGGCATGCTGAGGCAAAGCCTTCGCATTAGAAAAGTTTTTTTGACCTTCGGGCGCAATGATGTTTCCGCTCGCATTACGACGCTCTGGACGACGCAATGGATCCTTAGATTTAGCGGCATAACTCTTTTGTGGGCCTAAGCGCGATCCAGATCTGGATCCAGACTTTGAGCCAGTACCGGCTCCGCGGGATGAACGTTCTTTACTCATAATTTTATTAATTGCGACTCCGGTGGTTGAACCTGAACTTGATTACCTTCTATTCGCAATCGTCCATCAAGGAACCATTTTACGGCCCGCGGATAAATCTGATGCTCAGCAGCCAAAACGCGCGCCGCCAAACTATCTACATCGTCGCCAGGAAGCACTGGAACTGAAGCTTGGCAGATGATGGGGCCTTCATCCACACCCTCGGTTACAAAGTGCACGCTGGCTCCATGTTCGGCTACGCCAGCCTCCAAAGCCCGCTCGTGGGTATGCAAACCTGGGAAGGCTGGCAACAAGGCAGGGTGGATATTGATCAGGCGACCCTCAAAATGACGAATAAAGCCCGGGGTCAGAATGCGCATAAAACCCGCTAGAACGACCAAATCCGCACCTAATTCATCGATTTTCTTGATCAGGGCGGCATCAAAGGACTCGCGCGTGGCATGCTCTTTGTGCTCAATAGCATAGGCAGGAATGCCTTGGGAGCGAGCAAAATCAAGGCCCTTAGCTGCAGAGTGATTAGCGATCACCCCTGCAAAAGTGACGGGCCACTGCTCTTTTTGAGCTGTTTTGACGATGGCCTCGAAATTGGATCCGCGGCCTGAGATTAAGGTGACGATAGATGGCATGCCCACAATATAATTGATGGTTACCCCGAAAGCGACCCTGAAAGCGATTTAGTGAACGTATTCCGTGGCCCTACCCAGTTTTCTGCAGGACCGGCTTGTGCCTTAACCATCGGTAATTTCGATGGCGTGCACAGGGGTCATCGCGCCCTACTAAAACAACTGAAGGATGGCGCCCAGGAACGTGGTCTGGTTAGCTGCGTGATGACTTTCGAGCCGCACCCTAAAGAATTCTTTTCTCCAGAGCAGGCGCCTCCTCGCATCCTAAATTTACGCGACAAGCTTGCCGCTTTTGCTGAAATCGGCATTGACCGTGTAGTTGTAGAGCATTTCAATTCAGCTTTTGCTCGACTAACTCCAGAAGAGTTCGTTTCTGAAATCATCATCAAACAACTCAACGCCAAATGGATTTTGATTGGGGATGATTTTTGCTATGGCGCAAAACGCGCGGGCAACTTTGCAAGTCTCAAAGCTGCTGGCAAAAAATATGGCTTCGAAGTTTCGAGCATCCACACCGTTCTTGAGAACGGTGAGCGCATATCCAGCTCAGCGCTTCGCAATGCCTTAGCCAATGGTGACATGGATCAAGCGACAAAATTATTAGGGCGGCCTTACGGCATCTCCGGTCACGTCATTCATGGACAAAAGCTGGGGCGTACCTTAGGTTTTCCTACGCTCAATCTTGCTGTTGCTAACCATCTTCATCATCGCAAGCCTGCCTGCTCAGGCATCTTTACCGCACAAGTACTAGGTCTTGAAGATAAGCCGCTTCCCGCTGTAGCCAGCCTCGGTGTAAGACCAACAGTCGAAGATGAAGGTCGCGTTCTCTTAGAGACGCACATCTTTGATTACAACGCAGATGTTTACGGAAAAATCATTACTGTTGAACTCTTAGAAAAAATCCGTGATGAGGCGAAGTACTCTGACCTCGACACCCTTACCAAAGCGATTGCATCTGATGCAGCGCATGCCAGAAATTATTTCCAGAAAAAATCTTATGTCTGAAAAAGAAAACTCTTACCCCGTCAATCTTCTAGAGACCTCATTCCCAATGCGGGGAGACCTGCCGAAGCGTGAGCCTCAATGGGTTGCTCAGTGGCAGAAAAATAAACTCTACGAAAAGATTCGTGCAGCACACGCCAATCAACCAAAATTTATTTTGCATGATGGTCCTCCCTATGCAAACGGTGATATTCATATTGGTCATGCAGTAAATAAGATCCTCAAGGACATGATCGTGAAGTCTCGCTGGTTAATGGGCTTCGACTCTGCATACGTCCCAGGCTGGGATTGCCATGGCATGCCGATTGAGATTCAGATTGAAAAAGAGTTTGGTAAAAATTTACCTACGGCTGAAGTCCAGTCAAAAGCCCGTGCTTACGCCAAGATACAAGTGGATAAGCAGAAAAAAGATTTTGAACGTTTGGGTGTTCTGGGCGATTGGAACAACCCCTACCTCACCATGAACCACCGTAATGAAGCCGATGAAATTCGTGCACTTGGGAAGATCTGGGAAAAGGGTTATGTCTTCCGTGGTCTCAAGCCAGTGAACTGGTGCTTTGACTGCGGCTCTGCACTAGCTGAAGCTGAAGTGGAATACCAAGATAAGACTGATCCAACGGTAGATGTTGGCTTTGCTTTTGATGATGCACAGCGTCCACAGCTTGCAAAAGTGTTTGGCCTACCTGAGATTCCAGCTAAGCCTGGAATGATTGTGATTTGGACCACAACACCTTGGACCATCCCATCTAACCAAGCCTTGAATGTTCACCCAGAACTTACTTACGCCTTAGTCGATACAGGCGATAAGCTGCTCATCTTGGCAAAGGATCGCGTACAAACTTGCCTCGAAGATTTTGGCCTTGAAGGTAAAGTCATTGCAACTTGTTTAGGTAGCCAATTAGCCAACATCTCGTTTTGGCATCCACTCACTCCATTGCATGAGGGATACAAGCGCCTCTCACCAATCTACCCAGCTGAATACGTCACACTCGATACCGGTACTGGTGTTGTGCACTCTGCACCGGCTTATGGTGAGGAAGACTTTAAATCATGCAAAGCAAATAAATTAGCGGATAAAGATATCTTGAACCCAGTCATGGGTAACGGTGTGTATGCCTCTTGGTTGCCACTCTTTGCTAATGAATACATTTGGAAAGCCAATCCCAAGATTGTCGAAGCCATGCGTGAAGCAGGCAGCCTCTTGCGAGATAAAACCTATACCCACTCTTACATGCACTGCTGGCGTCACAAGTCGCCGATTATTTATCGTGCAACCTCACAGTGGTTTGCAAGTATGGATAAGAAACCATCTGACGGCAAAGCAAGTCTGCGCGAGGCAGCATTAACTGGCATTGAAAATACTGAGTTCTTCCCGGCTTGGGGTAAGCAGCGCCTCAAGAGCATGATTGCCAACCGTCCAGACTGGACCTTGTCACGTCAGCGTCAATGGGGCGTACCTATGGCTTTCTTTGTTCATAAAGAAAGTGGTGAGCCACATCCACGTACGGTTGAATTGCTCGAAGAGATTGCAAAGCGAGTTGAAAAAGAAGGTATTGAAGCTTGGCAAAAGCTTGAGGTGGCCGAACTGCTTGGTGAAGAAGCAGCTCAATATGAGAAGAATCGTGACACTCTAGATGTGTGGTTTGATTCCGGCACTACGCACTGGCATGTTATTCGCGGCTCACACCGTGATGAACTCTATCGCCCTGAAGCCGAAAGTACCGATGGTCGTTTAGCCGACTTATATCTTGAGGGTTCAGACCAACACCGTGGTTGGTTCCACTCATCCCTGCTTACTGGCGCCATGCTCGATGGCAAGCCGCCATACAAAGCACTTCTAACCCATGGCTTTACCGTAGATGGCCAAGGTCGCAAGATGAGTAAGTCTGTGGGTAATGTGATTGCCCCGCAGCAAGTTGCCGATAAGTTGGGTGCAGAGATTATTCGTTTGTGGGTAGCGTCTACCGATTACTCCGGCGAGATGACGATCTCGGATGAGATTCTGAAACGTGTGGTGGAAAGCTATCGTCGTATCCGCAATACATTGCGATTCTTACTGGCCAACCTATCTGACTTTGACCCATCAAAGCACAGCATGCCTGAAAGTGAGTGGCTTGAGATTGACCGCTATGCCGTTGCACTTGCCAATCAATTACAAAATGAAGTACAGGCTCACTACAAAGCTTATGAGTTCCAGCCCGCTGTAGCTCGCATGCTGACTTTCTGCTCAGAAGATTTAGGTGGCTTCTACTTAGATATTCTTAAAGATCGCTTATATACCAGCGCTCCAGACTCTAAAGAGCGTCGTGCTGCACAAAACGCACTGTTTCACATCACTCGCAATCTTTTAAAGTGGTTGGCTCCATTCCTATCCTTTACCGCCGAGGAAGCGTGGTCATCATTTCCGCATGGTGCAAATGAGAAACTCAGCGAATCCATCTTCATGGAAGAGTTCGGCACCTTCCCAGAAATCGACCACGCAACTGAGCTACTTGCAAAGTGGGAACGCATTCGCGAAATTCGCTCTGAGGTAACGAAGGCTATTGAGATTGAACGTGAGGCTGGCAATGTAGGCTCATCTCTGCAAGCAGAGCTCACCATTAAAGTGGGTGATATCGATTTTGCAATTTTGCATTCTCTTGAAGATGACTTGCGCTTTGTCACCATTACCTCTAGTGCCAATATTGAATTGAGTAATGGCGGTCTCGAAGTCCTGGTGAGAGGCAGTCAATATAAAAAGTGTGGGCGCTGCTGGCATCACACTGCCGATGTTGGCGCCAATGCAGAGCATCCAGAATTGTGCGGTAGATGCATCAGCAATCTTTTTGGGGATGGTGAAGCACGCTTGTTTGCATAAACAATCGGCATTCATAACACCACGCCATGAGCGCAAACCTATCCTTTCTTCGTTATCTAGCGATTGCAAGTATTACGCTATTGCTAGACCAACTGAGTAAATGGTCTGCCTTAAGCAATCTTCAATTAGGTGTACCTGAACCCGTCCTGCCATTTATGAACTGGTTGTTGCTATTCAATCCGGGAGCAGCGTTTTCTTTTTTGGCTCAGAGCTCAGGATGGCAGCGCTGGTTCTTTACGGTCCTTGGCTTAGCAGCTTCGGCTTACATCCTTTGGCTGCTACGCAAGAGTCTGAGTGACAAGATGCTCTGCTGGGCTCTCAGCCTCATTCTGGGGGGTGCACTTGGCAATGTCTTGGATCGCATCTTGTATGGCGCTGTAGTCGACTTTATAGATTTACATTACGCCAATTGGCATTGGCCTGCTTTCAATATTGCCGATAGTGCCATTTGCATTGGTGCTGGCCTCATTATTTGGGGCGAGCTTAGCAAGTCATTTGGCAAAAAGCCTCAATCCCATTAAGCTGGTCCCATGCAATCACTTTTAAATAAGAAAATCGTACTCGGCATTTCTGGTGGTATTGCAGCCTATAAGTCTGCAGAGCTGGCACGTCAGTTGATGCAAGAAGGTGCCAGCGTCCAAGTGGTAATGACCCAAGCTGCCCAACAATTTGTGACGCCAGTCACTATGCAAGCACTCACAGGCAATCCGGTTTACACCAGCCAATGGGATAGCAGCATTGCCAACAATATGGCCCACATTGAACTTTCTAGAGCTGCAGATGCGATTTTGATTGCGCCGGCAAGTGCAGATCTGATGGCCAAACTATCCCTTGGTCTGGCTGATGATTTACTCACCACTCTTTGCCTAGCAAGAGATTGCCCACTGTTGCTGGCTCCTGCCATGAACAAACAAATGTGGGAACATGCCGCAACCCAAAGAAGCGCTGAACGACTGGTTAAAGACAGTGTCACATTACTCGGCCCTGCAAGTGGCTTTCAGGCATGTGGCGAAGTTGGCTTTGGTCGCATGCTCGAACCTGCAGAAATTACTGAGCAATTAATTGCCTTCTTCCAAAAGAAACCCTTGTTAGGCAAGAGAGTTTTAATTACTGCTGGACCGACCTTTGAAGCAATCGATCCCGTACGCGGCATTACCAATCGTAGCTCTGGCAAGATGGGGTTTGCAATCGCTCGCGCTGCTGTAGAGGCTGGTGCGGAAGTTCACCTGATAGCCGGTCCTTGCGAGCTAGATACACCACTGGCTGCGACTGGAAAAATTACGCGCACGAATGTAGTTAGCGCTAAAGAAATGCACGCAGCCACCATGCAATCTGCAGGCTGCGATATTTTCTTTGCTGTTTCTGCCGTTGCTGATTGGGGTATTGCAAAGCCCGCCAAAGAGAAAATAAAGCGCCAAGGCAAACAAGCACCAAACCTAGAATTTATTGCCAATCCAGATATTCTGGCGGATGTTGCAAAGACAGTGAAAACTAAAGGTGGCAAGTCATGCCCTTACTGTGTTGGCTTTGCCGCTGAATCTACAGACCTCTTAAAGCATGCACAAGAAAAACTGCAGCGCAAAGGTATTCCGATGATCGTGGGCAATATTGGCCCAGATACTTTTGGTAGCGATCTCAATGAATTACTCATTGTTGAAAAAAATACCAACAAAAAAATTGCTAAAGCTGAAAAGCTTCAGCTAGCACGCCAACTCATTGCACTAGTTGCTAAGAAAATTTAATTCCCCAAACCAATACCCTGCTTTAGGAAATTGTATGCAAGAACTTCAAGTCAAAATTCTCGATGAACGTATGCGCGACCAGTTGCCAAGCTATGGCACGCCAGGTAGCGCAGGCCTGGATCTGCGCGCCTGCATTGATGAAACCATTGAAATCGCTCCAGGACAAACCGTTCTCATCCCAACAGGTTTAGCTATTTATGTAGAAGATCCACGCTATGCGGCATTCATCCTCCCGCGCTCTGGTCTAGGCCATAAACATGGCATCGTACTGGGGAACCTCGTGGGACTAATTGATTCAGACTACCAAGGCCAACTGATGGTCAGCACCTGGAATCGCGGATCTACAACATTCAAGCTCGAGCCTATGGAGCGTCTTGCTCAGTTAGTGGTGATGCCAGTACAACAAGTTCAACTCAAAGTAGTAGAAGAATTTACCGAGAGTAGTCGCGGTGCAGGTGGTTTTGGGAGTACTGGTAGATCATAGTAGTGCAAGGTATTTTTACCGCCTGAAATCATCGACTGATAACGGGACGCCTAAGCGATCTGCGAGTATCAATAATAGTTTTATACCCAGTAACCGGATCGATCGTTTCTGTATAGGCACCCAATATATTGGATGCCGGAATTTCCTCATGCGGTTTTTCATGCTGAAGGACTTGAGTTTTCTTCAATCCCGCTTCTTGCTCCTCATGCAAACGAATACAACTTGGGGCAGCCGCAGAATATTTGCTAGTGCATTTAATCGCTAAGGCATCTTCATGCATCCCAACCTGATCAAATGATCTCGCTGCCTCAAATGTCATGCACTCTGTTGACTCCCAAGACGAGCCCCCACTAAACCCAAATAAAACTGCAGAACCCCCAATTGATGTAGATCCCATGCAAGGTGCAGTAGGATGATTCGCTGGAGAAAATGCAGTAGCAACCGGAATCTTGGGAGTTGCATAGGTAGATGAAATAGTGGTGTTTCCTGAAATATTTCCCTGAGAACTAGAGTCTCCTGTAGAGGTGTTGCCCACTGATCCGCCAAGAGATGTTGAGCTTGATGAACCAGTAGTAAGGTCTCCAACGCTTGAGCTCGATGGGCCAGTTATAACGTCTCCGACAGTGGAAACAGAATTACTAAGAGGACTGCTAGTGATGGCACCACCTGTAGTCGTGGCTGATGTATCGATATTTATCTGAGCATGAGGTTTGCTACATACAAGCGCAATTAAACTTGCCATTGCAAGTTTTTTAAACATATAAAATTTTTTCTGAGAGGAGTGAAGCCTACTCTAATTCGCTAGAGAGGACGACTGTTACGTGAGGTTGAAAGACCCGAGGCTGTAACAGTTATCAACCTCGAGGTAACCCTAAGATACTCGCAAAAATCAGTAATAGATATAGCGTGCGGATAATAAGTCTCCATTCGTCTGAATGATGGCTATTTAGATAGTCATGTAAATTATTAAGGTATTTATATAAAAGTAAAGGCCACCCTTTAGGTAGCCTTTACTCGATTGCAAAATATGTCAGCAAATTTAAATTGAATTAAATCTCCTCAACTGGAGCTACATCTGCCTTAGGTCGCTTACCTGGAATCACGGGGGCATCAAACTGAAGTTGGACTTTGCCATCAGTATCAATGTCGACGTCCACATGACCGCCCTGCGCCAATTTTCCAAACAGCAATTCATCAGCCAAGGCTTTGCGAACAGTATCTTGAATAATGCGCTGCATAGGTCTTGCGCCCATAAGCGGGTCAAAACCATGCTTAGCCAGATGCGCACGCAATGCTGGACTAAAGCTTGCATCCACTTTCTTCTCATGCAATTGCTCTTCAAGCTGCATTAAGAACTTATCAACAACTCGCATGATGATGGTCTCATCGAGCGCCTTGAAGGAAACAATCGCATCTAGACGGTTACGGAACTCAGGCGTGAAGAACTTCTTGATATCCGCCATCTCATCACCAGACTCACGGGCATTGGTAAAGCCGATAGTAGACTTCTGCATCGCTTCCGCACCAGCATTGGTGGTCATGATAATGATGACATTACGGAAGTCGGTCTTGCGGCCGTTGTTATCCGTAAGGGTGCCGTGATCCATGACCTGCAAAAGGATATTGAAAATATCTGGGTGAGCTTTTTCAATTTCATCAAGCAAGAGTACGCAATGTGGCTTTTTATTTACGGCCTCAGTCAGCAAGCCGCCTTGATCAAAGCCAACATATCCAGGAGGCGCACCGATTAAGCGGCTAACTGCATGACGCTCCATATACTCTGACATATCAAAACGCAAAAGCTCAATCCCGAGTATGTAGGCAAGCTGCTTAGCAACCTCAGTCTTACCAACACCAGTTGGACCAGAGAACAAGAATGAGCCAATCGGTCTATCAATCTTGCCAAGGCCTGCACGAGTCATCTTAATAGCGCTAGCCAATGCCTCAATTGCAGGATCCTGACCAAACACCACACTCTTAATATCGCGATCCAGTGTTTGTAACTTGCTACGATCATCTACCGTCACAGACTGTGGCGGTATACGTGCGATCTTTGCAACAATCTCTTCAATCTCTGGGCGACCAATCGTTTTCTTCTGCTTAGACTTAGGCAAAATGCGCTGCGCTGCACCTGCTTCATCAATTACATCAATTGCCTTATCTGGCAAATGCCGATCATTGATATAACGTGAAGATAGCTCAGCAGCAGCCACTAAAGCAGCGGAAGCGTATTTAACGCCATGGTGCTCTTCAAAACGAGATTTGAGACCGCGCAAGATTTGTACAGTCTGATCCACGGTTGGCTCAACTACATCCACCTTCTGAAAACGACGTGACAGCGCGGCATCTTTTTCGAAAATGCCACGATATTCAGTAAAGGTAGTTGCGCCGATACACTTCAGCTGGCCATTTGATAAAGCAGGCTTTAATAAATTACTCGCATCTAATGTACCGCCTGAGGCTGCACCAGCACCAATCAGAGTATGAATCTCATCGATAAATAAAACACCATGTGCACTGTCTTTTAAAGACTTCAAGACACTCTTCAAGCGTTGCTCAAAATCACCACGGTATTTAGTGCCAGCCAAAAGTGCACCCATGTCTAATGAATAGACTGTGGCATCAGCCAAGATTTCAGGCACATCGCCTTTCACAATTCTCCAGGCCAGGCCTTCAGCAATCGCAGTCTTACCTACGCCAGCCTCACCTACTAAGAGCGGATTATTTTTACGACGACGGCACAGCACCTGAATCACGCGCTCAACTTCACTCTCTCGACCAATAAGCGGATCAATCTTGCCCTGCTTGGCCATTAGATTAAGGTTCTGAGTGTATTGCTCCAGCGGACTCTCTTTACCGCCAGAGGATGCATCTTCGGTCTCCTGAGTAGATTCAGCAGGCTTCACCTGCTCAGTTTGATCCTTGCGTACACCGTGGCTAATAAAGTTCACTACATCCAAGCGAGTCACGCCTTGTTGCTGCAAGAAATAGACCGCATGCGAATCTTTTTCGCCAAAGATAGCAACCAATACGTTTGCGCCAGTCACTTCTTTTTTGCCGCTTGATGTGGATTGCACATGCATGATGGCGCGCTGAATCACGCGCTGAAAACCTAAGGTTGGCTGTGTATCAACTTCATCGTTACCAGGGACAACTGGTGTGTTGTCATTAATAAAGTTTTTGAGTTGCGCACGCAGCTCAGCAATATTGACAGCGCAGGCTTTTAAAACCTCGACTGCCGTAGCATTGTCTAACAAAGCGGCAAGCAAATGCTCGACCGTAATAAATTCATGTCTTGAAGCTCGCGCATCAACAAATGCCATGTGCAAACTGACTTCTAGTTCCTGGGCAATCATGCTTCCTCCATAGTGCACTGTAGTGGGTGACCCGCTTCGCGGGATAGCTCGATAACTTGATGCACTTTTGTTGCTGCAACATCGCGTGTGAATACACCGCAAATGCCTTTACCAACTAAATGAACCTGCAACATGATCCGTGTAGCTGTCTCATGATCTTTATTAAAATACTCCTGAATGACCATCACCACAAATTCCATTGGCGTGTAATCGTCATTCAATAGTAGAACTTTATACATCGAAGGCGCCTTTAATTTCTCGGCCTGCTTTTCGAGAAGAATAGTGTCTTCAATGTAAGGGTTGTTTGGATTGCCAACCGTGGGATTTTTCGTTGTGCGACTCATGTGAAACATTCTAAACACAGATATAAAAACTTGGATTTGAGGGCTTTGTTGCAAAAAAACCATCAAGAATGGCCTCTTAACCCCATATTGGGGCATTTTTCGATAAAAAAAGGGGTCTTTAGCAGTAACTATCTTGACCCAACCCCTTGACACCCCACCATAAAGGGCAAACAATCAGGGGGTAGGCTTTATTTGAAGTCCTATTTAGGCGTGTTGTAGAGCGAGACTGATTAAAAAGTATTCACCCTCATCACGGTTGTTTTAAGTTTATGTAATGGAGTTCGCATGGCGACCGGAATTGTTAAGTGGTTCAATGATGCAAAAGGTTTTGGCTTTATCAAACCTGATGATGGTGAAGAAGAGTTGTTTGCGCATTTCAGCGCAATCACAATGCCTGGGTTCAAAACCCTCAAGGAAAACCAAAAGGTAACGTTTGACATTACCCAAGGTCCTAAAGGCAAACAAGCTACTAATATCCAAGCAGCTTAATCTGCTTTAGATCATTATTAAAAACCCAGGACGTGTTCCTGGGTTTTTTTTCGCCTGAATTTTCATGCCCAGCCTACACCCTGACTTAGAATTAAGCTCACACCAACGGATCACTCAGAACGCCATGCTCCAATCCACAATCAAAAAATTTCTTACTCTACTGGTCACAGCGTCTAGCATCTTTGCTGCAGCTGCGTTCGCGCAAGTTAATAGCGGCCTGCCAACCGTTGAGCTGAAGGTCGGCATCTATCGTATTCAGGCAGAGCTGGCAGATACCTCTAAAGCACGTGAAATTGGACTCATGAATCGCACCAGCATGCCTACTAATTCTGGAATGCTGTTTATATTTGAGCAAAAAGCAGGGCATTGCTTCTGGATGAGTAACACCAAGATCCCACTATCCATCGCCTTTATTGCTGATGATGGCAAGATTGTGAACATCGAAGAGATGCAAGCTGAGACTACCAACAACCACTGCCCTAAATCAGCCGTTCGTTATGCATTAGAGATGAATAAACAATGGTTCTCTGAGAGAGTCATCGTGCCGGGCACTGTTATTCAAGGCTTACCCAAGAGATAGGGACATTCAGTCGGGGGTCAATAAAAAACGCAGACCTCAGTCTGCGTTTTTTATTGTTTGCAAGAGGAGCGCCTCCCGCTTACTCGCTTACTCGCTTACTTATTCAAAGTGGCAAACATAGTGCACTGGGGACTCGGCGCGGATAATGAAATATCCACCCTTCTCCACTTCCCAGCTTTGTCCGGCCTTGAATTCGACTTCAGGAGCGCCGTTGATGCTGACAAAGGCATTTCCATCAACCACTTCCATGACTTCTTTAGTACTCAGGTCAAAACGCAAAGTGCTTGGCAACACTACGCCCACAGACTTACGAACGCCATTAGGCAAAGTCACAGTATGAGATACGCACTTACCATCAAAAAATACATTGGCTTTCTTACCTACGGAAACTTGATCAAATTGCATCTTTATTCTTTCTAATCTGAATTTACTAGTTAGTTATTTATCGGAATTATTTAGCACGCTTACGTCTTGCCGTTTCAGCAATTCGCATACGCAAAGCATTGAGCTTGATGAATCCACCAGCATCGGCTTGGTTGTATGCACCACCGTCATCATCAAAAGTGGCGATAGTTTGATCGAACAAGGTATTTACCGAATCACGCGAGATCACAGAGACGGATCCCTTATACAACTTCAAACGCACAACGCCATTAACCATCTGCTGTGTATGATCGATCAATGTTTGCAGAGCCAGACGTTCAGGCGCCCACCATAAACCGTTGTAAATCAAACTGGCGTAACGTGGCATCAAATCATCTTTGAGGTGAGCCACTTCACGATCCAAAGTAATACTCTCAATACCGCGGTGTGCTTTTAACAAAATAGTGCCACCAGGAGTTTCATAGCAGCCGCGGCTCTTCATACCTACAAAGCGGTTCTCAACTAAGTCAAGGCGGCCAATGCCATGCATGCCACCAATGCGATTGAGCTCAGCTAACAACTCATGTGGCTTATATGCCTTGCCATTGATTGCCACTGGATCACCAGCGCGGAATTCAATTTCAATGATTTCTGGGGTATCTGGAGCCTTCTCAGGAGAGACCGTCCAGCGCCACATGGATTCTTCTGCCTCAGCATTGGGGTTCTCGAGATGACGACCTTCGTAACTAATATGCAATAAGTTGGCATCCATAGAGTATGGGGAACCACCTTGCTTGTGCTTCATCTCAACTGGAATGCCATGCTTTTCTGCATAAGCCATCAATTTTTCACGAGAGAGCAGATCCCACTCACGCCAAGGAGCAATGACTTTAATTCCTGGTTCAAGCGCGTAGTAACCCAACTCAAAACGAACTTGGTCATTACCTTTTCCGGTAGCACCATGCGATACAGAATCAGCGCCAGTTTGGCGAGCAATTTCAATTTGACGCTTAGCGATTAATGGACGCGCGATGGAAGTACCCAAAAGATATTCGCCTTCGTAAATCGTATTGGCACGAAACATCGGGAATACAAAGTCACGCACAAACTCTTCGCGCAAGTCATCGATAAAAATATTTTCTGGCTTGATACCAAACTGCAGAGCTTTAGCGCGCGCTGGCTCAAGCTCCTCACCCTGACCTAAATCGGCCGTGAAAGTAACGATCTCGCATTGATAAGTATCTTGAAGCCATTTCAAGATCACGCTAGTGTCAAGACCGCCGGAATACGCTAGAACTACTTTTTTAATATCAGACATGATTTCTTTTCAATTAAAAATGAACTAATAACCAACCAAAACAAATTGCTTCCAAAAATTAATCCAAACGACCGCAGAGTAAATACTCCATCAAGGCCTTTTGAACATGCAGACGATTTTCAGCCTCTTCCCAAACAATACTTTGCGGGCCATCAATCACTTCGGCTGAAACCTCTTCACCACGATGGGCTGGCAAGCAATGCATGAACAAGGCATCTGGCTTAGCCAAAGACATTAACTCTTCATCCACCATCCAGTCCTTGAAAGCGCTCATGCGTGAGGTGTTCTCATCCTCATAACCCATGCTGGTCCATACATCGGTAGTCACCAAGTCAGCATCCTTGCAGGCATCTTTTGGATCAGCGCAAATAGTCAAGTGTTGCTTCGCTTTAGCTGTCAATCTAGACTCATCAAGCTGATAGCCGCCTGGTGCAGAGAAGCGAATTTGGAAATCTAAACACTCGGCTGCCTGTATCCAGGTATAGGCCATATTGTTGGCATCACCTACCCAAGCTACAGTTTTGCCTTGGATTGGGCCGCGAGCCTCAACGAAAGTAAAGATATCTGCCAACACTTGGCAGGGATGGTATTCATTAGTGAGGCCATTGATCACTGGCACGCGAGAATTGGCAGCAAAGCGCTCAATAATCTCTTGGCCAAAGGTGCGAATCATGATGATGTCGGTCATCCTCGAAATCACCTGTGCAGCATCCTCTACAGGCTCGCCACGACCCAACTGCGTATCTCGGGTATTGAGGTATACCGCATGCCCGCCAAGCTGGTGTATGCCAGCCTCAAAAGAAAGGCGAGTGCGGGTCGAGTGCTTCTCAAAGATCATCGCAAGAGTACGATCGTGCAGAGGATGCCAAGTCTCATAACTTTTGAACTTGGTCTTAAGCCAAGCAGAGCGCTTGAGGAGATAGTCATATTCTTCGCGTGTCAGGTCAGCAAACTGCAAGTAATGCTTAACCTGGCCAGGCACTTGAGGCTTTGCCAAAGATGTCATTGTTGAGCTTTCCACTAAAGTTTTAGCTTGCATTTTTTGTTTGGAGCACCGAACTGCACGAAAATAGTTCCTAAAGTCATCTTAAGGCCTTCACAGACTGTTAAGCTAGAGGGCTGAGTAACACTGATTCCTTACAACGATTTCTACGCCAACTTGAACCACAAAAAGCTTTTCATTCAAGGCATTACAACTTCTGGCAAACCTTTTCGTCCCAGCGACTGGGCCGAACGTCTTTGCGGGGTGATGGCTACTTTTCGCCCGCCAGGCGATTCTGGCGACCCCCGCTTCACTTACTCGCCCTATGTCAGACCAGTAGTTATTGCAAAAGTGAAATGCGTTGTTATCGATACCAGACTGAGAGACCTTGATCCAAGAGCGCTCGACTTTGTCATGAACTTTGCCAAAGACAACAGCCTGCCAATCGAAGAGGCCTGTGAATTCGAACCGAACTCACAATCCCAGTCCTAAAAACAAAAACCCGCTCTGATAAGGAGCGGGCTTAGACCCCGATTACTCTAGAGCCTGCCTAAAACTATAAAAGTCTTACGCTGCCATTGCCTTAATAGCTGCAGACAAACGTGACTTCTGACGAGATGCAGTATTTTTGTGAGCAATCTTTTTATCAGCAATCTTGTCAATTGTTGATTGAGTTGCTGCGAACACTTTAGCTGCGGCAGCCTTGTCGCCAGTTTCAATTGCTTTACGAACTGCCTTGATGGAAGTGCGAAGCTTTGAACGCAAACTGGAGTTGTGCTCATTCTGTTTTACTGCCTGCCGTGCGCGTTTACGCGCTTGTGCGGTATTGGCCATCTTTAAACCTTGCTATATAAAAATTACAAAATACGATTAACTGAAAATCTGCGTGGGTTCGCCAAATTTGTAAGCTGACTCACCAAAACCCAAGATTTTACATTAAAGGACTAAAAAAGCCCAGTCGCTTGATAAATAGGGGAAAATTAGCCCATGAATCTGCTTTCTGCTGCCGCCAAGGTTAGCTCCCTCACCATGCTCTCCAGGATCACCGGACTCCTCCGTGAGACCCTGATTGCCCGTAGTTTTGGGGCCTCGGAGTGGACAGATGCCTTTAATGTGGCCTTCAGACTACCTAATTTGCTACGCCGACTGTTTGCCGAGGGAGCCTTTTCTCAGGCATTTGTACCCATTTTGGGAGAAATTTCCACTAAAGGGGACGTAAAACAGTCCCAAATCCTTGTAAATGCCGTTGCCACGCTCTTATTTTGGGCTTTGTTGCTAACGGTACTCCTTGGGGTGATCGGTGCCCCTCTGTTGATTCTGGTGATTGCTACGGGCTTTGAGGGTGGTCCAGCATATGAGGCAAGCGTAGTCATGACCCGAATCATGTTCCCCTACATTGGCCTCATTTCCATGGTTTCCCTGTCGGCCGGGATCCTCAATACTTTTGGCCGCTTTGCTATTCCGGCGTTTACCCCCGTTTTACTCAATTTAGCCCTGATCGGCAGCGCCATCTTCTTGGCACCTTATCTGGATCAACCGATTTATGCCTTGAGCATTGGCGTGCTCGTGGGTGGCTTCTTACAGCTTGCGATTCAGGTTCCAGCGCTATACCGCCTAGGCTTATTGCCTAAAGTGGGTCTCTTACCAGGCGCCATCAAAGCAGCCATAAAAAATCCGGATGCACGGCGCGTCATGAAACTCATGGGGCCCGCGGTGTTTGCAGTCTCCGTCGCCCAGATTTCCCTCATCATCAATACCAATATTGCATCTCGCTTACAAACTGGTAGCGTGTCCTGGCTCTCTTATGCCGATCGTCTGATGGAGTTTCCGACCGCCCTCTTAGGCGTTGCGCTAGGCACAGTCTTGCTACCGAGCTTGAGCAAGGCAAATGCAAAAAATGATTTAGTGCATGCTGGTGAGCTCTTGATTTGGGGATTGCAGCTCACCTTTTTGCTGGCCGCCCCTTGCGCAATTGCTCTCTTTATTTTTGGTGAGCCACTAGCAGCGGTGCTGTATCACTACGGCAAGTTCAGCGCCCTGGATGTCCTCATGACACAGCGTGCACTGGCAGCTTATGGCGTTGGACTCATTGGTCTTGTTTTGGTAAAGATTTTGGCTCCCGGATTTTATTCACGACAAGATATCCGCACACCAGTAAAAATTGGCTTGTTGGTCTTGGTAGCAACCCAATTGGCTAATTTAGCTTTTGTTCCTTGGCTAGGCCATGCTGGCCTTGCCCTCTCCGTGGGCGCTGGCGCCTGTCTAAATGCAACGCTACTGTGGGTTGGCTTACATCGTCGTGGCGCTCTACCTAGCGCTGCATGGTTAAAGTACTTAGGGCAGCTCTTACTTGCCTTAATTCCTTTTGCATTTCTCTTGTATTACGCCGCTACTGCACACGATTGGATCGCTCTGCAATCTAGCCCCTGGATCCGCATTGGATTGCTGGCTGCCTGGCTAGCTGCTGCTGCAGTAGTTTATTTTTCAGCCCTATGGCTTGTTGGCATTCGCTGGCAAAAATTCCTGCGTCATGCAAAATAGCTTTTATGCCAACACAACAACTTGACTATTTCACATCCCTCGTTGCTGAGGACGAGCACTTTCCCTTAACTGAAGCGACGGTTGCAGTTGCTCAGCATGCCTATCCTGATCTCAACGTTCAGGGAGTGCTAGATCAAATTGATCAGTGGGGCAATAAGTTGAAGCAACGCATTACCTCTGATACACCACCGATTCAGCGCCTGCAATTGCTCAAGCATTTCTTTTACAACGAATTGGGCTTTGGCCCCAATCCGAATGATTTTTACGCGCCCGAGAATTCTTATCTTCATCAAATCATTGAGAATCGCCGTGGCATTCCGATCTCCCTAGCAATCTTGATGATGGAGCTTGGTCAGCAAATTGGTTTAAATATTCGCGGAGTATCTTTTCCAAATCACTTCATGATGCGCATCTCCTTACAACAAGGTGAAATCATCATGGACCCATTGAATGGCGAGTCCCTCTCCAAAAATCAATTACAGGAAATGCTCGACCCCTACCTCGATGCTAAAGGCTATCGTGGCGAACTGAGTCTGCCACTCAATATTTTCTTGCGAGCCTCTAGCTCTCGAGAAATTCTCTCGCGCTTTATGAGAAATCTCAAAATGATTTACTCCGAAGATGAACGTTGGGAACGTCTACTAGGCATTCAAGAGCGCCTCGTCATTTTGCTGCCAGAGTCAAGCGAAGAGATTCGAGATCGCGGCTTAATCTTTGCGCAACTAGAGTATGTTCGTCCTGCAATAGCTGACCTTCATCGCTACTTAAGCGAAATGCCTGGCGCAGAAGATGCAGCGGATATTCGTGAGCATATTGCTACGCTCGAGAGCCAAACAAAACTGCATTAATCAGCAGGCTCGTCAATCTCAATAGAGATTGCAGCATTTCATTCCTATAATGTCTTATGCAAACTGAACCTCACATTCAGCCTACGCATTCACCTCATCAGCCACCCATACTCTGTATTGTTGGCCCTACAGGCGCAGGCAAAACTCATCTCGCCATGGCTTTGGCAGAGCATGCCAAGCTCTTAGGTAAAACAGTTGAAATCATCAGCATGGACTCTGCCCTGGTTTATCGCGGACTAGATATTGGGAGCGCCAAACCAAGCAAAGCAGAACAGGCTGCGGTTCAGCACCACCTGATTGATATCTTAGAACCCACCGAATCTTATTCAGCAGCGCGCTTTGCAAATGATGCTAAGCGACTATGCGAAGAAATTCGTGATCGTGGGAATATTCCCGTCGTGGTTGGTGGCACGATGTTGTATTGGCGGGCCTGGGCCTATGGCCTCTCTTCTTTACCACCAGCTGATCCAGAAATTCGCGCCCGTCTCGATGAGCAAGGTAAATTAATTGGCTGGCCTGCGATGCATGCCGAACTCGCCAAAGTAGACCCCATCACTGCGGCGCGCTTACAACCCAATGACTCTCAACGGGTACAACGTGCTTTAGAAGTTTATGAAATCACGGGCAAACCAATGTCGGAACTGCTGGCAGATGCGCCAAGCGAAGATGGCAGAGAAGGTTCAACCATTCCGGAGTGGATTGACCTCGTTTCGCTAGAGCCCAGCGATCGCTCACGCTTACACCAGAACCTAGAAAAAAGGTTTGATGAAATGCTCATCGGAGGATTGTTAGAAGAGGTTCAGCTACTTAGAAAAAATCCAGACCTGCATGGTGACTTACCTGCGATTCGCTCTGTTGGCTATCGACAAGTCTGGGAGTTCTTATCCGGGGAAGTTGATCAGACTGAAATGCGCTACAAAGCACTAGCAGCGACTAGGCAGCTCGGTAAGCGGCAATTAACTTGGTTGCGTGCAATCGCTGGAAGAAAAACATTTGACCCATTCAACCCAGGTGAGTTGAATGCGGCCCTAGAGCACTGCAAGCAAAGCCTAAGCAAATAAGCTTTAGACGTATTAAATAACGATGGTTTGTGGTGCACCAGCTGGGCGCTCTACAACCTCACCAACCGTCCAAGCATGCAAACCCTCGTTCTTGAGAGATTGAATTGCAGCATCTGCCTGATCGGCAGACACAATCACCACCATGCCAATACCGCAGTTAAATACACGCACCATTTCTGCATCAGCCACACCACCCTTCATCTGCAACCAGCGGAAGAGCTCTGGCATTTGCCAGCTATCGCGATGTAATACAGCTTGCGTATTTTCTGGGAGCACACGTGGCACGTTATCCACTAAGCCGCCCCCAGTAATGTGAGCCATTCCCTTTACATTGATCTCATTGATCAACTTCAACAGCTGCTTCACGTAAATTTGCGTAGGGGCCATCACCACATCACCCAATGAACGGCCACCCAAATCATCAGTTGGCTTTGCGCCAGCACGCTCAATAATTTTGCGAACTAAAGAGTAGCCATTGGAATGGGCGCCACTCGAAGCAATTGCCAACACCACATCACCCGGGGCAATCGTTGCACCAGTAATGATTTTGGATTTTTCAACAGCGCCGACAGCAAAGCCAGCTAAGTCATATTCACCTGGAGGATACATACCAGGCATCTCAGCAGTCTCACCACCAATCAATGCGCATCCTGACAATTCACAACCCTTAGCAATGCCACCAACTACGGTGGCAGCTGTGTCGACGGTGAGCTTGCCGCAAGCGAAGTAATCTAGAAAAAAGAGTGGTTCAGCGCCTTGAACCAAAATGTCATTCACGCTCATTGCCACCAAATCCTGGCCGATCGTGTCATGACGATTCCACTCAAAGGCCAATCTGAGCTTTGTACCAACGCCGTCAGTACCCGATACCAATACTGGCTCTTTGTAGCGTTTTGGCACTTCAAACAGGGCGCCAAAGCCGCCAATACCCGCCAATACACCTTCGCGCATGGTTTTCTTAGCCAAAGGCTTAATGCGATCTACCAAGTCGTCTCCAGCATCAATATCGACACCAGCGTCACGGTAGGAAAGGCCTTTTGAGGAAGAATTGGTAGTTGAGTTCATGGCAGAGATAGAAGATTAGTAAAAAACGCTACTTGGTCGGTAGAATCATTGAATTCTAGAGGATTCGAGCACGATGGCTGAAATTTTTACCCCTTTTTTAACCGCATTTATTTTGGCTTACGCCTTACGCCCAGTTTGCTTGTGGCTTGAGGGTCGTAAGCTGCCCCGCGCAGCCGCGGCTGCAATTGCCATGATTCTTGGTCTGGGAGTGGTTTTTTTGATTTTGAGTCTGTTTATAACCCTCCTTAAAACCGAAATTCCCCTCATTAGAGCCCAATTCCCAGACTGGATCCAAAACACGCAAGCCTGGCTTGGACCCAAGCTGAGTGAATTAAATATCAATGTGGATTGGGGCTCCCTGAAATCCAGTGCGACCCAAAAAATTACGACTCACCTGAATGACAATTCCGATGCGCTAATGACATCCACCTTAGAGACCGTGTTGATGTCTGGCAGCTCAGTAATTACTGGGTTCGTTAATGCAGTTCTCATCCTGTTTGTAATGTTTTATCTCCTAATCGACTGGGATCATTTTTTTAAGCTAGTTAAAAAAATCGTACCTCTTCGCGCACAAGATACGGTTCATCACTTGATCATGCATGCTGATGGTCTGTTATCTCAATATCTTAGAGGCATGCTGATCGTTATCTCTATCATGTCTGTTTTTTATAGCGTTGGGTTAAGTCTAGTGGGGATTAAAGGCGCTGTAGCATTTGGTGTCTTCACTGCACTCATGATTGTGATCCCCTATATCGGCATCACCTTAGGCTTTAGCTTAGCCATCCTCGCAGCCCTTTTACAATTTGGTCCTGGTGGTGCAATCATTGGCGTCTTGGTGATATACGGACTTGGGCAATTTATTGAAGGCTTCTTTCTTACACCGCGCCTGGTAGGCGAGCGAATTGGTTTGCATCCAGTTGCCGTTCTCTTTGCATTGTTGCTATTCGGCAAATTATTCGGCTTCTTTGGCGTGCTTTTAGCATTACCAACGAGCGCAGTCGGCTTAGTTCTACTCCAATACGGCTGGTCACGCTATACCCAAAGCTCTTGGTATCAAAAGTAAATTTCTGCAGTAATGAATAAGCCTTCACTACCAAAGCAGTTTGCGCTCGACATCAGTCATACGCCCAAACCTAGTTTAAATAATTTTTTAGCTGGAGAAAATCTAGCGCTGCACTCTGCTTTAGTAGCCTTAGCTAAATCCTGGGAGGCGAATGCTCCAAGATTGGCTAGCGAGAATCCCTTGAATCAACGCTGGATCTATTGGTGGGGATCCGAGGGTTCTGGTCGCACCCATTTACTCAGTGCCGTCGGCAACGCAGCTCAGTACTTAGGCTTGGAATACTTCCCCCTTACGCCTAAGGAACCGATTTCCTGGGTTCGCCTAGAGGAAAATCTACCCTCCCTCTGCGCTAGTGATGCACCCTCTGTCATTACTGTTGATGATGTGGATCGACTTGATGAGCGCTTGGTAGCCTCTTTATTTCGTATTCTGAATGCCATTCAAAGCAGCAAAGCGGTGCATATTTTCATGGCTGGCAATGCTGCTCCAGGGGCGCTAAAGCTTAGAGAAGACCTTCGCACCCGCCTGGGATGGGGTTTGATCTTTCAAACTCACCTTTTGGGGGATGATGAGAAAATGGAGGCCTTACAACAAGCGGCGCAAGCGCGCGGCTTAGTTTTATCGCCAGATGTTTTGCCTTGGTTATTAAATCGCTTTTATCGCGATATGCCTAACCTCATGGCCTTGATTGATGCTTTGGATGCTTATTCACTAGAAACAAAACGTGCTGTTACCTTGCCTCTCGTAAGAGAGCTGTTGCAACAAAAATAAATTAATTCATATTCAATTCGTGACCCAATTAGCCCTGTTCGACCTAGATCACACATTACTCCCCTGCGATAGCGATTATGAATGGGGCCAGTTCTTGGCGCGTATCGGCGTAGTAGATAGTAAATACTACGCACAGCAAAACGAACGCTTCTATCAAGATTACAAGGATGGAAAGCTCAATATCCAAGAATTCCTTCGCTTTGCATTAAAGCCGCTATCAGAACATTCTCGCGCGCAACTCAAAGAATGGCATGACACTTTTATGCGCGAAGTAATTACTGGTCAACTTCGTCAAGAGGCGATTGATCTTGTGAAGCGTCACCAAGATGCCGGTGATCTTTGCTGCGTTGTCACTGCAACCAATAGCTTTGTTACCAGACCCATTGTTGAGAGTTTTGGCATAGAACATCTTGTGGCCACTGAACCTGCCACCGTGGATGACAACCCCTTCGCTGATTTCACTGGTGAAGTCAAAGGTATTCCGAGCTTCCGAGAGGGCAAAATTCAACGAGTGCACGATTGGCTTGCCACTCAAAATCACGCATTGGATCAGTTGCCACAAAGTTTTTTTTATTCGGACTCAATGAATGATTTACCTCTCCTGGAAAAAGTCAGCAATCCTGTTGCCACCAATCCAGATACCCGCCTGCGTGAAGAAGCCACAAAACGCCACTGGCCCATACTTGAACTGTTTGCATGATTACCAAATTTATTAAACGTATTTTGCGTCGTGACCCTATGGTCAGACACACTGCCGCCCATACCTCCGGTGCTCCCAAGAGAATTCCAAAAAAATCTCACCGCATTAATCCAGATTTACTCTCCAAAAATGCAGTGAAAGTAACTCAGACATTGCAACAAGCCGGCTATGAGGCTTTTATCGTCGGTGGCGCAGTGAGGGACTTAGCGCTAGGCATTGGGCCTAAAGATTTTGATGTAGCAACCAATGCCACTCCAGATCAAGTACAAAAGCTATTTCGTAAAGCACGTCTCATTGGTCGTCGATTCCAAATTGTTCACGTCACTTTCTTTGGTAAAGGTCAACCGGAAATTATTGAGGTATCGACCTTCAGAGCCTTATTGGAGAACGCTGGCGAGCATGTAGCGGAAAATGGCCGCATTCTACGTGACAACGTTTGGGGTAGCCAACATGAGGATGCTGCTCGGAGAGATTTCAGCATCAACGCAATGTACTATGACCCCGCTACCGAGACTGTCCTCGACTATCACGGCGGCATGGCCGACATGCAGAAGAAAACTTTACGCATGATTGGTGATCCCGCCAAACGCTATCGCGAAGATCCGATTCGAATGCTGCGTGCAATTCGTTTTGCCGCCAAAACAGGCTTTACTTTGGATGCAGCTACAAGCGCACCTATCGCCAAATTGGGTAAGTTAATTCATGATGTTCCATCAGCCCGCCTATTCGACGAAATCCTCAAACTACTGATGTCGGGTTATTCATGGGCTGCAATTCAAGGCTTGAAGGATGCAGGACTACACCATGGCCTCCTACCTTTACTTGATCACATCCTGGATCAGAGTGCAGACTCTAAAGAGGCAAATGATTTTGTACGTATTGCGCTTGCCAATACCGACCAACGCATTCAATCTGGCAAAAGTGTTTCAGCAGGCTTCTTATTTGCCACCTTACTTTGGCCAGACTTGCTGAACAATTGGAAAAAGAATATCGCTAAGGGGATTTCTAACATCCCCGCATTGCATGATGCAATGGATGGGACGATTGCGAGCCAAAGTAGCGGCATGGTGATCCAGCGTCGCTTCGAAAGCGATATGAGAGAAATCTGGTCTATGCAGCCTCGTTTTGAAAAGCGTGTTGGACGCTACCCTTATCGCCTCATTGAATCCCCACGCTTTAGAGCAGGTTATGACTTTATGTTGCTGCGTTGCGCTACCGGTGAGAAAAATCCATCCTTAGGTCAATGGTGGACCGACTTCATCGCTACCGACCCAGCAGGGCAGGAAGCCTTGATGGCCAGCGTCAAGAATGAGGCAAGCAATAGCGCCTCCCCTGCAAAACGGCGCCGCCGCAGAAAACCTAAAGCCACTATCCAAACTGAAGCTTCACCAGACTAAGCAGACTTAAGAAAAATTCAGTAAAGTAGGCTCGGTAATCTCCTATAGTTTTTCTCTTGTTTGGGATGAGCATGGCTCGAGCTTTTATCGGATTTGGTGGCAATATCGGTGACACACGTCAACTCATTACTGACGCGATTGTTTGCCTCGCGCAGCGTTGCGAACTCCAAATTGTTGCCAAAAGCTGCTTCTATCAAAGTGCACCATTTCAAGCGACTGGCGGAGACTACATCAATGCAGTCATTGAAATAGAAACGCAATTAAGCCCTTACGGCTTATTACACGTCTGCCAAGCGGTTGAACAAGAATTTGGCCGTGAGCGCCCTTACACCAATGCACCTCGCACAATTGATCTGGATATTCTGGCATTTGAGGGCGTCTCCCAAACGGATACCGAGCTCACTATTCCGCACCCCAAAATCATTGAGCGCTCTTTTGTTCTCCTGCCTTTACTGGAAATTGCTCCGGATTTCTTTTTACCCAACTGGGGTGAACTTAAGGCCTATCTACCCAATGTAGCCGATCAACGGATCGAAAAACTCCCTTGCCGCAACTGTAATTGCGCTGAAAAAGACGTTTATAGCCAATCAGCACATTAATTCATTAAACTCACGCCATGGGTTACTTACAAGGCGAAAAGCCAATCACGATCTCTAAACTCCTCTCCATGCGTGTTGAGGGTGAAAAAATTTCTATGCTGACAGCATACGATTCCACCATGTCAGCCTTATTAAATCGCTGCGGGGTGGATACCATCCTGATTGGGGATTCTCTAGGTAATGTGATTCAAGGTCACTCAAGCACTACCCCGGTAACGGTCGAGCAAGTGGCGTATCACACTGAATGTGTAGCTCGCGCCAACACCCATGCATTCGTGATTGCAGATCTTCCTTTTGCTAGTTATGGTGATTCGGTTCAAGCCTTAGATTCAGCTGCAGAACTCATGCGGGCTGGTGCAGATATGGTGAAGCTTGAGGGTGGTGATTGGCAAATCGACATCATTCAATATTTAGTGGAACGTAGCGTTCCTGTTTGCGCTCACTTGGGACTTCTGCCTCAGTCTGTTCATATCTTGGGTGGCTATAAGGTTCAAGGTAAGTCAAAGGATGCTGCAAGCTTAATGCTCGAACAAGCGATTGCTTGCGAGCAAGCGGGTGCGCAAATGATTGTGCTCGAAGCAATCCCCTCCTCATTAGGAAAGCTGATTACTGAATCGCTTTCCATTCCTACAATTGGAATTGGCGCAGGTGCAGATTGCTCCGGCCAAGTGTTGGTATTGCAAGATATGTTGGGCATCAGCCCTGGAAAACCACCAAAGTTTGTAAAAAACTTTTTGGATGGTCATGCCTCAATTGAGGCCGCAGTCAAAGCCTATGTTCGAGAAGTGAAATCCGGAAAATTTCCTGGACCCGAACACGGCTTTGCTGGATAAGCTTTAATAACTAGCTAACTAAAAAAACTCTTTACGCCATCAAACCAACCCTTTTGATGAGGGTTATGTTTGTCACCACCTGATTTCAGGCTGTCATCAAAGTTCTGCAGTAATTTTTTCTGCTCTTCAGTTAACTTCACCGGCGTCTCAACGGCAACGTGAACAAAAAGATCGCCCACCATCGTAGAACGCAAACCTTTAATTCCTTTGTTACGCAAACGGAATGTTTTTCCAGTTTGCGTTCCTTCAGGAATCGGAAACTCGACGCGGCCCGAAAGCGTTGGCACTTCAATATCGCCACCAATCGTTGCAGTAGCAAAAGAGATTGGCATCTGAACATGCAAATCACTACCATCACGCTCAAATACCTTATGGGGCTTTACTCTGACTTCAACATAGAGATCGCCAGATGGTCCACCATTCACACCTGGCTCGCCGTTACCAACTGAGCGCACGCGCATACCATCATCAATACCCGCAGGAATTTTGATTTCGAGTGTTTTTTGCTCTTTATGTTTACCGCTACCATGACAAGTCTTACATGGCTTCGGAATGTACTCGCCTGTACCGCGGCACTTGGGGCAAGTTTGTTGCATTGAGAAGAAGCCTTGCTGAACCCGAACTTGGCCATGGCCATCGCAAGTAGTGCATCTCTCAGCCTTACTTCCAGGCTCAGCGCCTGTACCGTGACATGGCTTGCAGTCACTCCAGCTTGGCACCCGAATTTGCGTGGTGTAACCCTCAGCAGCTTGCTCGAGAGTGATCTCCATGTTGTAACGCAAATCAGCGCCCTTATAAACCTGGGGTCCTGACTGACGTCCGCCACCCTGGCCGAAGATATCACCGAAGATATCACCGAAGGCATCTGCAAAACCACCGCCACCGAAACCACCACCGCCAAAGCCACTGGACTGATCAACGCCTGCATGACCATATTGATCATAAGCAGCACGCTTGTTCGGATCTGTCAGCGTTTCGTACGCCTCTTTGACTTCTTTAAATTGCGCTTCCGCTGTTTTGCTATCGGGATTGCGATCAGGGTGGTGCTTCATCGCCATTTTCCGATAAGCCTTTTTTAGCTCCTCATCGCTGGCACCTTTCGCAACACCAAGCACTTCGTAATAATCGCGTTTACTTTTAGGCACAAAATTCCTCTCAACAACCTGAATGACACAAGTCGGCTCGAGGCCGACTTGTTATTGAAGTACTTCTAAACTACGTTAAATGGCTCTCAATGAAGGGATTACTTCTTATCATCCACTTCTTTGAAATCCGCATCTACTACGTCAGCATCCGGTGCAGCAGCTTGCGCGCCACCAGGAGCTGCGCCAGGTGCAGCGCCACCAGCTTTAGCTTGTTCAGCAGCCATGGCCTTTTCGCCCAACTTCTGACTTGCTTTACCCAAAGCTTCAGTCTTAGCTTCAATAGCAGCTTTATCGCTACCCTTGATGGCCTCATCCAATTCTTTTAAGGCAACTTCGATTGCTTCTTTCTCAGAAGCCTCTAGAGCAGAACCATGCTCTTCCAAAGCTTTCTTAGTTGAGTGCGCCAAAGCATCTGCAGTGTTACGCGCTGTAACTAATTCCAATGCTTTTTTATCTTCATCGGCATTCGCTTCAGCATCTTTCACCATGCGTTGAATTTCTTCTTCAGTCAAACCAGAGTTTGCCTTGATAGTGATTTTATTCTCTTTACCAGTTGTTTTATCTTTTGCAGCTACGTGCAAAATACCGTTGGCATCGATATCAAATGTCACTTCAATTTGTGGCATACCGCGTTGCGCTGGAGCAATACCTTCCAAATTAAACTCACCGAGCAATTTGTTAGCAGCAGCCATCTCACGCTCACCCTGGAAACACTTAATCGTTACCGCAGGTTGGTTGTCTTCCGCTGTGGAGTAAACCTGTGAATGCTTAGTAGGAATAGTCGTGTTCTTCGGAATCATCTTGGTCATTACGCCGCCCAAGGTTTCGATACCTAATGACAATGGCGTTACATCCAAGAGCAATACGTCTTTACGATCGCCAGACAATACGGAGCCCTGAATCGCAGCACCAACAGCAACAGCTTCGTCTGGGTTCACGTCTTTACGTGGCTCTTTACCAAAAATCTCTTTTACCTTGTCTTGCACAGCAGGCATACGAGTCTGACCACCAACCAAAATCACGTCGTCGATATCGCCAACGCTTACGCCAGCATCTTTGATTGCTGTTAAGCAAGGACCAGCAGTACGGTTGATCAACTCTTCTACCAAAGATTCCAACTTAGCGCGAGTCAGTTTCAAGTTCAAATGCTTAGGACCGCCTGCATCAGCAGTTACATATGGCAAATTGATTTCTGTTTGTTGTGCAGATGACAATTCGATCTTGGCTTTTTCAGCAGCGTCTTTCAAACGTTGCAATGCCAATACGTCTTTACTCAAATCTACGCCTTGCTCTTTCTTGAACTCAGCAATGATCCAATCAATAATGCGCTGGTCAAAGTCTTCACCACCCAAGAAAGTGTCGCCGTTAGTGGAGAGCACTTCAAACTGCTTCTCGCCATCCACGTTGGCAATTTCAATGATGGATACGTCGAATGTACCGCCACCCAAGTCATACACGGCGATCTTACGATCCACTTTGTCTTGCTTGTCCAAGCCGAAAGCCAATGCAGCAGCGGTTGGCTCATTGATGATGCGCTTCACATCTAAACCAGCAATACGGCCTGCATCTTTAGTAGCTTGACGTTGGCTATCGTTGAAGTAAGCAGGAACAGTAATCACTGCCTCAGTCACTTCTTCGCCGAGATAATCTTCGGCAGTCTTTTTCATCTTGCGCAGAATTTCTGCTGATACTTGTTGTGGCGCCATTTTTTTATCACGCGCTTCAACCCAAGCATCACCATTGTCTGCTTGAACAATTTTGTAAGGCATCAAACCGATGTCTTTTTGCACTTCGGCATCAGTAAACTTACGACCCATCAAACGCTTCACTGCGTAGATGGTGTTTTTAGGATTGGTGACTGACTGGCGTTTTGCAGGTGCGCCAACCAATACTTCGCCATCTTCAACGTAAGCAATGATGGATGGGGTTGTGCGGGCGCCTTCGGCGTTCTCGACAACTTTAGGTGCATTGTTTTCTACAACTGAAACGCACGAGTTCGTGGTTCCCAAGTCAATTCCGATAATCTTTCCCATAATGGCTCCAAAAAATTAAGTTGTGTGTAATTTCGTAATGTTGCGAATAATTCGATATTCAATAAATGGGGTTGAAAAGAGGGAATTCAAGGGCTCAAAATGCAAAAAAGGCAGAAATCTGCCTTTTTTATGTCCTTTTTCATCATAAACCCCCAATTTAGGGGTTTTAAAGGCTTATTTGGGTGCGCTCACGGTTACCAGAGCTGGGCGCAGAATACGATCAGCAATGGAATACCCCCTCTGGAGTACTGAAACCACAGTATTGGCCTCTTGATCAGATGGCACTGAAGCAATTGCCTGGTGATGGTGCGGATCAAACTTGTCACCTACAGCAGGATTAATCTCCGTCATGCGACCTTTTTCAAAGGCGGAAAGTAGCTGTTTTAGGGTGATTTCCAAGCCCTCTTTAAAGGCTTTGGCATCTACTGCCTCTGCATTCAAGGCGGCATACAGGCTATCGGTAACCGGCACGAGATGCTCGGCAAAACTCTCAATCGCAAACTTATGTGCCTTAGAGACATCTTCAGCAGCCCGACGACGAATATTCTCACCTTCAGCCTTGGCTCGAAGATAGTTATCCTGCATCTCCGTTAGCTTTTGATTTAACTCGGCAATCTCTTGCTCTAGAGTCTTCACTTCATCAGATGCAGGCGCCGTATCAGCGCCACCCTCCGCTTGAGCAAGCGGCTCAATATTTTCTTGCTCAGGGGATGGATTTTGATTTTCTTGGGTCATGGGTACAAATTCACTTTTCTATCAGAATGGCTACTTCTCAATGATATGGGGCTGATTAAGGTAATTTCAAGTGTGACGGCATTTAAGCAATTCTGGCTTTAGCCAACTCAGCCAGTCGATCACGTTCCTGCAACACCGCATCAGATTCAACACCCAGACTCCAGCCAGATAAATGCTGCTGGGCAATGTCGTACATCGCATCAATCCATTTTGGATTGCTATTGAGACAAGGAATATAGCGGTAATCTTTACCGCCATGCTCCAAGAAGATCTCGCGCGCCTCCATGGCAATCTCCTCTAGAGTTTCCAAGCAATCCGCCGGAAAACCGGGGCAAAAAATATCCACTCGCTTGCAACCCTTTTTGCCAAGCTCCTCAATCATCGGAGCAGTGTACGGCTTGAGCCACTCAGCTTTACCAAAGCGAGATTGGAAAGTAACTAGATATTGACCAGGCTCTAGACCTAGAGATTCCCCAAGAAGGCGACCAGTTTTTAAACACTCGCAATGATAGGGGTCACCCTTCATTAAATTGCGCTTAGGCAATCCGTGAAAAGACATGACAAGACGGTCACCAGCAGCAAAATCTGGTCGTCCATCTTTATCCCATGCGCTTAATACTTGGTCGCGCAGCGCGCTAATGTAAGCAGGATTATCGTGATAATGCTTTATCAAGCGCAGCTCAGGTTGGTTGCGCCAAGTTCCGAGTACACGAAACACTTCATCAAAACTGGAAGCAGTAGTAGTGGCTGAATACTGTGGATATAGGGGTAACAACAAGAGGCGCTCCATACCCTGTGCCTGCATGGCTTCTAAGGCTTGCTGTGTAGAAGGCTCACCATAGCGCATAGCTAAATCTACTAATACCACTTCACCATGATTCGCAAATTTCTCGCCCAACTCTTTTGCTTGTAGGCGCGAGTAATGCATCAAAGGGGAGCCTAATTTTGGCAACCAAATGGAGGCGTATTTCTTGGCTGAGGCACCACTACGAATCGGCAAAATAATGCCATTCAAAATGCACCACCAAATAATGCGAGGAATTTCTACAACGCGTGGATCGGATAGAAATTCCTTGAGATAAGCCCTCACCGCTTTAGCAGTTGGCGCAGAAGGAGTGCCCAAGTTCAGCAATAGCACTGCTGTCTTAGAAGGACGTAAGTGGGGATTTTGATTCAAGGAAGATCCGTTTAGTTAAGAAGAAAACAAAAAAATACTGTCACGATCCTATCGGGGAGCTCAATGCACCCGATAACAACTTAGAGGTGATGTCGACGATCGGAATCACCCGATCGTATGCCATGCGAGTAGGGCCAATTACTCCAAGTGTTCCAACAATCTGCCCATCCACACTGTACGGCGCACTGATGACAGCCAAATCTTCATAAGGTAGCAAATCACTTTCGCCACCAATAAAGATCTGAATACCATCAGCATGACTAGATACATCCAGCAACTGCATCAGTACTGACTTTTGCTCCAGCATGTCAAACATCTTACGCAACTTGTCTAAATTGGTGCTGAGATCGCCAACATTGAGCAGGCGACGCTCGCCTGACAGCAACATGTCCCCTTGACCCATGCCGTAGTCGCTAACCCCACTATGCAGCGCCAAGGCCATCAAGCCAGAGATATCGCTGCGCAGGTTATCTAGATCGGAGGCCAGATGCGCACGCACCTCAGCAAAACTCTTGCCTGCGAACTGCGTATTGATGTAATTGCCCGCCTCTACCAACTGACTAGGGGTGTAGTCCTGGGTGGTTGGAAGGATACGGTTTTGCACGTCACCCTCAGGGGTCACCATAATGAGCAGGATCTTGCCTTCACCCAGCCGCAAGAACTCGATGTGTTTAAAGACTTGAGCCCGCTTCGGCGTCATCACCACCCCAGCAAAATGGGTCAAATTAGACAAAATTTGAGCAGCGGAGTTCAGGACCCTCTGTGGAGAATCTGGCAAAAGCCCTTTCTCCATCTCCCGAGTGGCGATTTCCTCTAGGGGCCGAACTGTCACCATCGTATCTACAAAGAGGCGATAACCTCTTGGGGTGGGTATGCGACCAGCCGAGGTATGCGGGCTAGTCACCAAGCCCATCTCCTCTAAATCCGCCATCACATTGCGAATCGTGGCCGCAGAAAGATCCAGTCCCGAGAATCGAGATAGGGTGCGTGAGCCAATAGGCTGCCCCTCTTCGATATAGCGCTCGATGAGGGTTTTCAGTAAGGCGCGGGAGCGATCATCCATAGTGGAAGGGATTTTATGCGTATGGTTTAATCGTTATATGTTAAGCCCATCCCCAAATTCCAGCAAAAAGGCATTTAGCCGGGTTGCGCTCGTCGGTAAATATCAGGCTGACGGCATGCAAGAACGCCTCAAGGACCTAGCTAGCCTGCTGGGCGAACAAGGTTGTGAGGTCTATGTTGAAAGCGCTACTGCAAGCCATCTGGGGCTAACTACCTACCCAGTCAAAAAGGCCGAGGAGTTTTCTGATGCCATTGATCTAGCAGTTGTTTTGGGTGGCGATGGCACGATGCTTGGCATTGGCCGTCAATTGGCGGGCAGCAAAGTTCCGCTGGTTGGCATCAATATGGGTCGCCTGGGTTATATGACTGATATCCCAATCCAAAACGTTCAAACAGTCTTGCCGCAAATTATTGCCGGTGAATATGAAGCTGACACGAGGACCCTGCTCGATGCAGTTGTCATGCGCAATGGCAAACAGATTAATCAGGCTCTCGCCTTAAATGATGTTGTTGTGAATCGTTCCGGAATTTCTGGAATGGTTGAACTTGCAGTCCGCGTCAATGGCTCGTTTATGTACAACCAGCGCTCTGATGGATTGATCGTATCGACCCCTACTGGCTCAACTGCCTACGCACTTTCTGCTGGCGGGCCTATTTTGCATCCACGCGTAGCCGGGATTCTGCTAGCCCCAATTGCCCCACACTCATTATCTAATCGCCCTATCGTATTGCCACAAGATATTGTGGTGAGCATCGAGGTAGTTGATGGTAGGGAAGTGATTGTGAACTTCGATATGCAATCACAGACTAATTTGCAATCAGGTGACATCATTGAAGTCAGTCAATCTAAAAAAACCATCACCCTACTTCATCCTCGCAGTCACAGTGACTACAAAACCTTGCGAGAGAAGTTACATTGGAATGAGTATCCATCGACATTCTGATGTCGAACTTTTAGGTACGCTAGGTCATGCTTCAAACACTATCGCTTCGTGACTTTGTCATTGTTGACCAGTTAGAACTAGATCTTTCCTCAGGTTTTACAGTCCTCACCGGTGAAACGGGTGCCGGTAAATCCATTCTCTTGGATGCGCTCAGCCTGGTATTGGGTGAGCGTGCAGATAGTAGCCAGATACGTGAGGGCTGCAATCGTGCAGAAATTAGCGCTCTCTTTAGAGTAGATTCACAGCAAATTCAACACTTTAATCAATGGCTTGATGAGCAAGGCTTTCCACTTGAAGATGATGGGCAAAGCCTGCTCCTCAAAAGAACTGTAGAGGTAAATGGTCGTAGCCGCGCTTTTATTAACGGCAGCGTAGCAACCTTGGCACAACTGCGTGAAGCAGGCGATCAGTTGGTTGATATTCATGGGCAGCATGCACATCAACTACTACTTAAAGGTGGCGCGCAACGTGAACTACTAGATCGCCATGCGAATCACATGGATCTTGTGGTCGAGGTTTCTCAATTATTTAAAGCTCTAAATGAATCGCGTCGCAAACTAGAGCAAGCTGAAAATGCTGGGCAAGATATTGAACGTGAGCGTGAGCGCCTCGAATGGCAGCTAGAAGAGCTAAGCGAGCTCTCTCCACAAGAAGGTGAGTGGACATCCATTCAAAGTGAGCATGCTCGCCTAGCAAATGGCGCAAAAATTATCAGTGGCTGCCAAGAAGCAATTGATGTTCTCAGCGATGCTGATAACTCTGTAGAGTCCACCCTCTCTAAAGCTAGCGCCAATATGAGTGCATTGGCAGAGCATGACTCATCATTAAGCGAAATCAGCCAAGCGCTGGAGTCTGCACAAATTCAGATTGATGAAGCAGTACACAGCCTCAATCGCTACTTACAAAAACTGGATTTAGATCCTGCCCGCCTTGGTGAAGTGGAGGAGCGTATGCAAGCACTCCATGGGGCAGCTAGAAAATATCGTACCGAGGCAGATGACCTGCCAAAACTACTACTTGATACCACTGAACGTTTAGAAGCATTGACAGCATCTCAAAATATAGAGGCTCTGCGCGAGAAGGTGAAACAAGAAGAATTAGCCTATCTCAAGCAAGCAAAACAACTCTCACAAAAACGTAGTAAAGCAGCGCTAGATTTAGGCAAGCAGGTTACCGCTGCCATGCAGGACCTATCAATGGCGGGTGGTCAGCTGGAGATTGCTTTGCTACCCCTTTCAGAAGGAAGTGCCCAGGGTCTTGAGCAAATTGAGTTTTTGGTTGCAGGTCATGCTGGGAGCACCCCACGCTCGTTAGCAAAAGTGGCTTCCGGCGGGGAGTTGGCCCGCATCAGTCTGGCCATTAGCGTCATCACCAGCAAGGCGTCATTTACCCCAACCCTGATATTTGATGAGGTTGATGCCGGCATTGGTGGCGCTGTTGCAGAGACAGTTGGAAAGTTGCTACGTCAACTAGGCGAATCACATCAAATTCTGTGCGTGACCCATTTGCCGCAAGTGGCTGCGCAAGGAAATCACCATCTAAAAGTCAGCAAATCACAGGCGGGCGATAAAACCCTATCCCAAGTTATGCCGCTAGGAAGATCCGAAAGAGTTGAGGAGGTGGCTCGGATGCTGGGAGGAACAACGATCACCGACACAACTCGTCGACATGCTCGAGAACTACTAGAGCAAAGTTAAGCTTTTCAAGCATTCGATGGCGCAAGGAATATTTCCTGCCATAGAGCCAACACCACTTCTCTTGCTTCAACCAATTGCGGTTCAAGTCCCAAATCTACCCGCGTCTTTTCTGCACCATCTAAACGCAAGCGATGTTGACGCGCTCGCAGTAGACGATAAGCATCGCCTACATCTTGGGCCATCGAAGCTTGAATTAAACCCGCCTCTCCAGCAATGCGCAGCAAGGCGATATTTCCTAAATTACCAATCAGTTGTGGGTGGGTATTTGAAAATGCTAAGACCAAAAATTGCACAATAAACTCAATATCTACCATGCCGCCGGCATCATGCTTTAAATCAAAGTCGGGAGTCGGATTTGGATGCCCAGCATGGACTTTGCGACGCATTTCTAAAATCTCATGGCGTAACTGATCAACATCACGCTTTTGACTTAAAACCTCAAAACGCACATCATCAAAGAATGCTCCAAGCGCTTTACTTCCCGCCGAGAACCTTGCGCGCGTCAGAGCTTGATGCTCCCAAACCCAAGCAGCATTATCACCTTCACGTAGTTGGTATTTCTTAAACGCATCGGCATTGGTTACCAGGAATCCTGCGGAGCCATTTGGACGAAGACGTGTGTCGATTTCAAACAGACTACCAGTTGATGTGTAAGCGGTTAACCAATTGATCATGCGCTTGGCTAGTAAGGCGTAAATTTCTTGAGCAGCAAAATCGGTTTCCTCGGCTTGATATAAAAAAACCAAGTCCAAATCGGAGGCATATCCCAATTCTTTACCGCCTAACTTTCCATAGGAGATCACCGCAAATGGTGCGGTCGCATCAAGAGGTAATTCGAACTTCTTAGCAACGCTAGGCCATACGCGCTCAAAAGTAGTCTGCAAGATTAAGTCCGCTAATGCAGATAAATGATCGCTGACCTTCTCGACTGAAAGCTCACGATCAACGCCAATTCCCAAATCCGCCAAAAGCGTAATAAAGGTCTCGGTGTGGTGGGTAATGCGCAAAATATCCATGGCCTGCTCTGAGCCATCGCCATCAGCCATCACGTCATCCAGACGCATTTCTAATGTGGCTTTTACTTCCTGCCAATATTGCTCCGGCTGTTCAATAAGGGCTTTTTCAGTACGTGAGTTAAGTAAGTAATCTAAAAGGTGGGGATGCCTAGTTAAATACTCCGCACCCCATTGAGAGGCCTTGAGCAAAGCGAGCACATTAGATAGCGCCTGCGGATACTCTGACAAAATCGATAAATAAGCACTGCGTCGAGCAACCGCCTCTAATAAATCAAAAAAGCGAAGCAAAGTTTGGTCTGCACTAATTCCTGTAGGCTGATCTGCCTGCAAACTATCTGCAGCCTTACGAATGAGATTGTTGAAAATGATCCTGCTTTTCTCTGGCAACTGTCTTTGCTTTGAGCTATCAATCCAAGACAGCCAGCGAGTTGCAGACTCTGGAAACAGCATGCCGTTCGGCTCCCACCCTGCCGGCAAGGAGGCATTGTCTAGACGCGCTGCATCATCAAGCACAAATGCTTTTTCAAAATACTGGGCTACTGCCGCTTGATGTTTATCGAGCTCGGACATGAATGCATCTCGGTCTTGAGATTGATTAGGGCCAACCATGCTCGCTGCTAAGCGAGTGCGTGCACCCTCATCCTCGGGCAAATAGTGTGTCTGCTGATCCTCCCACACCTGAATGCGATGCTCTAAGCGGCGCAAGTATATATAAGCCGCCTTCAGATCCTCTACTTCGCTAGCAGGCAGAATTTCTTTTTGCTTCACCAAGTCCAAAACTTCTAGAGTGGGACGAATGCGAAAACGAGGATCTGTACCTCCGCGCATTAACTGAAACATTTGCGCTAAGAATTCAATCTCACGGATGCCGCCACGGCCTAACTTAATATCCCTGGATCGACCATAATGATTGGAGGAACGCTTCTCAGCTTCATGCTGTATCTGCGCATGCAATTCACGGATGGATGCAATCACACCATAATCTAAGTGCCGGCGATAGACAAAAGGACGAATGAGTTGATCAAGCTCCCGCTCACAATGAGCAAAATCAGGTGATTCCGGTAAAGGCGCAATCAACCTCCCCTTAATCCAAGCGTAGCGCTCCCACTCCCTGCCCTGTACTAGGAGGTACTCCTCGAGCATATCGAGACTACAGACCAAAGGGCCAGAATCTCCATTGGGTCTCAGGCGCATATCTACCCGAAACACAAATCCATTTGCATCATGCTCTGCTAATAGTTTTATCAAACGCTTACCCATTCGAGTAAACCACTCGTGATAGGAGAGGCTCTTAGGCCCACCTTGCGTATCCCCTTCGTGCTCATACAAAAAGATTAGGTCGATATCAGAAGAAAGGTTAAGCTCTAAGCCGCCCAACTTACCCATGCCCACCACCATCAAAGGCATCTCTGAATCAGTGACCGTGCTCCAAGGCAAACCAAAGCGACGCTGCAGGTCTTCGCGAATATAGGCAATCGATAGTGCAACCACCTCCTCAGCAAAGTGACTGAGTGCATGCGTCACCTCACCAAGGCTGGCCATACCATTGAGATCTCGGAAGGCAATCCAGAGCATGAGGCGCTGCCTAGCCAACCTCAGATCAGCCATAAATTGAGCCTCATCCTGATCTGGAGAAGCTAAAGCATCCTGACAAGGGGTTAATAGATCCTTAATCCCGGCAACATCTACCTTGCGAGCACCCTGTAAGCGAAGCCACTCTACCCACTCAGGGCGAGAATGAAGCCAACGTTGAGCGTAGCTGGAGTGCTGCTTAAGAAATTCAATTTGGACAGGAAAGCTAGTCATTTCTCTATATTAATCCGACTCTATATTCAAACCGCAGAAGCTTGGCGAGCAAGCAAGGGCTGACGGATAATAGAGTCTATGCTTCAAAATATCATCCGGACTCGCCTGCAGAGCGTGCTTCAAAAACGTCCACCAGGCTCTAGCGGCGGTTGGCGCAAGCGCGCCCTCATACTTGCTGGTATTACCGTGGCTTTTTTTGTACTTGGCCATCTTGGGGTGCGCTTTATTCTCTGGCCTCAGATCGAAAAATCTAAGCCGACCCTAGAGCATTTGATGAGTGCGCGCTTAGGCGCCAACATCACGATGGATGACGTACAAGTATCTTGGACCGGAATTCGTCCGAGTTTTGTGATTCAGGGATTGAGGTTTAACAGCTCAAAAACGTCGACCCCTCCCCTACTTATTCAAAACATCAATGGGCAACTTAGCTGGCTAACTTTTTATCACTTAGCCCCGTATTTTCATGAGATCACATTTGATCAGATTGAGCTTTACGCACAACGAGATGCAAAAGGTGCGATCTCAATTGCCGGAATTCCCATTCACAGCAAAGAGAATGACTTTTCTGCCGAGAATTGGTTGTTTGCTCAAAACGACATACAAATCAACAACGCCAAAATATTTTGGGAAGATCAGCAAAGTCGAAAGTTAAAGACCTCAATTGACATTCAAAGCATCCACCTAAAAAATGGCATTCGCAGTCATCAAGGTCAGTTGCTTGTGCAAACACCTTGGAGTGCTAGCCCAATCAAACTCCAGGCTGACTTTGTTCATCACCTTGGGGGACAAGAAGGTAATTGGCGAGATTGGATCGGAAGCTTTTCATGGGAGTTTACTGAACTCAAGCTCAGCCATATTTCTAAGGATATTAGCCTGCCACTCCATGATCTCGGTGGCAATGTCAACTCTCAGGGCAGCATAAAACTCGATAGCGGAAAAGCCAATGGTGGGCAAATCTCGTTGGCGGCCGATAATCTCCGAGTCCAATTAAATCAAGGCGAAGATCCTCTTGAGTTCGGTAGGTTGGAAACCAATCTAGTGCAGGGTGCAGATGGTGGCCTCAATTCCATCACAACAAAAACTTTGGCATGGCGCAATATTGACAGCCCCAGCACCGCTCCTCTTGAAAAATTAAGCCCCATTACTTTCCGCTGGCGCTCCCCTAAGGATGGTGGTGAAATCACAGAGTTCGGCTTCTCCTCACCTAAAATACAAGTAGAGGATGTTGCACTTTTCGCACTCAATCTTCCTCTCCCGAAAAAAATACATCAGTGGATTAAGATTTCTGAAGCAGATGGTGAGCTGCAGAACTTAGAGATCAATTGGTCTGAAAAAAAATCTGCTCTATCCACCTTACCAATTCCGGGCAATTGGTTTTCGGCTAATAAACTTGATTACACCATCAGCGCAAAGCTCAATGACATTAGCTTTACTGGAGTAAACAAATCGATGCCATCAGCCTTGAATTTGTCCGGCAGCTTAGTCAGCGATCAGAAGCAAGGCAGCTTCACACTCGACTCTACAAATCTTGAATTGGAGATGCATGATTTTTTATCCGACCCTGAGATTCAATTAGACCGCGCAAAAGGTTCCATTAGTTGGTCCAAGCAAAAAGGTGGTTGGCTCATTAATGCCAAGAAAATGCAGTTGAGTAACTCTGAAATCACCACCAATTTTGATCTGAGCTACCTTATTGGTGCCCCCAAGCAACCCGATCAAATGACGCTAGATATGGATTTCGTTAAGGCTAAATTAGCGACAGCGCATCGCTATCTACCTGTTGGAATGGATAAGGATAGTCGCTCCTATCTGAGTAAGGCATTTGAGGCTGGAGAGATTCAAAATGGCTCTTTACATATTAAGGGCGACCCAAATCAAGTGCCTTACCCTAGCGGAACTGCGGGGGAACTCAGCTTGCATCTACCTTTCTCCGCCGCAATATTCAAGCCAGCACCCTTGCTGCCAAAAAGCCAAGGGGTTTGGCAAGCATTTAGTAATGTCAGCGGCAACATTGACATGAAACAAGCAATCTTGAATGTAGATGTTAATAAAGCTAACTATAAAAAAGTGGCGCTTTCGAATGTCAAATCACAAATACCTAATCTCAGCGCTAAAAACCTAAACTTACTCATCAATGGCTCAATCGAAGGTGAAGGCTCGGAAATTCTGGAGTACTTATTTGCATCGCCTGTGGGCGTCAAACAAGTCAACATAGCTAAAAACCTCACCCTCAAGGGTCCAGTTAATTTAGGTCTTGACTTAAAAGTTCCACTGTCTGGAAGCGATGATGTTCACTTCGATGCAAAAATTAACCTCCCCGGTAATCAAGCCCAATGGGGACAAGCTCCTCCATTAAACAATCTGATGGGTAAAGTGCGAATTACTGAGGTCAATCCAGAGTTTGAAAATATCACTGCAAACTTTTTGGGTGGAGACTTGAAAATTGTAAGCGCTCCCTCCGCAGCAGGAAATACTAGCTTCAGCATTAGGGGTGACATCAATGCTAGCTTCATCAAAGATTACATCTCAGGAAATTTAAAATCCTCAGCTCATCCAGCGCTACTGACTGCAATGAGCGGATCAGCCAAATATGAAGGCTTGATTAACTTTAATAAAGCGGGAAGTCAAACCAATCTGAAATTTGATTTACGCAATTGGGCAAGCTCTGCTCCTGCACCTGCCAACAAATTAGCGGGAACCCCCATGCTAGGTGAGCTCAGCCTAAAAACTTACCCGGCAGGCAAGATCAGTTCAGTACATTCAGATTGGTCTGGAAAATTAGGGGATCAATATTTCCTCCAAGGAAATCTCAATTTCGCGAATGAAATAAAAAATGCTTTAGGAGTGGGATTGCCGGCACCATTACCACAACAAGGTAGTTCGTTTCACTTAGTAAGCAATGAACTCAATCTTGATCAATGGGTAGATTTTTTGGGAGCAAAAAAGCCAAGCAATAAAGCTGGCGATGTTAAACCGTCTGAAACTCCTGAAGAGGATGTCCAAATTTCTGCTCAAGTAAAGAAATTAATTGCTCTAGATCGCGAATGGACTGATATCAGTATGCAGTCCCAGAAGAAAAATAGGATCTGGCAACTCCAATTAAATGCACCTCAAATTGCTGGTCAAGTGCAATGGCACCCCAGCAGTGGCGATCATCCGAGCGGGCTAATTGCTGGAAGACTTGCGCGCCTGAAAGTGCCAGATCAACGCATAGCTCCTGATCCACTCAACAAGGAAGATAGCCCACAAAAACCATCTTCAGTTAAGACCCCCGTCAACCCCAACGCAATTCCTAGTTTAGATTTAGCAATTGATGACTTCAGCTGGAAAAAAGCAAAGTTGGGTACGGTAAAGATCCAATCGAGAACCAGCCAGGATCTCGTGAAAATCGATTCTATTCAGATTAATAATCCTCAAGGCAACTCCATCGTCAAAGGTCAATGGAGTGCCAGAACTCCAAACGTTGCAGAGCAGAGCTCTTTCACTGCCAATGTGAACATCCAAGATGCCGGACAAATTATTTCTCATTGGAGTAACTCTAAGTCTGTAGAGGGTGGGGAAGGAAAACTCAATGCTTCACTCTCATGGTCTGGATCACCCTTTTCACCAAACTATGATTCTTTAGCTGGCGCCGTTAGCCTCGACCTTGCTAAAGGTCGCCTACTTGAAGTCAATTCTGATGGCGCAAAATTACTAGATGTGTTGAGTCTACAAAGCTTGTTTAGATTTGCCACCTTGGACTTAAAAGGCAGCCTTGGCAGTATAGCTACCAAGGGCACCCCATTTAACTCAATTAATAGCAATTTTGAGGTCGCGCAGGGCATTGCACAAACTAAGCAATTCACGATGGTTCTGGATCAGGCTCGTGTTGCAATGACTGGGCAAATTAACGTGCCCAAAGAAACTCAAGATTTACGCATCACTATTTTCCCAACAATTGATGCCACAGCCGGCTCACTGGCAGCATTTGCGATTAACCCAATTATTGGTCTGGGGGCGGTCGTAGGCCAATATCTCATTACCAATCAAATTAATCGCAGCATGCAAACGGATTATTTAATTCAGGGTTCTTGGGATAATCCAGAGGTGATCCCTCTCGATCAGAAGGGTCAACCGCTTGATGCAAAAACATTAGAAACAATTCGCACTAAGAATCTTTTAAAAGAGCAAACTAAACCTAGTACACCAAATTCTGCGCCCGCAAATCCACCTGCAAATCAAAATACCCCCACCTAAACGCTAGGCTAAACAGATGAACTCGCTAAGAAATACTTCTGAACTCAATATGGCTTCGATACAAATGGTATCGACCCCTAGCCTCAGCGAGAACCTTGAGGTTGCTGAAGGCTTGATTAAAGCTGCCGCTGACTGCGGTGCTCAGATTGCCGTACTGCCAGAATATTTTTGCCTAATGGGCTTGAAAGATACAGATAAGGTAAACGCACGAGAAGCTGCCGGATCAGGTCCAATTCAAGAGCGCCTTGCAGCTATAGCCCAAGAAAATAATATTTATCTCGTGGCTGGCACTATTCCTCTTGAGGCGAAAGAGTCCAACAAAGTTCTCAACACCTCTCTAGTATTTGATCCCACGGGAATGCAAATCGCTCGCTACGACAAAATCCACTTGTTTGGTTTTCAAACTGAAACGGAGCGTTACGAAGAATCAGAAACGATTGCAGCAGGTAGTCAGCCAGGTCAATTTGCCATCAGGATCAATGAAGTTGACTGGCACTTTGGATTAAGTATTTGTTATGACCTTCGTTTTCCAGAGCTGTACCGCGCCCTCGGACAAGTCGATTGTCACATCATTCCAGCTGCATTCACCTACACAACTGGTAAGGATCATTGGGAGATCCTCTTGCGCGCACGTGCTATTGAAAACCAGTGCTATGTACTATCGTCAGCTCAAGGCGGTGTACACCTAAATCAACGTCGAACCTGGGGTGAGAGCATGCTCATTGACCCTTGGGGCGAGATTCTGAGAAATCTTCCTGAAGGGGAGGGTTTTATTCAGGGCAAACTCAGCAAAGATAAATTAAAAGAGGTACGCTCTAAGCTACCGGCACTAAAACACCGCAAGCTTTAATACAGAAAGTTCAACAAAATCAAGATGAGAGCACCAGAAGCATTATTTCCAAGTGATTGGACCAAGCCCAAGAAGCAGGCCGACCTTCTTAAATTAGCGAAGTCTATTCTGCTGGAACCAACTGGTCTCTCTGAGCAAGATTTACATCGCACCTTTGGCGACATGTTTACACATCAACTCGATGATGCTGACCTTTACTTCCAGCACACTCGTAACGAGAGTTGGAGTCTTGAAGAAGGTATCGTGAAATCCGGTAGCTTCAGTATTGATCAAGGTGTGGGAGTGCGTGCAATTTACGGAGATAAAACTGCCTTTGCTTACTCTGATGAAATAAATTTAGAAGCTCTCAATAAGGCGGCTAAATCCACTCGTGTAATTGGGCCCCAAGGCGGCACTCGCGCCGTTGCAAGCAAAATATTTACACCGGTCTCTAACGAGCTCTACTCAGACTTAAATCCCCTAGACTCACTCGCGCCACAAGAAAAGATTGCTTTACTTGAAGGTATTGAGCGTCGTGCAAAAGCGCGAGACCCACGCATCATTCAGGTCATGGCCAGTCTAGCTGGTGAGTTCGATGTGGTGCTCGTAGTTCGGGCTGATGGCTTATTAGCTGCTGACGTACGTCCATTAGTAAGGCTATCAGTACATGTGATTGCCGAACAAAATGGTCGTCGCGAGTCTGGGTCTTCTGGTGGCGGTGCTCGTCATGATTATCACTACTTCAATGCAGAGCTGATTAATCAATATGTTGATGAAGCTGTGGATGGCGCCCTGATTAATTTAGACTCTCGCCCAGCCCCCGCCGGTCCAATGACAGTAGTCATGGGGCCAGGATGGCCTGGAGTGTTATTACATGAAGCGGTAGGTCATGGACTAGAAGGTGACTTTAATCGAAAAGGCTCTTCTGCTTTTGCTGGCTGCATTGGACAGCGCGTTGCCGCTAAAGGGGTCACTGTAGTAGACGATGGGACACTTTCTGGTCGTCGTGGCTCACTCAATATCGATGATGAAGGCACACCGACCCAGTGCACCACGCTGATTGAAGACGGTATCTTGAAGGGCTACATTCAGGATAGTTTGAATGCCCGACTCATGAATATGCCCCTCACCGGAAATGGACGACGGGAGAGTTTTGCCTCCCTACCCATGCCTCGGATGACCAATACCTACATGATGGCTGGCAAAGACGATCCTCAAGAAATCGTAGCAAGTATTAAACGTGGTCTTTACGCGGTCAATTTCGGGGGCGGCCAAGTCGACATTACAAGCGGTAAATTCGTGTTTTCAGCCTCAGAAGCCTATTGGGTAGAAAACGGCAAAATTCAATATCCAGTCAAAGGTGCAACCATTATTGGAAGCGGCCCAGAGTCCCTAAAACAGGTCTCTATGATCGGAAATGACCTGAAATTAGATGGCGGTATCGGGGTTTGCGGCAAAGAAGGCCAGAGCGTCCCCGTAGGCGTTGGACAGCCAACTTTACGTATCGACAGCCTGACTGTCGGAGGAACTGCTTAATACGGCTTAAAATAGCCGTATGAGCCAACAAAACACTAATCCCGCAAACTGGTACGCTGCCGTCGACAAAACGTCAGACACAGATGATCAACGCATTCATAACATTACTGTTCTGCCACCGCCAGAGCATTTGATTCGCTTCTTCCCGATCTCGGGAACACCAACTGAGGCATTGATTAGCAAAACGCGTAAAAAGATTCGCGACATCATTCATGGGAAAGATGATCGCCTACTCGTCATCATCGGACCTTGCTCAATCCACGATCCTCGCGCTGCTGTTGAGTACTGCCAACGATTGCTCGCAGAGCGCGATCGTTTTGCCGGTGAACTCGAAATTGTGATGCGCGTCTATTTTGAAAAGCCACGCACGACTGTGGGTTGGAAAGGTTTGATTAATGATCCGTACTTAGACGAGAGCTATCGCATTGAAGAAGGTTTGCGTATTGCCCGTCAAGTGTTGATGGAAATTAATCGTCTTGGTATGCCGGCTGGAAGCGAATTCTTGGATGTGATTTCTCCGCAATATATTGCTGACTTGATTTCTTGGGGCGCTATCGGAGCACGTACCACTGAAAGTCAAGTTCACCGCGAACTCGCCTCAGGCCTCTCTGCACCAATCGGATTCAAGAATGGTACCGACGGAAACATTAAGATTGCTACCGATGCGATTCAAGCGGCTAGCCGTCCACATCACTTCTTATCAGTGCATAAGAATGGTCAGGTTTCTATTGTGGAGACTAAAGGCAATAAAGACTGTCACGTTATTTTGCGTGGTGGTAAAGAGCCAAACTATGAAGCGCAGTATGTACAAGCGGCTTGCTCAGAGCTTGCAGCAGCAAAGCTTCCAGCTAGTTTGATGGTTGACTTGTCGCATGCGAACTCCAGCAAAAAACATGAGCGTCAAATTGTGGTGGCAGAAAATATTGCCGAGCAAATTGAATCTGGCTCAAATCAAATTTTTGGCGTAATGATTGAGAGTCACCTAAATGATGGTGCACAAAAATTCACGCCAGGTAAAGATGATCCAAATAAGTTGGAATATGGCAAGAGTATTACTGATGCCTGCATTAACTGGGAAGATTCAGTCAATGTATTGCAACGCTTAGCTTTAGCTGTGAAAAATCGCAGAAAAGCAAAAAAATAAACTACTTCGTTTTATCACGTCAAAAGAGACTAATTTATTTAGTCTCTTTTTTTTCGTGCTTCCAAAGAACGTCTTGGCCACCCGCTGCACGATTGAGTACACGCGCCAGCACAAACAAGAGATCAGACAAGCGATTGACGTATTGACGCGGAGCATCGTACAGAGGCTCCTCCCAACCCAAACGCACAATCGAGCGCTCGGCACGCCTGCAAACTGTTCGACATACGTGCGCCTGAGCTGCCGCACGCGTCCCACCCGGGAGAATGAACTCAGTTAAAGGGGGCAAAGTTGCATTGTATTTTTCCAGCCAAACATCTAACTGGGCTACATGCTCAGGCTTGAGCAAGGTGTAATTAGGAATACAAAGCTCACCACCCAAATCAAATAAGTCATGCTGCACTTGCAAAAATAAGACCCTTAACTCCTCTACAAGACTCTCAGGGATCAATTCAGTCATCAAAACACCGATTTCGGAGTTCAATTCGTCTACATCGCCCATAGCGCAGATGCGCAAATGATCCTTTTCTACTCGGCTACCATCGCCAAGCCCGGTCATACCCGCATCACCAGTTCTGGTGGCTATTTTTGAAAGTCGATTTCCCATGAACTAATTATAGGTAAATGGCTAAAATGATTCTTATGAATATGGTGACCCCACCCCCCGAGCTCGCGGCCATTACCGCCCTTCAATCCAAATTGGTATCGGCCTTGCGCCCCATCCTCCCGGAGCACGCTTTGCTGTGGGAGCCTGAGGACACGATTCCCTATGAATGTGATGGTCTAGCAGCCTATCGACGCATGCCCCTAGCTGTAGCCTTACCGGAGACTGAGCAGCAGGTTGCCCAGATCCTAAAGACTTGCTTTGAGATGCAAGTGCCTATCGTCCCACGTGGATCTGGCACCGGCCTATCCGGTGGCGCTATGCCCATTTCCCAAGGTTTAGTGCTCTCGCTAGCCAAACTCAAAAAGATCGTCAGTATTGATCCCTTCACCCGAACTGCGGTTGTACAACCCGGTGTTCGCAATTTAGCCATCTCAGAAGCTGTTGCCCATCTTGGTCTGTATTACGCTCCAGACCCCTCTTCACAGATTGCCTGCTCCATTGGCGGCAACGTGAATGAAAACTCTGGTGGTGTCCACTGCCTCAAATATGGACTGACCCTTCATAACGTCCTCAAAGTTCGCGGCATTTTGATGAATGGTGAAATCGTAGAATTTGGCAGCCTTGCGCCGGACTCTCCAGGACTCGATTTATTGGCAATTGTGATGGGTAGCGAAGGCATGCTTGCAGTGGTGACTGAAGTCACTGTCAAGCTCATTGCTAAGCCAAAATTGGCTCGCGTCATCATGGCTAGTTTTGACGATATTGAAAAAGGTGCCGATGCAGTTGCTGCGATCATCGCTGCCGGCATCATTCCTGCCGGCTTAGAGATGATGGATAAAGCCACTACTCGTGCAGTAGAAGAATTTGTTCATGCGGGGTATGACCTTGAAGCTGAGACCATTCTCCTGTGTGAGTCTGATGGCACACCTGAAGAGGTTGCAGAAGAAATTGAGCGCATGACTAAGGTCCTCGAACTAGCAGGTGCTAGTGGTATTCAGATTTCTCAAAATGAAGCGGAGCGCTTGAAGTTTTGGAGTGGTCGTAAGAATGCCTTCCCCGCAGCAGGACGCTTAGCGCCTGATTACTACTGTATGGATGGAACAATCCCCCGCAGAAATATTGGCACTCTACTCAGACGCATTCAGGTTATGGAAAAGAAATATGGTCTTGTTTGCTTGAATGTATTTCATGCGGGCGATGGCAATATGCATCCACTCATTTTATTTAACGGTGCCGATCAAGATGAGTGGCATCGAGCTGAAGAATTCGGTACTGAAATTTTAGAAGCCTGTGTCGAGCTCGATGGCACGATTACTGGTGAGCATGGCGTTGGAATTGAAAAGATTAATTCCATGTGCGTTCAATTTGGTGAAGGTGAACGCGAGTCTTTCTGGGGAGTTAAGGCAGCATTTGACCCTGAACGATTATTAAACCCTGATAAGGCGATCCCCACATTAAATCGTTGCGCTGAATACGGTCGTATGCGCATTAGCGGCGGCAATTTACCGCATCCCGAGTTGGAGCGCTTCTAATGTCCACATCCAACAATATGGCTATTGATTTATTTCGCGAACAAATTCTGGCAGCAGCCAAAAGTAAAACACCACTATCAATTGAAGGCGGCGGCACCAAGTCTTGGTATGGAAATGCCAATTCCTATGCCAAGTTAGATACCCGCCCCTACTCTGGCATCCTGGAATACCAGCCTGAAGAATTAGTGATTACGGCATGTACTGGTACGCCATTAAAGGAAATTGAAGCAGCTCTGGCTGAAAAGAATCAAGCACTCGCTTTTGAGCCACCCCATTTTGGTCATAACGCAACTTTTGGTGGCGCCATAGCTGCAGGCTTGGCAGGACCTGGCCGTATTAGTGCTGGTAACTTACGCGACTTTGTTCTTGGTGCACGCATCATGGATGGCAAAGGCCAGGACTTATCTTTTGGCGGCAAGGTGATGAAAAACGTGGCGGGATATGACGTTTCACGTTTGATGCCCGGATCTATGGGAACCCTCTCACTATTACTCGAGGCTTCTGTAAAAGTACTGCCTAAGCCAGCAGCGACAGCTACCTTACGCTGCCAGCTCAGCCAAGAAAAAACTTTGCGCCTCTTAAATGAATGGGCTGGGCAACCCTTACCACTCTCAGCTAGCTGCTGGATTGGAAGCCCAACAGGTGGCGATGGTGAACTTACCATTCGCCTGGCCGGTGCTGCTGCCGCTGTTAAGGCTGCAATTCCGCTAATGAATGCAGCTATCGATGCTGTTGAAGTGGACCCAGTGCTTGCACAAATATTTTGGAGTGAGCTACGTGAGCAGCACTTAACTGTTTTTACAAACCTAGATAGTGCTGACACACTCTATCGCCTAGCTCTTCCAGCCGCATGTGGTCCACTTGCAATTAAAAATGCCGTTGGCGATATTGCTTTGGAATGGCATGGACAGCAACGCTGGGTTAAAGCGCCTGGCGATGATGCCACTTTTGCATCCATCAAAGCATTAGCCAATGCTAATGGTGGGCATGCAACGCGCTTTAAGCAAGGAAGCAGTGTTGATCCAAGCAAGCAACGCTTTACCCTTTTGAGTGAGCAAGCGCACTCAACCGCTTTAGAGGCGGTACAAGTACGCCTAAGAGCCGCCTTTGATCCAGCAGGCGTATTTGCTACTTCACGCCTTCCTTAAGTCTTTATATGCAAACTCAATTAGCTCCCCAATTCGCCAATACCCCTGAAGGAATAGAGGCCGCCAGAATTCTTGGAAAATGTGTGCACTGTGGCTTCTGCACTGCTACTTGCCCCACCTATCAAATTCTGGGTGATGAACTCGATGGCCCACGTGGTCGCATCTACCTCATCAAGCAAATGGCTGAAGGGCAAGCGCCGACTGAAAAAACACGCATGCATTTAGATCGCTGCTTAACTTGCCGCAATTGCGAAAGCACTTGCCCAAGCGGTGTGCAATACGGCAACTTAGTGGATATTGGTCGCAAGTGGGCAGAAGAAAACACCCCTGAGCGCCCTCTTGGTCAGCGCCTCACCCGCTGGGCTTTAAAAGAAGGTTTAACCAGTCCTACATTATTTAATTCAGCAATGACAATTGGTCGCTTAGTTCGCCCACTGATGCCGGCTGGCATCCAACGCAAGATTCCAGAAGTTAAAAGTAAAGCTTTGGGTAGTAACGTTGATCCCCATGCAAGGCCGCAGGCAAGCCACTCTCGCAAGATGCTATTGCTCGAGGGTTGCGTCCAACCAGGCATGCTTCCCAATATTAATTCTGCTACTGCACGTGTTTTAGATGCACTCAAGATTCAATTGATTAGCGCGCCTAATGCCACATGTTGTGGCGCACTGCGTTACCACCTTAACGATCAAGCCGGTGGCCTTGATAACGCCAAACAAAATATCGATGCCTGGTGGTCACAAGTGGAACAAGGTGTAGAAGCCATCGTCATGACTGCATCTGGTTGTGGCGTTATGGTCAAAGACTATGGCCATCTATTTGCAAATGATCCGCAATATGCAAGTAAAGCAAAAAAGATCTCTGATCTCACGAAAGATATTTCAGAAATCTTGCCGGCACTTGAGGGTGAGTTGATTTCTCTGGTGGGTGCAGATCCCAAGCCTGGCGTGGTGTATCACCCACCTTGCACACTTCAACATGGTCAACAAATTCGCGGGAAGGTAGAAGGCCTGCTAGCTAGTATTGGTATTGGTGTGCGCTTATGCGCTGATAGCCACCTCTGCTGCGGTTCTGCAGGCACCTTCTCGGTAACCCAGCCAGAGCTCTCAGAGCAGTTACGCCATAACAAGCTTGCCCACCTCAATGCCGCCTGCGAAGAGTCTGGCGCGAAAGTCATTGTGTCCGGAAATATTGGTTGCATCACCCATCTGCAGCAAGATGACACCCCAGTACTACATTGGATCGAGATTGTTGATCAACTCATCAGTCAACAAGGCCAAACCAGATAATGAGTCAAATTACTACCAACCTGATGTTGGTAAGGCGAAGGTTAGAACTGGCAGCGCTAGCAGCTAAACGTGAGCCAGAAGACATTCAACTGCTTGCGGTAAGTAAAACTTTTCCAGCAATAGCGGTTGAAGAAGCTATGCATGCTGGTCAGACTGCCTTTGGTGAGAACTATGTTCAAGAAGCTGTTGAAAAAATTCAGCAACTTGTGAAGTTGCGTCCTTGGTTAGAGTGGCATTTCATTGGGCCACTTCAAAGCAATAAAACGCGCGATGTCGCGGAACATTTTGATTGGGTGCACAGCATTGATCGCCTCAAAATTGCAGAGCGTCTTTCCGCTCAACGCGGAGAATTTCCTGATTTGGGTGAACTGCAAGTCTGCGTTCAAATTAATGTGAGTGAAGAAGAATCTAAAAGTGGGATAGCGCTTGAGGAAGTTGAAACGCTTTGTGATGCCGTTGCCAAACTTCCCAATCTGGTACTTCGTGGACTGATGGCCATCCCCGCACCCAGCGATGATGTGAGCCAACAGCGCAGAGCCTTTGCTGCTGTCAGGGAGTGTTTTGTCGGACTTAAAGCAAAACATAGCAATGATCTTGGGTATGACTTCTTCGATACCCTCTCCATGGGAATGTCGGACGATATGGAGGCAGCAATTGCTGAAGGCAGCACCATGTTACGTGTAGGAAGCGCTATTTTTGGGAAGCGCGATAAGATAAAAATATGAGCACACAACAAATAAACCAAAATGCCCACATCACCTTTATTGGCGGTGGCAATATGGGTCGCGCATTAATTAGCGGATTACTCGCCAATGGTTTTGAAGCCAAACAACTTTCTGTAGTGGAAGCCAATGCGAGCACGGGCCTGCAATTGCATCAAGATTTTGGCGTACAGATCATTGGTGCTTTGGATCAAATTGCTTTTGACTTCTCTAAGAACAATGTTGTAGTTATGGCGATTAAGCCTCAGGACTTCAATGTAGTAGCAAAGTCTTTAAGTGCAAAACTCAAACATGCAACAGCACCAGGTCCGTTGATCCTCAGCATTGCTGCTGGCATCCGCCTCAAAGATATGAGTCGCTGGCTTGACCACGTACGTTGTGTTCGCGCTATGCCAAATACTCCCGCCCTCATTGGTAAAGGCATTACAGGTCTATTTGCAGATGCTGGCGTCAGCGCATCTGATCGCGCTCTAGCGGAAACGATTTGTAATGCAGTTGGCCAGGCGGTATGGGTCAATGAAGAAAAACTTATGGATGCTGTTACTGCAGTTTCCGGAAGTGGGCCTGCTTATGTTTTTGCTTTCTTGGAGGCTATGCAATCGAGTGGTGAAAAGCTCGGGCTTGATGCAGCCACTGCTCGCAAACTAGCTTACGCCACTCTTGAGGGTGCTACACAGCTTGCCCACAACTCCGATGAGCATGCGGGTGTTCTGCGCGAACGGGTCACCTCTAAGGGTGGTACAACTGCTGCTGCACTCGATACACTTAAGCAACTTGATTGGCATGGTGCACTTGAAAAAGCAATTGATGCTGCCAGTCAACGTGGCAAAGCCATGGGCGATGAACTAGGAAAGTCCTAAAAGGATTCCAAGAAAAAGGAATCCGCCTAACCAGTTGTTGTGGCGAAATGCCTTGAAGCAATCCTCACGCCTGCGGGTCGATACCAGCTTCAGATGATAGATCGCGCAAGTTAAAGCCAGACACCAACCCACCCAAAAGTAATTATTGAGATTTGCTAACTGGGCAACCCAAACTTGGCTGAGAAATAGTACACCGTAACTCAGCGCAATTGCGAGCACGTCAAAGCGACCAAAAGTAATGGCTGAAGTGCGCAAGCCCAAACGCAAATCATCATCACGATCAACCATGGCGTAAGCCGTGTCATAAGCAATAGCCCAGAAAATATTGCCGACAAACAAAATCCAAGCCTCAAGAGGAATAAAGCCGAGAACTGCGGCATAGGCCATCGGAATGCCGAAACCAAAAGCAATACCAAGAACGGCTTGCGGAATCGCAAAGAAACGCTTTGTAAAGGGATAGAGAATCGCAACTGCCAAGGCAAAGAAAGAGAGTTCTTTAGTCAGGGCATTGAGGGGTTGAATAAGTAAGTAGGCCATCAAGGCTAACGTGGCCGCTACAACCAGAGCCTCTTTTCCAGAAATCTTGCCACTGGTAATCGGTCGATCCTTAGTTCTCAAAACATGGCGATCAAAATCTTGATCCGCATAATCATTGATGGCACAACCGGCACTACGCATTAAAAATGTACCCAAGGCAAAAATAATCAGTAGATGCAACTCAGGAAAGCCGCCACTCGCCAACCAAAGTGCCCACAAAGTTGGCCACAAGAGAAGTAGCGTACCGATCGGCTTATCTAAACGGATTAAGTAGGCGTAAGCAACAATGCGATTGCGCATCGGATTAATCATCTTTCTTTCAAACAATCATGCTCATGATCGCATTATCAAGCTTTTAGAAATTCAGTACGAGATCCAAGCCAACGCTCCAGATGTCTTTCCACCAACTCTCCATGCTCAGCCAGCAAACGCTCGGCAGCCGTCTGCGCTAATTCAATCAACCAGGCATCCCGCTGAAGATCAACGAAACGTAACATAGCATCACCAGATTGCTTGGCTCCCAATAACTCGCCAGGACCGCGTAGCGATAAGTCGCGCTCAGCAATCACAAAGCCATCCGAAGTCTCTCGTAAGGTCTGTAAGCGCTCTTTAGCGGCTAAAGATAGAGGCTCTGCATACATCAAGATGCAAACCGAATCTGCTGAACCCCGTCCTACACGCCCACGTAACTGATGAATTTGCGCATAACCAAAGCGTTCAGCATGCTCGATTACCATGAGAGCTGCATTGGGAACATCAACACCGACCTCAATTACGGTAGTTGCAACTAAGAGCTGGATTTCATTGGCTTTAAAGGCTGCCATCACTGCAGCTTTTTCTTCGCTCTTCAAGCGGCCATGCACTAAACCCACTTTGAAATTTGGCAAAGCTTGTGTGAGCTGCTCAAAACTTTCAACCGCAGTTTGTAATTGCAATACCTCTGACTCCTCAATCAAAGGACAAACCCAATACGCTTGCAGTCCCTTTGATAGCCAATCATGCAAACCGCTAATCACCTCATCTCTTCGCGCCGCCTTGACTACTTTGGTGGCAATCGGTTTTCTGCCAGGAGGTAATTCATCAATCACAGAAACATCTAAGTCAGCGTAATAGGTCATCGCCAAAGTCCGTGGAATCGGAGTAGCCGACATCATTAATTGGTGACAATAGAACAGTTCCGAGCCAACGCGTTGCTGAATCTCTAGACGCTGTCTCACACCAAAACGATGTTGCTCATCAATCACCGCTAAACCTAACTTAGCAAAGCTCACCTTATCCTGAATAAGAGCATGCGTACCAATAATCAGCTGAGCCTCACCACCCTCAATCATTTCTTGGGCAAGTCTTTTCTCTTTAGCCTTCAAGCTGCCAGAGAGCCAAGCAATCTTGATGCCTAGAGGTCCAAACCACTCCTGCATTTTGAGGTAGTGTTGCTCCGCCAGAATTTCTGTTGGCGCCATGATGGCAGCTTGATATCCATGATCCATAGCGCGCGCAGCAGCCAACGCAGCAATCACCGTTTTTCCGCTGCCTACATCACCTTGCAGTAAGCGATTCATTGGAAAGGTATTGGATAGATCGGATCCAATCTCGGACCAGACTCTGGCTTGAGCACCAGTCAATTTAAAGGGCAAAACTTTCAGTAAGCCATCTTCAATACTGGTAGTTTTTTTGCTTACCTTACTTGCTGACTGATCCTTTGCAAAACTAGGAGCGCGTCTTTCTCTACGAATGGCATGAGCCCTCTTTAAAGAAATCTGCTGCGCGAGCAATTCTTCAAACTGAACACGACGCCAAGCAGAATGGGTCCGATCTAGAAGAGATTGAGTATTGGCATCTGCAGGTGGCTGATGTAAATAGGTAATCGCATCTTGCAGTGGTGGCCAATCATTGCTTGGCAATATTTCTGCCATGAGTTTGGTAGGCAAAAATTCCGCCAAACTTTCTTTCAAACTTGAATCACGTAAAGCTTGTAAAACTGCCTTACGAATAACTGTTTGCGAGACACCTGCACTTGCGGGATAGACCGGGGTCAAACTTGCTGGCAATGGCGCATCTGGAGTCAAGGCCCGAACTATAGGGTGAACCATTTCCGAGCCTTGATAGCCTTCTCGAACCTCGCCTCGAACTCGGACATGGGCACCGACTGCCATTTGCTTTTGCTGGCTCGGGTAAAAATTGAGGAAACGGAGCTGTAGCGAAGCGGTGTCATCTTCAATCGTGACCAAGAGCTGCCTTCTAGGGCGGAACATGACCTGATTGCGAATAACAACACCCTGGGTTTGGATGGAATGAAATCTTCCAAGGGCTAAGGCTTCCTCGATAGTGAAAAGCTCAGTCTCATCCTCGTAACGGGATGGCAGGTGCAAAGCAAGTGCCATAGGGGTGTTTAAACCCATCTTTTCGAGTGCAGTTGGCGGTCGCTTAGTCGTCATCGTTAAAATCCAATACCTGATGGTAATGCTATGCAACTTTCCGACTTCAATTACGACCTCCCGCCCGAACTAATTGCCCAGCATCCCCTGGCTAATAGAACGGATAGTCGCCTCTTAGAACTGAATATAGAGGGGGGTAATGTCGCTCAATTGATCGATCGGAAATTCCCAGAGATTCTTAACCTTATCAAACCTGGGGATTTACTCGTTTTTAATGACACGAAGGTGATCCCTGCGCGCCTGCATGGCAAAAAGGAGACGGGGGGCAATGTAGAGCTCCTTATTGAACGCATTAGCGGCGATCAACAAGCCTGGGTACAAATGAGAGCTTCCAAAGTTCCCAAGACCGGGAGCATTGTCCATGTCCACAACAAAGCGGGCGAAACCTTCCCTGTGGAAATGCTTGGCTATGACGGCAGATTCTATGAAGTGCGCTTTCCAGAGAATGTGTTTGATTTGCTAGAGCGTTTCGGTGAATTGCCACTACCGCCTTACATAGAGCATCAACCAAATCAGGAAGATGCCAATCGCTATCAAACTGTGCTTGCCAAAAACCCTGGTGCTGTCGCTGCCCCTACGGCAGGATTACACTTTGATGAAGCTATTTTGAAGAAGCTAAATGAGCTTGGAGTTAAGCAAGCCTCCGTCACCCTACATGTAGGCGCAGGTACTTTTACACCAGTTCGCGAAGAAGACCTTAGCAAACACAAAATGCACTACGAGTGGTTCTCAGTCCCCGCAGAAACCATTGCAGCAATAGAGTCTACCCACCAAGCTGGCGGCAGAGTCATTGCCGTCGGCACAACCAGCCTACGGGCCCTAGAGAGTCAGGCTCAAAACCAACAAGCCAGCGGCGAAACCAATTTATTTATTACTCCCGGCTACACCTTCAAGGCCGTAGATTGTTTGCTGACAAACTTTCATCTACCAAAATCGACCTTACTCATGTTGGTAAGCGCCTTTGCTGGTGTAGACAATATCCGCCATGCCTATCAACATGCCATTCAAAATGAATATCGCTTTTTTAGCTATGGCGATGCGATGTTCTTAACTAGACAAACTCATGACTAAACCTGTTCACTTCAATATCTTGGCGCGTGACTCTGCAAGCCCTGCACGTCTTGGCCAACTTGATCTTCCTCATGGCAGCGTTCAAACGCCGATCTTTATGCCTGTCGGAACATATGGCACGGTGAAGGCCATGACACCTCGGGATTTAAATGAGGCCAAGGCACAAATTATTTTAGGCAATACCTTTCATCTGTGGCTGCGACCTGGTTTGGATGTGATTAAGAAGCATGGTGGCTTACATCGCTTCATGGGCTGGGATAAACCCATCCTCACTGACTCAGGCGGCTTTCAGGTCTTTAGCTTGGGTGCTTTGAGAAAAATTTCTGAAGAAGGTGTGACATTTGCCTCCCCTATTAATGGAGATAAGTTATTTATGTCTCCAGAAGTGTCGATGGAAATTCAGGCGGTACTCAATAGTGACATTGCTATGCAATTTGATGAATGCACCCCTTACGAAGTCAAAGGACAAGCGACCTCAGAAAAAACTGCGCGCGCCTCACTGGAAATGTCCCTGCGCTGGGGTGATCGCTCTTTAAAACGCTTTCGCGAGCTCGAAACAGGCAATGGCCTCTTTGGCATTGTTCAAGGAGGCATGTTCGAGAATTTACGAGAATTCTCCTTAGATGCCGTCAGCCAACAAGGCTTTGATGGTATTGCTATTGGCGGCCTCTCTGTTGGAGAGCCCAAGCCCGAGTTTGAGCGCATTTTGAATTTCACAGCTCCTAAGTTGCCAGAACATATGCCTCATTACTTGATGGGAGTTGGGACACCAGAAGATCTCATGCTTGGTGTCAGCTTGGGCATCGACATGTTTGACTGCGTAATGCCAACTCGCAATGCTCGAAATGGCTGGCTTTTTACCCGCTTTGGTGACCTGAAGCTGCGTAATTCAGGGTATAAGGACGATGACCGCCCTGTGGACCCTACCTGCGCCTGCTATACCTGTAAAAACTTCACGAGATCCTACCTAAATCATCTGCAGAAGGCGAATGAAATCCTGGGCTCCCAGCTCAACACGATTCACAATCTCTCCTACTACCTCCAGCTCATGGAAGAAGTGAGAGACTCCCTTGCCAAGGATCGATTTAGTGCCTATCGCGAGGAATTCCATCGGAATCGTCAGCGCGGCGTAGAGCCTGGACAGGATTAATAGCCCTAGAGCATCAATGGGCACCCCCTATTGATCTGAAATCAGCCCTCCAAGCCCCATACAGTTTAGAATTGCGGGTTTACGGCTTTGCTTAAAAGCCTAAAACTGAAGCATTTTCCAATTGGTAACTAATGGAGGTTTTGTATGTGGATTAGTAACGCTTTTGCCCAGGCTCCAGCCGCGGGTGCAGATTCTGGCGGCTTGATGAGCTTCCTTCCCCTGATTTTGATGTTTGTAGTTTTGTACTTCATCATGATTCGCCCACAAATGAAGCGTCAAAAAGAAACTAAAGCAATGCTTGAGTCCCTCTCTGTCGGCGATGAAGTGGTGACTGTTGGCGGCATCATGGGAAAAGTGACTGCATTGAAAGATCAAGTAGTAACTGTTGAAATTTCTGCCGGCACTGAAGTGCAAATGCAAAAAGGCGCCATTACAACAGTATTGCCAAAAGGCTCAATGAAGTCTGCTTAATAAGCTTGTTTAAAAGTATCTCGATATGAATCGCTATCCCCTCTGGAAATACATAGTCATCCTATTTGCTTTGCTGATTGGAGGGCTATATTCATTACCCAATTTCTACGGGGAGGCTCCAGCGGTTCAAGTCTCGTCCGCCAAACCAACCACTAAGGTTGATTTGGCGACACAGTCTCGAGTCGAAAAGATTCTGACTGAAGACAACATTAGCAATACCGGCATCTTCTTTGAATCCACAGGCAATGTTGGTTCAATCAAAATTCGCTTCAACAATACCGATATTCAATTGCGTGCGCGTGACTTACTGCAACAGAAATTGAATATTGATCAAAATGATCCCAATTTCACAGTTGCATTAAATCTACTTTCCAACACTCCGAGTTGGCTCAATGCACTTAATGCATTACCGATGCCTTTAGGCCTTGACTTACGTGGTGGCGTTTACTTCTTGCTACAAGTCGATATGAAGGGCGCAGTTCAAAAGAAAGTAACTTCTTTAGCCACTGATATTCGTAGTCAGTTGCGCGACAAATCGATTCGTCAACAGGGTATTGAACGCGGTCAAGGCAGTATTACCTTAACTTTTGGCAGCACTGAAGATGCTGAAAGAGCACGTTCAGTTTTGATGGCTAGTCAGCCTGATCTGACCTGGCAAATCAAGCCTACTGGGCTATCACCAAAACTCGTAGGCGAATTTAAGCCAACTGCCTTGAAAGAAATCCAAGACAGCGCAGTAAAGCAGAATATCGTGACGCTCAATAAGCGTGTCAATGAATTGGCTGTAAAAGAGCCAGTCATTCAGCAGCAGGGCGCAGAGCGCATTGTGGTTCAGCTACCAGGCGTTCAAGATACAGCGCGTGCCAAAGACATCATTGGTCGCACAGCAACACTGGAGTCCAGATTAGCCGATCCCATCGTCTCTACGATTGCGATTGGTGAGACCCCTCCCCCAGGCATGGATGTTTTCCGCTTTGGTGAAAATCGTCAAGGCGTATTCAAAAAATCTGTGATCTTTAGTGGCGATCGCATTACGGATGCAAGCGCAGGCTTTGATCAAAATCAACGTCCTGCAGTGAACATTTCTTTAGATGCTGCCGGCGGTCGCGTAATGCAAGAAGTAACTCGTGAAAACATTGGCAAGCCGATGGGCATGATCTTATTTGAAAAAGGTAAAGGTGAGGTTCTCACAATCGCCACCATTCAAAGTGAGTTTGGCTCCAAGTTTCAGATTACCGGTCAACCAACTACTGAGAGTGCGAATGATTTGGCACTCTTGCTGCGTGCGGGTTCCTTGGCAGCCCCAATGGAAATCATTGAGGAGCGGACGATTGGACCTAGTCTCGGCGCTGAAAATATTGAGAAAGGGTTTAAATCTCTCATCATTGGTTTTGCAGCAATCGCTATTTTCATGATTGCCTACTACCTCTTGTTTGGCACTTTCTCAGTTGTGGCACTAGCAGTGAACTTATTGCTCTTAATCTCTGTTTTATCCATGTTGCAAGCCACCTTAACCTTGCCAGGAATTGCTGCGATGGCATTGGCGCTAGGTATGGCGATTGACTCCAACGTGTTAATCAACGAGCGTATTCGTGAGGAGCTTCGCAATGGCGCAGCCCCGCAAACAGCTATTGCTATCGGCTTTGATAAAGCCTGGGCAACTATTTTGGATTCAAACATCACCACCTTAATTGCTGGTCTAGCATTGCTGACATTTGGCTCTGGCCCAATCAAAGGCTTCGCAGTAGTGCATTGCCTTGGTATTTTGACTTCCATGTTTTCAGCGGTCTTTTTCTCACGTGGCCTGGTTAACCTCTGGTACGGCAGAGGTAAAAAAGTTCAGAAACTCGCTATCGGCCAAGTTTGGCGTCCTCAGGAGAAATAAGACATGGAATTTTTCCGGATCAAAAAAGATATTCCCTTTATGCGCCATGCATTGGCGCTCAATGCGGTCTCTCTCATCACCTTCTTAGCCGCTGTTTTCTTCCTCTGGCATAACGGTCTCCACCTATCAATTGAATTCACTGGCGGTACGGTTATGGAGGTTACTTATCCACAAACCGCTCCTTTGGATTCAATTAGATCGAACGTGGAAAAGTTAGGCTATTCAGATACCCAGATTCAAAACTTTGGTAGCTCACGTGATGTGATGATTCGCCTACCACTCCAAAAAGATGCTGAAGGAAAAATGATTTCCTCTGCAGATCAAAGTGCAGCTGTCATGCAAGCACTGGAGCCAGCAACAACTGGAGCAAAGCTACAGCGTGTGGAGTTCGTAGGTCCCCAAGTAGGTCGTGAACTCGCGATTGATGGATTAATGGCTTTGTTGTTTGTAGTAATTGGCATCATGGTTTACCTCTCTTTCCGCTTCGAGTGGAAATTTGCTGTTGCCGGCATCATCGCGAACCTACATGACATCATCATCATTCTGGGTTTCTTTGCTTTCTTCCAATGGGAATTCTCACTCTCCGTATTGGCTGCAGTACTCGCCGTACTGGGTTACTCAGTCAATGAGTCAGTAGTGATCTTTGACCGTATTCGCGAAAACTTCCGCAAGTACCGCAAGATGAATACCCGCGAAATCATTGATAACGCCATTACCAGCACCATTAGCCGTACCGTGATTACTCACGGCAGTACTGAGATGATGGTCTTAGCAATGTTGATTTTTGGTGGCCCTACCCTCTTCTACTTTGCCTTAGCGCTGACCATCGGTATTTTGTTTGGTATTTACTCTTCTGTATTCGTTGCTGCAGCTTTAGCAATGTGGCTTGGTGTTACTCGTGAAGATTTAGTGAAGGGTGACAAGAAGCCGGATGATGCTGCTCGCAATGATGATCCTAACTTTGGGGCTCAGGTCTAAGTTTCTACCAAGAAATTAAAAACGTAGTTAATTTAGCGTGAAATTCTGATGTTCAAGGGCAGCTAATATTTTCTTAGTCGCACCTTGATGCTCAATCGAGTAGGCTGTTGCAGCGCTCGACATCATTGCCAGTTCGGCAGTATTTAAAAGCAATTCTTTTAAAGATTCCATGAGAGCCACTGGCTCACTCAAGATAAGCTCGCCCTGGATACGCTTTGCGGCACCAATCGCAATAGCATCCAAAGCCGCTTGTTGGAAGTTATAGGTATGCTCACCAAGCAGCACTGGACAACCAGCAGCACAAGCCTCAATCAGATTCTGTCCACCAAAGGGAAGTAGGCTACCGCCCATGAGCACTAAGTCAGCGGCGCTGTAATACATCGGCATCTCACCCATGGAGTCGCCGAGAATCACATCCACATTAGCATCGCCTTTAGGCGCCTCAATCCATTCCGTACGGTGTAGAAACTTCAAACCAGCATCCCGAATCTGATCCGCTACCTCGGAGAATCTTTCAGGATGACGCGGCACTAAACAAAGCAATGGAGCAACATCAAAAGTATTGCTGAGGAGCAAATCTTTCCACGCTTGCAGAATAATCGCTTCTTCACCATCTCGAGTGCTCGCAGCGCAAACCATCAGACGCTGATTTGCATGCAACTCTTGCTTCCAAGCTTTACCTTGCTGGACTAAGCTTGGATCTAGTGGTACATCAAACTTGAGGTTACCAACAATCTCCACTTTTTTGACGCCAAGGCTTCGATAGCGGTCGGCATCGAATTGGGTTTGGGCCAAAATACCTGCAAACGCTTGAAACAAAGATCTTCCCGCTTTACCAAATCGGTTTACGCGACGAGCACTGCGCTCAGATAAGCGTGCGTTCACCAAAAATAATGGCAAGCGAATTTCAGCACAATAAAACACAATAGTTGGCCAAGCTTCAGTCTCCATAAACAGCCCGAACTTCGGTTTAAATGCGCGAATGAAATTGGCGACGGACCAACAAAGGTCGTAAGGCAAATAGACCTGGCGCAACTGACCCGCGGCAATCGCTTTTGCAAATAAGGCAGTGCCAGTGCGACGGCCATTGAGTGTCATATGGGTCAGCAGGACTGTTTCACCACGCTCTAGATAAGCCTCAACTAAAGGTTGGGCAGCCCTAGTCTCACCAACTGATACTGCATGAATCCATACTGATCCCTGAATAATCGTTTTGCCATAGGCAAAACCCAGACGTTCAGTGAAGTGATTTAGATAATCAGATGAGTGACGCGTGCGCCATGCAAGCCGAAGGAATGCTAAGGGCAGCAAGAGATGCCAAAGCAGTTGATAAACAGCAAACCAGATCTTGGGGCGAACACCGTATTGCGAATCCTGCGGTACCTGCCCAAGGTTTGGAGTGAGACTCACTTTTTCAGACGTTCGGTCAACTCGACCGCCTTACCTAAATAAGAAGATGGTGTCATCTCGAGCAATAGGGCTTTTGCATCTTCAGGAATTTGCAAGCCACGAATAAAGGTTTGTAAATCAGCTTGATTAATTCCCTTGCCGCGAGTGAGTTCCTTGAGTTGTTCATACGGGTTCTCGATGCCATAACGGCGCATGACGGTTTGCACTGGCTCTGCCAATACTTCCCAGCACTCGTCTAAGTCTGCAGCAATTGCAGCATGGTTCACTTCTAATTTACCTAAACCACGCAAGGCGCTGTCATAAGCTAAAACGCTGTGCCCAAATGCCGGGCCAAGATTACGCAACACAGTAGAGTCAGTCAGGTCTCGCTGCCAACGAGAAATTGGCAACTTCTCTGCCAAGTGACGCAATAAGGCATTGGCTACACCCAAGTTACCTTCAGAATTTTCAAAGTCGATTGGGTTCACTTTATGCGGCATTGTTGATGAACCAATCTCACCAGCTTTAGTGCGTTGCTTAAAGTAACCGATCGAAATATAAGCCCAGAAATCACGGTCCATATCCAACAAGATTGTGTTGGCGCGAGCAATCGCATCAAACAGCTCAGCCATACCGTCGTGCGGCTCAATCTGGATGGTGTAGGGATTGAATGTGAGGCCCAAACGCTTTTCGACTACATTCTTGGAAAAATTTTCCCAATCAAAATTCGGGTAAGCCGATAAATGGGCGTTGTAATTACCAACTGCGCCATTCATCTTTCCTAAAAGTGGAACTGCGGCAATCGTTGTAATTGCACGCTCTAAACGTTTGGCAATATTGGCCAACTCTTTACCCAATGTACTTGGGGAGGCTGGCTGGCCATGCGTACGAGACAACAAAGGCACTTTGGCATTCTCAATTGCTAAATCCGTTAATACAGAATGAACTTTTCTGAGTTGTGGCAACAAGACTTGATCACGCGCCCCACGCAACATTAAGCCATGCGAAGTATTGTTGATGTCTTCTGAGGTGCAGGCGAAATGAATAAATTCACTAGCTTTCAATAGATCTGGGCGACCCGCTACTTTTTCTTTTAAGAAATACTCAACCGCTTTCACATCATGATTGGTCACTGCCTCAATGTCCTTAATGCGCTGCGCATCGGCATCAGAGAAGTTTTCAGGCAAAGATAACAAAAATGCCTCATCTGCTGCACTAATTTTTGGTACATCGGGTAGACCTGCGGAGGCCAAAGCCAATAGCCAGTGAATCTCCACAAATACACGCTGACGCATAAATGCGGCCTCGGACAACCAAGGCCTTAAGGCATCAAGTTTGCCGGCATAGCGACCATCTAAAGGGGAAAGTGCATTAAGGGTAGAAATCGGCTGACTCACGAATATTGCCTTTACATTGAATATGTCAATAAACCCAGATTTTAATCGTTCTTAGGGGCAACCCAATTTGGCTGAGATAGCTATACTTAGCTTTATGAAACTCATCGGATCCCTCACTAGCCCCTACGTACGCAAGGTACGCATTGTTCTCCTGGAAAAAAAGGTTGATGTAGACCTAGAGTTGGAAAATGTCTGGGCGGCAGATACCAAAATTGCCCTCAACAATCCCTTAGGAAAGATCCCCTGCTTGATTTTGGATGATGGCGAAGCCATCTATGACTCCCGGGTGATTGCGGAGTATGCCGATACCCTTAGCCCTGTTAGTAAGCTTATTCCAGCAGGTAGCCGTGAACGGGCAGCAGTTAAAACCTGGGAAGCTCTGGCTGATGGGATTAAGGATGCTGGCATTTTGGCTCGTTTAGAGCATACATTTCATACGCCTGAGCAGCAAAGTAATGCCTGGCTTGAGCGCCAAATGGGCAAAATCAATGCTGCATTAGCCCAAATGTCCCGTGCCTTAGGTGAAAACGCCTGGTGTCACGGCAACCAGATGACTTTGGCTGATATTGCGGTGGGATGTGCACTGGGTTACATGCTCTTTCGCTTCCCAGATGTCACTTGGCAAGCCCAATACCCCAATCTAGACGCTCTGTATCAAAAGTTAATGCAGAGACCTTCATTTGCAGAAACAGCGCCTCCAGCGGCCTAATTAAGCAATTACTACTGAAGTATGTGAGGGGTGCTTAGGCGGAAATAATGCCACCACCCAAGCAAATCTCACCGTCATACAGAACGGCAGACTGGCCAGGCGTTACTGCCCACTGAGCCTCCGGGAAAGCCAACTCAAAGCTCAAGAGCCCCATGGAGCCAGCGGCAAGAGAGCATGCTGAGTCCGTCTGACGATAACGGGTTTTTGCGGAGTACTGTCCCGGCGTAGGCGCAACTCCGGCAACCCAGCTGGCATCTATTGCTGAGAGCTGATTCGCTAAAAGCCATGGGTGCTCGTGCCCTTGTGCCACGTATAGAGTGTTATTCACCACATCTTTGCGAGCGACATACCAGGCATCGCCATTGCCATCTTGACTGCCACCCAAGCCAATACCTTTGCGCTGTCCTAGGGTGAAAAAAGCAAGCCCCATATGCTCTCCCACCGTTTTACCTTCAGGGGTTTTGATGAGGCCTGGTGTACGGGGCAAGTAGCGGTTTAAGAACTCACGGAAGGGGCGTTCACCAATAAAGCAAATCCCAGTGGAATCTTTTTTGCGCGCATTGTGTAAACCAATTTGCTCAGCAATCTTGCGCACTTCCGTCTTTGGGATCTCCCCAAGCGGGAAAAGAACGTTTGCTAATTGGGCTTGGGTTAAGCGATGCAAGAAGTAACTTTGATCCTTACTGGCATCAAGCGCCTTCAATAATTGCACTCGACCACCTTCATGTCGAACCCGTGCATAGTGGCCAGTAGCAATAGCATCTGCACCCAAACCGATGGCATGGTCTAAAAAGGCTTTGAACTTAATTTCCGCATTGCACAACACATCGGGGTTAGGTGTTCTGCCGGCTGCATATTCCCGTAAAAACTCCGCGAAAACGCGCTCCCGGTACTCGGCGGCAAAATTGACTGCCTCAACATCAATTCCGATCAGGTCTGCTACGGACACCACATCCAACCAATCCTGGCGGGCAGAGCAATACTCATCATTGTCATCATCTTCCCAGTTTTTCATGAAAAGGCCAATCACTTCATAGCCTTGCTGTTTGAGCATCCAGGCTGCAACAGACGAATCTACCCCTCCAGACATTCCGATAACGACTTTGGATGGCTTTGAGGCTGGTATTGCGGAAGAATTGAGCGGGATCATCAAAAAATGCGAGAATTCAATATAAGCTGAAAACCCCATTGTAGAAGCCTTAATTCAAGTTAGCTCCAGAGCTAAAGTGAAATAACTCAAAACATAAGGGTATCCATATATATGTGTATTCGCGTATATATACCTAAAATAGATTTTTTTGAATCATTAGCATTTGGAGACATGCCATGCGCATAGGAGTACCGCTGGAAATCAGGCCTGGGGAAACTCGGGTAGCCGCCACACCGGAAACCGTTAAGAAGCTGATTGGCCAAGGCCATACGGTTGTTATTCAAAAGGATGCAGGTGTTACAGCCAGCCAACCCGATTCTGCGTATGAAGCAGTGGGCGCAAGTATTGGTAGCGCGGCTGATGCTTTTGGCGCAGAGATCGTACTGAAAGTGCGCGCACCTGAAGCTGCCGAGCTTAAGCAAATTAAATCTGGCAGCGTGCTCCTGGGCATGCTCGATCCATTTGATAACGACAATATTGCCGCCATGGCTGCACAAGGTGTCACAGCATTCTCATTAGAGGCTGCTCCACGCACCACTCGCGCTCAAAGCATGGACGTTCTTTCTTCGCAAGCTAACATTGCTGGTTACAAAGCGGTGATGGTTGCCGCTAATGAGTATCAGCGCTTTATGCCAATGCTCATGACTGCAGCAGGAACCGTTAAAGCTGCACGTGTACTGATCTTGGGTGCGGGTGTTGCCGGCCTCCAAGCAATTGCAACTGCAAAGCGCCTAGGCGCAGTTATCGAAGCATCTGATGTGCGTCCAGCGGCTAAAGAGCAAATTGAATCTCTCGGCGCTAAGTTTGTTGATGTCCCTTATGAAACTGACGAAGAACGTGAAATCGCTCAAGGTGTTGGTGGTTATGCTCGCCCAATGCCAGAAGCTTGGATGAAGCGTCAGGCAGCACTCGTTGCTGAACGCGCTCAACAAGCTGACATCGTGATTACTACTGCATTGATTCCGGGTCGTAAGCCACCAGTCTTGTTGCACAGCGATACTGTTGCCAATATGAAACCCGGCTCTATCGTGATCGACCTAGCTGCTGGTCGCGGCGATAACGGTTCAGGTAATTGCCCTTTGACAGAAGCTGACAAGATCGTTGAAAAAAACGGTGTGAAGATTATTGGTTACACCAATCTCGCTAGCATGGTAGCTGCGGATGCTTCTGCCTTGTATGCACGCAACTTGCTCGACTTCATGAAGCTAATTGTTGACGCAGAAGCTAAGCTAGTTATCCCAAGCGATGACGATATCGTTACCGCCTGTCTCATGTGTCGTGATGGCCAAGCCATCCGTAAAAACTAATAGAAATTATTCAAAGGAAACATCATGGATCTCGCTGCTTTTCAAAGCATCCTCACAGTCCAAAACATCACCGTGTTTGTATTAGCCATTTTTGTTGGCTACCACGTGGTTTGGAACGTTACCCCTGCACTCCACACCCCACTCATGGCGGTTACTAACGCTATTTCTGGAATCATTATTGTTGGTGCCCTCCTGCAAACCGAAGTGATTGGTGGCGATGAAATTACTCTCACCAGCATCATTGGTGCGGTAGCAGTTTTCTTGGCCTCAATCAATATTTTTGGTGGCTTTATGGTCACCCGTCGCATGCTGGAGATGTTCAAGAAAAAAGCTCCTAAGGCTGATGCGGCCGGAACTAAATAAAACTAGAACAAGATCTTATAGAGACCAAAATAATGTCAAACATAACCGCGATTTCCTATCTCATTTCATCGGTATTATTCATCCTCGCTCTGCGTGGATTGTCTTCACCAACCACCTCCCGCCAAGGTAATACCTTCGGCATGATCGGCATGCTGCTTGCAGTGATCACCACCTTCATGATTCCTGACTTTAAGCCAGTGTTCTCATTGATTATTGGTGCGATTGTTGCCGGCGCCATCATTGGAATCATTGCCGCTAAGCGCGTGCAAATGACCAAGATGCCTGAGCTCGTAGCACTCATGCACTCCTTTGTTGGCTTGTCAGCCGTACTGATTGCGATTGCAGCGGTATACAACCCCGCTCAAACTCATTCTGGCGTACAAAAGATCGAACTCTTTATTGGTGCATTTATTGGTGCGATTACCTTCACAGCTTCCGTTATTGCTTTCGGCAAATTATCAGGAAAAGTGAGTGGTAAACCGGTGACTTTTGCTGGTCAACATTTACTCAATTTGATTCTTGCTATCGGTATGGTTTCTGGTGGCGTTATGTATTTCATGACAGGTAGCCACGAAGCATTCTTGGTGATGTGTGCCATTGCCTTGGTATTGGGCGTGACATTGATCATTCCTATCGGTGGTGCTGATATGCCAGTGGTTGTGTCCATGCTCAACAGCTACTCTGGTTGGGCAGCGGCTGGAATCGGTTTCACATTAAATAATCCTGTTTTGATCATCGCTGGTGCTTGCGTAGGCTCATCTGGTGCGATTCTGTCTTACATCATGTGTAAGGCAATGAACCGATCCATCTTGGCGGTATTGCTTGGTGGTTTTGGCGCTGAAGCCTCTGCCGGTGGCGCCGATGATGGGGGCCCAAAGAACTACAAAACTGGCTCCCCAGAAGATGCCGCCTTCCTTATGGAAAATGCTGACACTGTGGTGATTGTTCCTGGTTACGGCTTAGCAGTTGCCCGCGCTCAACATGCTCTCAAAGAATTGACAGAGAAGTTAACTCACCATGGCGTGACCGTGAAGTATGCGATTCACCCAGTGGCAGGCCGTATGCCTGGTCACATGAACGTTCTCTTAGCCGAAGCAGAAGTTCCATACGATCAAGTATTCGAAATGGAAGACATTAACAGCGACTTTGGTCAGGCTGATGTGGTCTTAGTTCTTGGTGCAAACGATGTGGTGAATCCTGCTGCTCGTACACCAGGTAGCCCAATCTTCGGCATGCCGATCTTGGAAGCATTCAAAGCTAAAACGATCATCGTAAACAAGCGCTCCATGGCTGCAGGTTATGCAGGTCTCGATAATGAACTCTTCTACATGGACAAAACCATGATGGTCTTCGGTGATGCGAAGAAGGTGGTTGAAGATATGGTGAAATCAGTTTCTTAAAGACCAGACCAAACAGCATTGCATAATAAATGACCGCCTTCGGGCGGTTTTTTATTAGCTCAGAATCCCGCTTTTCCAATACCAATAAAAAACGCCCGGTCTTTTGAACCAGGCGTTTTAGTTTCTACAGCTTGATAGCTGAGGAAATTACGGCTATTACATCATGCCGCCCATTCCACCCATACCACCCATGCCGCTCATATCAGGCATGCCACCACCAGCAGAATCATCCTTTGGAGCTTCGCAGATTGCGCAATCAGTAGTCAACAATAAAGCCGCAACAGAAGCTGCATTAACCAATGCAGTTTTTGTTACCTTAGTTGGATCGATCACGCCTTGAGCTACGAGGTCGCCATATTCACCAGTTGCTGCGTTGTAACCGTTATTGCCCTTGCTAGCCAATACTGCATTAACAACTACGCTGGCTTCATCACCTGCGTTAGAAACGATGATGCGGATTGGCTCTTCCATTGCACGCAATACGATGTTGATACCAGCGTCTTGGTCAGCGTTATCGCCTTTCAAACCTTTGATACCTTGCATCGCACGTAACAATGCTACGCCACCGCCAGGAACAATACCCTCTTCAACCGCTGCACGAGTTGCGTGCAATGCATCATCAACGCGGTCTTTCTTTTCTTTCATTTCAACTTCAGTAGCAGCGCCAACACGAATCACTGCAACACCACCTGCCAATTTGGCAACGCGCTCTTGCAATTTCTCTTTGTCGTAGTCACTAGTTGCTTCATCGATCTGAACACGAATGTTCTTCACGCGCGCTTCGATTGCTTTAGCATCGCCAGCACCGTCAATGATGATGGTGTTTTCTTTGCCAACTTCGATACGCTTAGCCTGACCTAAATGCTCGAGAGTTGTTTTCTCAAGTGTGAGGCCGATTTCTTCAGCGATGACTGTACCGCCAGTTAAGATTGCGATGTCTTCCAACATGGCTTTACGACGATCGCCAAAGCCAGGAGCCTTAACAGCACAAGTCTTGATGATGCCGCGGATGTTATTCACAACTAAAGTTGCCAATGCTTCGCCTTCAACATCTTCTGCAATGATCAACAATGGACGACCAGACTTCGCTACTTGCTCGAGTACTGGGAGCAAATCACGGATGTTGCTAACTTTCTTGTCAAACAAGAGAACGTATGGAGTTTCCAATACGGCAACTTGCTTTTCAGGTTGGTTGATGAAGTATGGGGAGAGGTAGCCGCGGTCAAACTGCATACCTTCAACTACTTCAAGCTCATCTTCCAAAGACTTACCATCTTCAACAGTGATAACACCTTCTTTACCTACTTTTTCCATTGCTTCAGCAATTCGCTGACCAATGCTGTGATCGCTGTTAGCTGAGATTGAACCAACTTGAGCGATTTCTTTAGTAGTTGTACAAGGCTTACTGATCTTCTTGAGCTCTTCGATTGCAGCTGTAACTGCTTTATCAATACCGCGCTTCAAGTCCATTGGGTTGTGACCTGAAACTACGTATTTCATGCCTTCGCGTACGATAGACTGAGCCAATACAGTAGCGGTAGTTGTACCGTCACCAGCGATGTCATTGGTTTTGGAAGCAACTTCCTTCACCATCTGCGCACCCATGTTCTGGAGCTTGTCTTTGAGTTCGATTTCTTTTGCTACGGATACGCCATCTTTAGTGATGGTTGGGCCGCCAAATGAACGCTCGATAACTACGTTGCGACCTTTTGGTCCCAAAGTAGTTTTTACTGCGTTCGCCAGAATGTTTACGCCTTCTACCATCTTGGTACGGGCGTTATCTCCAAATACGACGTCTTTTGCTGCCATGATTGAGTTCCTTTCTTAGGTACCGATTACTTCTGTACAACAGCCATGATGTCTTCTTCGCGCATTACGAGAAGCTCGTCGCTGCCGACCTTAACTGTTTGACCTGCATATTTGCCAAATAACACGCGATCGCCAACTTTGACGTCTGGTGCATTCAGCTTGCCGCTGTCATCACGTTTGCCTGGGCCAACTGCTAATACTTCACCTTGGTCCGGCTTTTCAGCAGCAGCATCCGGAATGATGATTCCAGAGGCGGTTTTTGATTCTTGATCTAAACGTTTAATGATTACGCGATCATGTAAAGGACGCAGATTCATTCCTTCTCCTATGTTAGTAAGTGTTAACTAATTAAAAAACCAATATAAATCAATGTGTTGCTATCTCTTAACACGAAGGCAACAAGCTTTTCAGCTGAATAAGCCTGTTTTAGCACTCGCGTGTAGGGAGTGCTGATTATATAGGTCTGATTCTGAGGATTTCAAGTGCAAATTCACCTTAAATTTCAAATGTAGGAGATCACTGATTTTTAAAACTCGCTCACTGATTTTTAAATCTCATAAAAGACTAAAGCCTTAAGCGTGACCCAATAAGATGAGCGATCAGTCTTGAAGCTAGTGCGGACGTTCGGAGTTCAATAGATTGGATTTCCAAATGTCCCAAATCGGCCAGAACTAGTCACTGCAATTCTAGTAACTGAACTCATTTAATTACAATTTCAGAATTAAAGAAGATAGAGATTTAAATTGCGTCTTAAACCGTATCAATCTTAGTAAATGCTATAAAGAGGCGAGAAGCCGCCCCCCAAGGTTCTTAAATTTGTAGTTTGTCCTTGGTATATGCGTGTTACTGAAATGAGTGAGTTACCTTCAAAGACATAATCCCTAATATCGACTTTAAGATCAGCCTCATTGCCATCAATCTTGATGGTTCGTTTGCTTGGTGGAATTACTTTTTGTGCAATATAGCTTTTATCCTTAATTTGACCCCATACGCCTTTAGTTAATTTATCTCCGCGATATACAGCGCGACTCCCATAGCCTTGACTGGGCTTGAAAAAGTACTCTTTACGATTGGTCCAAAGAGATTCTTCGTTTTTAGGGGAAACTTTTACAGTCTCCGGAATGTGACTCAGGAGTATTTCTTGTATAGACAAGTCAACCCCTAGGGAGTCAAGATATTCCCGATTGCTTAAGATGCAAAGGTTATCTTTATTGGCAAATACTGCATGATTAAAGGGGTTTGGGGTGATAGCCACATAATCTTGAAGATAAGCGTCTCTAAGCACTTCGTATGACGAATCTTGAAAATAAAAGTCAGTCGTTCGGTTGTAGATTAAGTCAATATGAATTTTACCGAAGTAAACCTTTTTGTCTTTAATGGTGAGGCCGTCTGGAGAGGTGATGATTGTCGTGATTCCATGCTTTTGAAACAGGGCTTGGAAGAGTTGAAATTCAGGATATAAGAATTGTTCAGTTGGATTCTCATCAACGATTGCAATTGTCTTTAATTGGGCAGAAGGATCCTTATTGAAGGACCTCCACTCCTGGGTAAACATATCCAGAAAAGTCTCATAAATTTCATTGGGCATATTTCTTGCTTCCAAGCGTCTCTCTACTGGCTCACAGCAATTTTTCGATGCCCCAATTTCAAGGGCAGAAATCATAGCGCCGCCTGCATTGGTATTGATTTCAATTAATTGCGGGCCATTTACCCCTAGGTGAAAATCAAATCCATAAAAAACACCACTTGTACTTTGTTGATGCCTAGCAATCAATGGAGCTTGCTCAAGAACTAATTTTTGAAATAAAGGCATTTCGCAAACTTTATAGACCGCCTTTACTAATGCTTTCATCTGATCTAAGGCGGCTTGGTCAATAAATACTCCGCTACTTGAGAGCATCGAGCCTATCGTTGTAGCGGTTGAATCAGCAAGGTCCAGATCACTAATAAGGCGATGAACCTCAATATCTAGTTTCTGTTTGTCAACGCTGATGCAGTTGCACTGGGCATTGAGTTTGGTGGCTTTATCTGACATGGATTTCGTATCTACTATCTCTTCGGTGGGGATGGTGGGGTTTCTTGTAGCACTTTACGATAAACGCACCTTCCCAAACCCAATGGATTATTCACATCTTCTTGAATTTGCTTGGGTTTATAGCCTCAATAGCTCAATAAGTTAATGCCTAGACTCAAAATGTGAAGGGTAAGGCCGACAAAACGCTAAATTCAGTGTAATATTAAGCAATGCGGAAAGTATGCGTTTTCTTATGTTTAAGTTTTTTTATTAGCCTGATTCATGCGGCTAGCATGCCCGTATTCGTTTCCGATCAACACCATGCGCACCAGTCCCAAGCTGCGACTCATGCTGATAATGCTGACTCTCATATGCAGCATAAGCAATGTAACGATTGCACTTCATCGATAGAAAAGTCGGCAAAGAAAGTGGCTACAAAGTGCCATACCGCTTCTCAGTGCTGCGTTGGTATTGCTGATTTAACAGTTTCATCCTCCGTAGTTGCTCCTTTGCAGTATGCGGACAATCTACTGCCTTACGCTCCTACTTTGGCACTCGGCCAATCGCTAGGTAGCATTTACAAACCCCCTCGGATTTAAATTTCCTCAGTAGTAAGTAGATTTTGGCGACAAGTCTTGTCGCTACGTTTGTCTATTGGAGAAATTATGAGCATATTTAAATGCATGTGGGGCAATGGAATGTTTCTATTGGCGCTCACATTACTAGGTAGTCCAGTTGCATCGGCGCAAGATGCGGCGGTAAATGGTTCTTCGGCAAAGTTTATTGCCGAGTCGCTGCAGTACACGTCAGTATTTAAAAATTATCAGCCTTATTCGGAAGAGGAGATCATTCCTTGGAAGCAGGCTAACGCTACCGTCCAAAAGATCGGTGGATGGAAAGTGTATGCCAAAGAAGCTGCTCAGGCTGATACGGCGCCAACAAGCGAAGGGCATTCAAGAAATCATCACGAGGGGGTTAAATGATGATGACCATTCCTTTCGCTAAGCGATACAAACTCGTATCAATCTTATTCGTGAGTGCTCTTACTGGATGCGCTAGCGTCAATATTGATGAGGCCTTACAAAAAACGAATCTGGATTCGAGTAAATTTACTAATGGCCAGGTTGTTTTAGCAAAATCGTCAGATGAGCGTGATGTTCTTCAGGGTAGAGCTCAGGAACTGCTGGCTAAGAATTTAAATCAAAGCGATGCTGTTCAGCTTGCCTTGATTAATAGTCCAGCCGTTCAAGCACTTATTGCCCAGAATTGGTCTGAAGCAGCGTCTGCTGCCCAAGCAGGCAGAATGTCTAATCCTTATTTTGCTTTTGAGCGAATGGTTACTAGTCCAGAGATCGAATTTAATCGCTGGTTTGTATTTGGATTATTAGATCTGATTACTTTGCCTCAACGCAAAGGAATAGCTGATAAGCGAATTGAACAAGCTCAATTGCGTTTAACTACCGAAATCATTGATCAAGTTACTTTGGTTCGCCAGGCTTGGGTTCGTGCAGTTGCAGCAGAGCAATCCCTAAAATATGCCGATCAAGTTTTTCGAGGTGCAGAAGCAAGTGCTGAGCTAGCAAGGCGCATGGAAGCAGTAGGTAATCTTAATAAGATTACTCGTGCAAGGCAGCAGGCTTTTTATGCAGACTCGGCTACGCAGTTTGCTAATGCAAAACAGACTTCAGTAAGTCGTAGGGAGGAGCTTGTTCGTGCCCTTGGCTTAAGTGAAGCTCAGGCAAAAGAACTCAAATTGCCCAATCGTTTACCTGATCTGCCTAAGCAACCACCAAACACCGAATTTATTGCGCAGCAAGCTGGCGTGGAGCGGCTAGACATTCGCTTGGCTACAGTGACTTTAGAGGCAGCAGCAAAGGCCCAGGGGCTTAACAACATCACCAGTTTTACCGATATTGAATTGGGCTTTAATCGCGGCACTAAATTTGATTCAGCATCTGGTGAGAGCACTCCAAAGCAGGGTTATGAAATCTCGATTCGACTACCAATTTTCGATTGGGGAAATATGAGTAGGGATGCTATGAATGCCCAAACTTTAGCCGCATTTAATCGGCTAGAGGGCGTTACTCGAAACGCTAGTTCCAATTTGAGGGAGACTTACTCGGCCTATCGAACTGCATACGACATATCCCAACACTATCGAAAAGAAGTAATACCTGTACGCAAAGCCATCGCTGAAGAAAGTCAGCTTCGCTATAACGGCATGATTATTGGTGTCTTTGAGTTGATTGCCGACTCAAGAGATCAGGTCTCTGCAGTAATTGCAGCAATTAATGCTCAGCAACAATTTTGGTTAACAGATGCTGCTTTGCAGTCCTCCTTAATTGGCAGACCAACAATACTCCAGGTGCCTAGCGTTACTGGGGCGGGGATGTTAGCAAACCCTGCCGGACATTGATAAGGAAAAATAATGAGTTCAAGAAGAGATTTTTTTAAATATGCCGGTATTGCTGGCGGTGCTGTCGCGGTTGCAGCAGTTGGCCGCTATGCCTTATCTGGTGCCCCAGAATTAGTGACGCAGGTAAACGCTAATACGATGCCACCATTAACACCTAGTACAGGTCGCCCATACAATCCAGTTGTTACCTTAAATGGCTGGACATTGCCCTGGAGAATGAATGAAGGCGTTAAAGAGTTTCATTTAGTCGCTGAGCCAGTAGTGCGAGAAATGACTCCTGGATTTAAGGCGCACCTATGGGGTTACAACGGTCAAAGCCCTGGGCCAACAATCGAAGTGGTGGAAGGTGATCGAGTTCGGATATTTGTTACTAACCGGTTACCAGAGCAGACTTCAGTGCATTGGCATGGCCAAAGATTACCAAATGGTATGGATGGTGTAACAGGTTTAACTCAAAAAGGTATTCCGCCGGGAAAAACCTTTATGTACGAGTTTGTTGCTCGCCGCCCGGGGACTTTCATGTACCACCCCCATGCCGATGAAATGACGCAGATGGCAATGGGAATGATGGGTATGTGGATTACGCATCCTAAAGATCAAAATCCACTTATTGATGATGTTAATAGGGACTTTTGTTTTTTATTGAGCTCATATGACATTGATCCTGGTAGTTACACACCAAAAGTAGCCACGATGGTTGACTTCAATATATGGAGCTGGAATAGCCGCGTTTTTCCTGGCATAGATTCTTTGAATGTCGCCCTAAATGACAAGGTCCGAATCAGAGTAGGAAACTTAACAATGACCAATCATCCAATTCATCTTCATGGGCATGAGTTTTCGGTCACAGGCACTGATGGAGGCCCTGTTCCAAAAACTGCTCGTTGGCCTGAGGTAACCACTGACGTGGCTGTTGGGCAGATGCGGCAAATTGAATTTCTTGCAGATGAAGAGGGTGACTGGGCGATCCATTGCCATAAGAGCCACCACACCATGAATGCAATGGGGCATAACCTCCCCACCATGATTGGCGTTGATCATCGGGGGGTTGGCAAGAAGATCAACAGTCTGATACCTGACTATATGGTGATGGGTGAAAGGGGTATGGGTGATATGTCTGAAATGGAAATGCCTATTCCCGATAACACGGCTCGCATGATGACGGGTATGGGTCCTTTTGGGTCGGTAGAGATGGGCGGTATGTTTAGCGTATTAAAAGTACGTAAGGATCAAAAGCCTGGCGATTATGCAGATCCGGGTTGGTATAAGCATCCGGCTGGTACGGTGGCAGAGGCTTACAAAGGCGCATTACCTGCAGCTCCAACGCAACTAAATGCTGCAAAACCTATGCAATCAACAAGACCAAGCTCTACAAAAGAAATCGAAGTGCAAGTAAGAAAGCCCAATGGGCATTCTGGACATTAATAATTAAGGAAAACAAAATGAAAAATATTCAATTTACATTGGCAGCAATTGCGATGGCAGCATCTAGTTTGGTGTTTGCGCAAGGTGCAACACAACCTGGCGGTATGGGGATGATGAATCAAGGGGCCATGAACCAAGATCCAATGGCAGCGATGTGTCAAAAAATGCATCCTGAAATGAGTCCTGATCAATGTAAGGCGATGCACGAGAATATGGCAAAAATGACTCCTGAACAAAGGGTGGCAATGTGCCAACAAATGCATCCTGAGATGAGTGCTAGTCAATGTAAGGCGATGCATGACAAGATGCAGGGATCAGGCGCAGGCATGGGGGCTATGGGTGGCATGGGCGCAATGTCTCATGACCATGGCGCTAGTGGTGGTCATGATCATGCCAGCGAAAATTCTAGTGTTGGACAGCCGGGTATTGCAGCCAAAGTAAATCGAACAATTAGAGTTCGCATGACAGACAACATGAGATTTAATCCTAGCAGTATTCAAGTCAAGCAAGGCGAAACTATCCACTTTGTAGTCAAGAATCTGGGTAAAACAAAACATGAAATGGTGCTTGGTACAGATCAAGAGCTACAAGAGCACTACAAGCAGATGATGAAGTTTCCAGAAATGGAGCATGCCGAGCCAAACATGGTTACCTTAGGCGCTGGTCAAACAGGTGAAATTATTTGGCAATTTACGAAATCTGGAAAAGTGCAATTTGCATGCCTACAACCAGGCCATTACGATGCAGGAATGAAAGGATCAATTTCGGTAGCTGGACCTAAATCTGCTTCACCAGAACAGAAAGGGGACGGCCATGGCTCCCATCAACATTAATTTAACAAGAAGGGCTATAGCAATGGGATTGGTGCTAGTGCCGTTTGCATCCCGTGCTGTCAGTGAAAAACCATTGATCACAGTATGGAAGAGTCCAACTTGTGGCTGTTGCAAGGATTGGATTTCGTATGTTGAGAAAAATGGCTTTGCTACTAAAGTGATCAGCGATGGCAATGACCAGATTAGAAAGAAGATGGGTATGCCCATTCAGTTTGGGTCTTGCCATACCGCAGTCATTGATGGTTATGCAATCGAAGGTCATGTCCCAGCGAGAGAAATTAAGCGTTTATTAGCTGAGAAGCCCAATGCTGTAGGGATTGCTGTACCAGCGATGCCCATAGGCTCTCCAGGAATGGATGGTCCTGAGTATGGATCTAGAAAAGATCCTTATGACGTTTTATTGATCTCCAAAAATGGTCAATCCCAAATTTATCAATCTTATCGATAGGAATTCAATTATGAACAATCTAAAAAAATATTTGAGTGTTATTTTTCTACTATCAGGAGTAATCTTGACTCATGTAGCAAGCGCCCAATCTACTGGTGCATATACGGCTGGTCAGGTACGCAAAGTTGATTTGGAGCAAGGCAAAGTCACCATTCGTCACGAGGAAATCAAGAATTTAGATATGCCCCCAATGACCATGATTTTTAACGTGAAAAACAAAACTCTTTTAAATGGTCTTAAGTCTGGGGACCAAGTGGAATTCGTAGCATCAAGCGAAGGTGGAAAGCTGTATGTCATCGAATTAAAAAAAGGAGACTGAATATGAGTCAAATTCATTTAAATGTGGCCGGCATGACCTGTGGCTCTTGTGTCAAACACGTTACCAAGGCGCTTGAATCTTTAGATGGCGTTTCTAATATCCATGTTGACTTGCAAAACGGCAAAGTTCATTTAGATAGGACGAGCCGGAAGAGTGATGATTTGATTTATGCGCTTAATGAGGATGGTTATCCATCTTCATTGTATCTTGACGGAAGCGTTCAAGTGCCACAGAAAAAATCTAGTGGTTGCTGTTGTGGTTAACACTCTCTTTAATTCCCAATTTTTTAGACATCTAAAAAGGTGACTGTTCTTAAAGACTCAAACTTCAATTAAGTAAAGGAGTAACAAATGCGTAAATATCTTATCGGTCTGTTGGCAATAGCAGCGGTATTGTTATCAGGTTGTGGGTATAACCAAATTCAGTCCCAAGATGAGCAGGTAACTTCTAGCTGGTCTGAGGTATTGAATCAATATCAGCGTAGAGCCGACCTGATTCCTAATCTAGTAAGCACGGTCAAAGGCGAAGCTAAGTTTGAGCAAGATACTCTAACTAAGGTTGTAGAGGCTAGATCTAAAGCGACCTCAATTCAAGCTACTCCTGATTTGGTAAACAACCCAGAAGCTTTTCAGAAATTCCAGCAAGCGCAAGGACAGCTCACTTCGGCTTTATCCAGACTATTAGTCGTTTCAGAAAATTACCCGAGCTTACGAGCAAATCAAGGGTTTAGAGATTTGCAAGCGCAACTAGAGGGCACTGAAAATCGCATTACAGTTGCTCGTAATCGTTACATTAAATCTGTACAGGATTACAACGTCACGATTCGCTCATTCCCATCTAACTTAACAGCAATGATGTTTGGCTATAAGGCTAAGGCTAACTTTACTGTTGAGAATGAGAAAGAGCTGGCTTCTCCTCCTAGTGTTTCATTTGATACGCCAGCAGCGAAATAATTGGAGTATCTTCCGTGACCCGTTTTTTCCAGTTCCCCAAACGTCTCTTAGCTTTACTATCGGTTTTGGCGCTGCTTTGCTTGCCTCAGTTTTCTGTGGCGCAGCAGGCGGTACCGGCTTTATCGGGGCGAGTAATTGATCAAACGGGCACTCTTACACCGGCTCAGGTCAGCTCTCTAGATCAAACCTTAAGTAACTTTGAGGCTCAAAAGGGTAGTCAGATTGTCGTCTTGATGCTGCAATCTACCGCTCCTGAGTCAATTGAGCAATATGCAATTCGCGTAGCGGAGCAATGGAAGATTGGGCGCAAAAAAGTCGATGATGGTGCGATTCTGATTATTGCTAAGGCTGATAGAGCACTTCGGATTGAGGTGGGTTACGGCCTTGAAGGTGTATTAACTGATGCAACTAGCAAGCGAATCATCGACCAAATCATTGTGCCCCGTTTCAAACAGCAGGATTTTTATGGCGGCATTACGGATGGCCTAAACGCTGTGATTAGCGTGGTTGATGGTGAGGCGTTACCAGCGCCAAACCCAACTAATACAGAAATGCGTGACCCCGGGGATATTCGTTCGTTTTTACCAATCATTTTTATTGTGGCTTTAGTGCTTGGTGGAATCTTACGATCGATGCTCGGCAGGTTACCTGGATCCCTAGTTACTGGAGGATTTGTAGCTCTTATCGCCTGGTTTATGTTCGGTGCGTTTTCTATGGCCTTAATTGCCGGTGTTGTGGCATTGGTCGTTGCTCTATCCGGAATGGGGTTGGGTAGACATGGCTTTGGTGGCTATAGCAGTGGAGGCCATGGTGGAGGTGGTGGATTTAGTGGTGGCGGTGGCGGCTTTGGTGGCGGTGGCTCCTCGGGGAGATGGTAAGCATGAATATGAATCGATTAATAAAACATCTCTGGTCTCATAGTCGCAAGGTAGAGAAATGCTTTTCCAAGGAAGATCTTGCCGCAATAACAAATGCGATTCGAGATAGTGAGGCTCAACATTCGGGTCAAATCTGTTTTGCCGTGGAAGGTGCCCTGGATACGCTTGCCTTGTTAAAAGACTTAAGCCCTAGAGATCGTGCAATTGAAGTCTTTACCAATCTCAGAGTTTGGGATACCGAGCACAATAATGGGGTGCTCATTTATATTTTATTAGCCGATCATGCTGTAGAGATAATTGCCGATAGAGGCATTCATTCAAATGCGGATGCCAGTGCGTGGGATGTTATTTGTCATGAGATCGAATCCAAATTTGCGCTCAATGAATATCAGGCTGGCATTTTGTCTGGAATTGAAATGGTGAGTCAACTATTGCAAAGTCAATTCCCAGGTAAATCATCTTCAGATAATGAAATCCCAGATACGCCAGTTTTAATGAATTAGGTAAACAAGGATTTGCAATGAGTAAGCACAATGAGAACAATCATCATGAGCATGGACACGATCACTCCCATCACGAACATTCTTCAGATGAAAATTCCTTGAAGGATCCTGTTTGTGGGATGACGGTCACTTCTCAGTCTAAGCATAGTTACTCGCTTAAGAATATTGCGTATTATTTTTGCAGCAATGGTTGTAAAGAAAAATTTATTGGAGCGCCCAGCAAGTATCTAGATGGGGGACTAAAGGACTCAGAGTCGCCTGCTTCGGTGGCCGGCACAATTTATACCTGCCCCATGCATCCGCAAATTCGGCAGAATCAACCAGGTAATTGCCCAATTTGTGGAATGAGTTTAGAGCCTCTGTTGCCTGAATTAGAGGAAGAAGAAAATCCAGAATTAGTTGATTTTCAAAGACGATTTTGGTGGACGCTGCCTTTGACGACAGTGGTGACTGTCCTTGCGATGTTTGGCCATAAACTTAATCTACTAGAGTCTCAAACCCAAACCTGGGTTGAATTATTCCTATCCTTACCAATTGTTATATGGGCAGGATGGCCATTCTTTCATCGAGGCTGGCAATCCATAGCCAATCGCAGTCCAAATATGTGGACTTTGATTGGATTGGGAACAGGTGCTGCATTTTTGTATAGCGTTGTTGCTACGGTAGCTCCACAAGTATTTCCTGCTTCCTTTATGTCTATGGGCAGGATTGGTGTGTATTTTGAGGCAGCCGCCGTCATTATTTCATTGACTCTGCTTGGTCAGGTGTTGGAACTAAAGGCACGTTCACAAACTTCTGCGGCAATTAAATCCTTGCTGGGCTTAGCGCCTAAAACAGCTAGAAGAATTAAGGGCGATGGATCTGAGGAAGATATTCCTTTATCAAATGTTCATATTGAAGACTTATTGAGGGTGCGCCCAGGTGAAAAAGTGCCTGTTGATGGCGTCATTGTTGAAGGCTCTAGTGCGCTTGATGAATCCATGCTTACCGGGGAGCCATTGCCAGTTACTAAGCGTATCGGTGATCGTGTGATTGGAGCAACGATGAATACCAATGGCGCATTGATTATTAAAGCCGAGCGTGTTGGTTCATCAACCATGCTGGCTCAAATTGTGCAAATGGTAGCTCAAGCCCAACGCTCCAGAGCACCAATGCAGCGAATGGCAGATATTGTTGCGGGATATTTTGTCGTAACGGTTGTAGCGATAGCTTTACTGACTTTTTTCATTTGGGGGATCTTTGGCCCCGAACCAAGTTGGGTCTTTGGTTTAATCAATGCGGTTTCGGTATTAATCATTGCTTGCCCTTGTGCACTAGGTCTTGCCACGCCAATGTCGATTATGGTTGCTACTGGTAAAGGGGCGACAAAGGGAATTTTGTTCCGCGACGCTGCGGCCATTGAAAATCTTCGTAAGGTGAACACCCTCATTATTGATAAAACAGGCACCTTAACAGAGGGTAAGCCAATTTTTGATAGAGTTATTCCTGCGCCCAGCTTTGATGGTAATGAGGTCTTAAAGCTTGCAGCAAGTCTTGATCAGGGCAGTGAGCATCCCCTTGCCGATGCAATTGTTCGCGCCGCAAGAGACCGCAATTTGCCATTAGAGAAACCCGAAAACTTTGAATCAAGTTCAGGAATTGGAGTTCAAGGTAGCGTTGGCTTGTTTCATTTGGCGTTGGGTAATACTGCATTGATGGATAAGCTGGGAGTTTCTGTTGATATTTTGAAAGCCCAAGCAGAGGAGCTCCGCTCTGAAGGCGCTAGCGTGATGCATTTAGCTATCAACGGAAAGCTTGCTGGACTTTTAGCTGTCTCTGATCCTATTAAGGCTACTACGCCAGAGGCTTTGCAAACCTTAAGAGAGGCGGGATTGCGAATTGTGATGGCAACTGGAGATGGATTAACAACTGCTCAATCTGTTGGCAAGCGCCTTGGGATTGAAGAGGTCTATGGAGAGGTTAAGCCAGCAGATAAGCTCGAATTGGTAACTCGACTACAAAATGAAGGTCGGCTTGTTGCAATGGCAGGTGATGGCATCAATGATGCTCCAGCTTTAGCAAAAGCCAATGTTGGTATTGCTATGGGCACCGGTACTGACGTTGCTATGAATAGCGCCCAAATTACTTTAGTTAAAGGTGATCTCAGAGGTATTGCGATTGCTAAGTCGCTTTCAGACGATACGGTAGGCAATATGAAGCAAAACCTAGTGTTTGCGTTTCTTTATAACGCACTGGGCATTCCTATTGCTGCTGGTCTCTTATATCCTTTCACTGGATGGTTACTCTCACCATTAATTGCTGCACTTGCCATGAGCTTGAGCTCAGCCTCGGTCATTACAAATGCGTTACGTTTAAGGAGAAATTAATCATGGAAAAGTCATTTCATCCGTTCTCTGAGCTATTCCTTCAATTAGGACTACCTTCTGATGGTAATAGTATTAAGGCGTTCATTGATCGGCATGCGCCTTTAGATGAAGCGATTGAATTAGCTGATGCACCATTCTGGACACCATCTCAAGCAAGGCTTCTTCGTGATGAGTTGCTTTTAGATGCTGATTGGGCCGAGATTGTGGATCAGTTAAATAAAGACTTACGTTAAGCAGGTCGCTCAGTTTTGGGTGAGAGTTAGCGTACTCGGATTATTGAATTGATGGGTTGAGATCACCGTCGAGAAGAGACTAGTTGCAGGAATCAACTTCAAAGTCTCAAATCGGCCAATAAATGCCATTGCCTATAGCAGATTAATTCCAAAGCCCTTCATCATCAAGGCAAATAGGCCAAAGCAGATGACTGTTGCCACTACGCAAGCCCCCATCGTTAGCCAAAATCCTAACTTTGGAAGTAGCAGTGGAAACAATAGAAACATTGGCAATGTTGGAATCACATACCAAAAGGTGTAATAGGCATGATTGGCTATCTTTTCCTCGGGCTGGTTTTCAACATACAACCACACCAGAGTTAAAAGCGTCATCAAGGGCAATGCCGCAATAAAGCCACCCAGTCGATCGCTTCGCTTTGCAACTTCAGAAATGAATACAACCATCCCTGCTGTTAGGAGATACTTAGTAATAATCCAAGCCATAGACGCCTTAAGTGTTTTTGCTTGCCCCATTATAGGAATATCGTTTAAAACGACATTACAAATATATGCGCATAGACGTATGTACGTGAACTACTTTCTTTGATTTAGATTGCTTGACCCCCATTGATCTAGCTGTCGCTGATTATGAGCGGCCACACCTTCAATAGAATCCTGAGGTAATTGTTTGAGGCACTCTGCTAATGCTTCAGGACTGAGTTTTTCGGCAGGCTTATTTTGTTTTATCTCTTGTGGCGATTTGCCATCCCAAGCAAAGGGATTATTAAATGATGGAGGATCAGGTAAACAGTCATCGCTATAAATTGGCGTGTCATCAGTGGCAAATGGCGTAAACGAAATTGTCTTTTCAAAGATGAGGGGTTTACCAGTTGGCGTGGGTGGTGGCGGTGGCATTGAATAAATTGCTTTACGAGCAAGGGCTTCAGCCTTATCAGATGTCTTCCAGAGTGTTTCAACTTTAGTGATGCTTCCATTTGGAGCAATCTCGATTCTGAATCTCACCTGCCCTTGATCGGCACCTTCAACAGCTGTTCCCATCATGCTACGCACTTGCTTGCCCCAGGTGTGTCTGTAGCCTTTACTATTTTTTAATGTGTAGGTTGAGGCAAAAGCCCATTCCTCTGCTGTTGGGGCATTTGGAGCTGCTTGTGTTGCTGGGGCCTTCTTTGTGAGCGTCTGATTCTTCTGGATGTTGACGGGCTCTTGCTTTTCTTGCGGCTCGTTCAGTTTGATAACAACGACATCTTCTTTAACTGTTTTTAGCGGCTTTACTGTTGATGGAGCCCATAAAAGTAGAAAGCAGACATGTAAAGCTAAAGAGACGACAAGCGCCGACTTAAAAGCAGACTGTGGCGTTTGAATAAGGCGATTAAGACGGAACAATCACTACTCGTCTTGTTTAGCTAGCTTCAAATTCATATTGAGCCAATTGGGTATGCCATCTTCTGCTCGTACTGCCTTAAATCCTTTTTCTCTGAGGCGCTTTACAGCTTCATAAGATAGTACGCAGTACGTGCCCCTACAGTAAGCGACAATCGTTTTAGATTTTGGAAAATCCCCCAATCTCTCTTCTAATTCCTCAAGGGTGATATTGAGTGCCCCTTCAAGATGGGAGTGAGCGTACTCTTCACTAGGCCGCACATCTAAAAGCGTGATTTCTCCACGCTTGGCTAATTTAAGTACTTGATTAACTGGCATGCCTTCTAAGCTATCTCGCGAGGTGAGGTACTTATTGACGAGGCTATCGACTTCTTCAATGTGGCGCTGTCCAACACCTTGTAGCTTTAAGAACAAATCAATGACATCTGAGTCCGCTATCTCATAAACAATGGATTTACCTTGTCTGATCGTATTCACAATGCCTACTTGTTTAAGTACTTGTAGATGTTGCGATACATTGGCAATTGGCAGCTTAACCTTTTTAGCTAGGTCTTCAACAGCTGTAGGGCACTGAATAATCAGTTCAATCAGCTCTAAGCGCACTTCTGAGCCAAGGGCTTTCCCGAGTTTGGCGAATTGCTCGAAAAGTTTTTGCTTGAAAGTAGATTTTTGTTTAGGCATAATCATTCAATGATTTTATTGAATATAAGTGAGGATGTAAATGCTTAAAAAGCTCGTGGGGGTCATTATCTCTTTGTTCTCATTAAGCGTTCTTGCTAACAGCCCTGTCCCGCTAGAGATTAACGGGCAAAAAGCCTTGGTATTCATTAATCAAGATCCTCCTGGGACCAGATGTAACACCAATGTTCAAATTGCCGCAGAAATTGCTAATGCGTATCGACTACCAATTTTGGTTCTGCCCCAAACAGCCGTTCCGCCATTAACGCCAGCTCCTTCAGTTTGGTACAACGGACAAAACATAGCGGCAAGTGGTGGCGCTCACAATGGCATGGTGAGCTATCAAATCATTGCGGACATTCTGGAGTTAGAGGGAACCACCAAGCAGAAGAAGCAAGGTAAGTTATTTAACGATAGCGTCAGACCTGAATTCGATAAGTTCAAATCAACTATTAAGACTGGGAAATAAATGAGAAAACTATTCATTGCGCTTGCGCTCACATCATTCATAGCAAGCCCTACATTTGCTGATAACAAAGCTATTGCTGTTGATGAGATGGCGGGTTATCTTGAGTTTGTGGACTATGGCGGTGCTACGATATTTCCTGAGCAGATACCCGCAGAAGAATATAAGAAGATGATGGTGATTGATGCTAGAGATAAGGCTCAGTTTGATAAGAGCCATATTCCTGGAGCAGTCAACATTGAGTGGCGCCAAGTCTTGGCACAAAAGGATAAGATTCCTAAGAACAAGCCTGTCTTAATCTACTGTAATACCGGCAGTCTCTCAGCTCAGGCAGGCTTTGCTTTGCGTGTTGCTGGCTATGAGAATTTGCGCATTCTTCAAGGTGGCTATGAAGAGTGGAAAACTAAAGGTGGCATGGATGCTTACAAGAAGGCTGTTAACAAACAACCTAAGCACTAGCAAATGAACAAAAAAGAACACTGGGAGAAGGTCTACGGCGACAAGGCACCGGATGCGGTGAGTTGGTATGCGCCACACCTTGATACATCCCTCAGTCTTATTCATCAAGCAGCACACAGTAAAGATGCCGTCATTATTGATATTGGTGGTGGCGAATCTACGCTAGTTGACGACCTTTTGTCTGAGGGTTATGAGGACATCAGCGTTTTAGATATTTCTCAAAAAGCAATTGATGTAGCTAGAGATCGTATTGGCAAGCGGGCTGTTCAGGTTCACTGGTACTGCGCTGATATTACGCAAGCAACATTACCTCAAGGCTATTTTGATGTTTGGCACGATAGAGCCGTCTTTCATTTTCTAACTGAAGAAGCACAACGAGCAAGATATGTAGAACAAGTGATGCGTTCAGTGAAGCATGGTGGCTATGTGATTATGTCCACCTTTGGACCCGAGGGCCCTGAGAAATGTAGCGGATTAGATGTTGTTCGCTATGACTCAGAAAATCTTCATGGGCAGTTTGGCAAGACATTCAAGCTAATTGATAGCTCAACAGAGCTACATCAAACTCCAATGGGCACTACGCAACAGTTCTTGTATTGCTTTTGTAGGATGGAATAGGCTGCACTTAGCTTAGATATTTTTTTTACCCAAGTAGGGATCGTTCGATGTAACAAGTTTGTTGTTTAGGCTATCATACACTATATAAAAATATATAGTGTATGATAGCTCTAAGTAGTACAAAAAGATCAATATTAGAGATTAATAACGATTGCGTTGATTTCCATCGTAATAGGTAATTAAATCACCCCTTAAACAACTAAAGGGAGCATGATCAAAAGGTAGGCATCTTTTATTCAAGTACATTAATGGCTCAAAAAAATGAATACCACCATTAAATTAAAAGAACTTTTTAGTTCACTGCTGCTCCGAATGCGTGAATTGGACATTACCCGTCGTCAATTACTGATGGGTCTCACACTCACATTTTTATTAGTCGTATTTGGATTTGTTGTTCTAAATTCTGGTCCCTTAGCCTCTACTAAAGTGACGACCATTAAAGTCAGCGACCAATCGCTTGCACCTACGCTATTCGGGGTAGGAACAGTTGAAGCCAGGCGGGCGTATTTGATGGGGCCGGTAGTTGCTGGACGCGTTTTAAATGTGTATGTGGATGTGGGTAATTTGGTTAAAGAGGGGCAATTACTTGCCGAGATGGATTCTATTGATTTGAGCCAGAAAATGGTTGCTGCTCAGGCACAAGTGACTGATGCAAAGGCACGTTTACTACTAGCTTCAGAAACGCATAAGCGTTATGTTGAATTGGGTAATAAGAATTTTATTAGTCCAATTGTTGTTGAAGGAAAGTCACAAGAGCTCAATTCAGCAAAAGCGATTGTTCAAAAAACGACCGCTGATTTGGCTGGGCTTAAACAACAAGAGCTTAATATTAAATTAAGGGCTCCAGTAGATGGGATCATTACATCTAGGGATGCCGAGCCAGGCTCAACCGTTATTGCTGGTCAGGCAGTTTTAAAGTTAATCGACCCAACGAGCCTATGGATTAAGACGCGTTTTGACCAAGGTAAGTCAATGGGATTAGCCGTTGGCTTAGATGCAAATGTGATATTGCGCTCTAATCCACATCACCCAATCTCGGGCAAGGTAGTTCGCGTTGAGATGCTCAGTGATAGCGTTGCAGAAGAACGCATCGCCCAAATTGAAATGATAGATATGCCTAAGACTGTTTCAATTGGAGAGATGGCAGAAGTAACATTGCAATTAGCCCCCAGTGAATATGGCCTTAGCTTGCCCAACGCAAGCATTAAAAAGAGGGGTGATGAAACTGGGGTATGGGTACTCAAAGATGGCAAGCCCCACTTTGCTCGGGTACAAATTGGACAAAACGGCTTAAATGGTCAAGTGGTTATTCTGAGTGGACTTAAGAGTGGTGATGAAGTTGTTCTCTATAGCGATGCTGAAATTAAAGAAGGGCAGCGCATTAAGGTAGTTGATTCTTTATTGAAGAAATCACCGTGATTAGCCTAGCGGGTCGTGACATTGCGCATTCTTGGGGTAAGTTTGCTCTAACGGGATTGGGTCTTGGACTGCTAATCGGTGTCACTCTAACAATGGCAGGGGTATATCGAGGCATGGTGGATGATGCCATGGCCCTACTAAACAATAGTGGTGCAGATCTTTGGGTGGTACAAAAAGATACCCAAGGCCCTTATGCTGAAGCATCCAGCATTCGAGATGACTATGTAAGAGGTGTGCTGGGAATGCCAGGCGTTGCACGCGCAGCTAACATTACCTATCTCACAATGCAGGTTCGTAAAGGACAAAGTGATACTCGAGTCATGGTGGTTGGGGTAGAAAGTGGGCAGCTTGGTGAGCCGGCCTATTTGATTTCCGGTCGACATATTGTTCAGTCACACTATGAAGCATTGGCGGATGTTAAAACGGGGTTTGAGCTAAACGACCTCATTCAAATTAAGCGCCATCAGTATCGGGTGGTGGGTTTAACTCGCCGTATGGTCTCATCGGGTGGCGATCCCATGGTATTCATTCCCATTAAAGACGCACAAGAGGCGCAATTTTTAAAGGACAACGATGCGATTCTGAATGATCGTGCCAGAAACGTAGCCAATCCCAGTTTGAATCGCCCTATTCCTGGCTTATTAGATGCCATTACAGCATCGCAATCTACCAATCACAGCGTTAATGCCATCCTTGTTCAAATCCAATCCGGCAGTAGTCCAGAGGAAGTAGCCAAACCAATCCGTCGCTGGAAACATCTTGAGGTGTATACAAGGGCGCAGATGGAAGAAATCCTTGTTGCCAAGTTGATCGCAAATTCCGCAAAACAAATTGGTATGTTTCTAGTGATCTTGGCGGTAGTAAGCGCTGCCATTGTGGCTTTCATTATCTACACCATGACCCTAGGAAAGATTAGGGAGATTGCCGTGTTGAAATTGATTGGCACTCAAAATAGTACTATTGGCAGCATGATTCTGCAGCAAGCCCTTGGCTTGGGGTTAATTGGTTTTGTTGTGGGAAAAACTTCTGCTACTTTTTGGGCGCCGCTGTTTCCAAAGTATGTTTTATTAGAGCCTGTAGACGCAATCATCGGATTCATTTTAGTGATGGTCATATGCGCTTTAGCTAGTACCTTGGCGATTAGAGCTGCTTTGCTGGTAGATCCCGCCCAAGCAATTGGAGGCTGATATGAGTACTTACAGCATTCAATTAGAAGGGCTTAGAAAAACTTACGGACATGGTGACGCTGCTGTAGATGCCCTCAAAAATGTCAATATGCAAATTGCTCCAGGTGAAGTGGTGGGGCTTATTGGCCCATCTGGATCCGGAAAAAGTACGCTACTGAAATGTCTAGGGGCAGTCATTGAGCCCACAGCAGGTCGCATGACTTTGGGTGGTGAAGTGATCTACGAGAATGGTTGGAAGATTAAGGACTTAAGGGCTCTGAGAAGAGACAAAATTGGCTTTATTTTCCAGGCCCCTTATTTAATTCCGTTTCTAAACGTTACCGATAACGTCGCACTATTGCCTATGCTTGCAGGCGTGCCTAATGCTCAGGCTAGAGCGCGCGCTAGAGAGTTGCTAGAGGCTCTAGATGTTGCACATAGGGCTAATGCAAGCCCATCTGAATTATCTGGGGGTGAGCAACAACGAGTTTCCATTGCAAGAGCTTTGGCAAATAGACCCCCAGTGATTTTGGCTGACGAACCTACTGCGCCTCTAGATAGCGAGAGGGCTCTAGGGGTAATGGGGATCTTAAATCAAATGGCCAGTCAATATCAGACTGCGATTATTGTGGTTACCCATGATGAAAAAATTATCCCACTATTTAAGCGCATTTATGCAATTCGAGATGGACAAACCATTGAGGAATCTAGGCAGGGTCAATGAGTAACCTGAGAATTGCTTAAGTGGCGGCTAAGGGTCGATATTTGCCTCCAGTAGCTAACTAGCTTGAATGACTGCTTTTGAGATTTCTAGAGTCCTTGCTGATGCCATTAATTCAGCGCAAAGTGGTACTCCCTTTCACATAAGGAGAATGTCATGGAACAGCTTATTGCAACTACGCATAAAGAACCCTGGAACAAAGGCAAACTGACAGGGCAGAAAGCACCACTTAAGTTAAAAGATATTTGGGCCATTCGGGTCCGACTACAGCTAAATGGCAACAAGCGGGATTTAGCTTTATTTAATTTGGCTATCGACAGCAAATTAAGAGCTTGTGACCTAGTTAAGTTAAAAGTTCGAGATATCGCGACTGGAGACCATGTTTCATCTAGAGCCAACATATTGCAACAAAAGACCCATCGACCAGTTCAGTTTGAAATTACTGAATTAACAAGGACTGCAGTTGAGCAATGGATTCAGGCGGATGGTTTGCACCTGGAGGATTATCTATTCCCCAGTCGGATTAAAGAATCCCCACATTTATCGACTAGGCAGTACGCTAGGATTGTGCATAGTTGGGTTAGCTCTATTGGCTTGGAATCAGCAAACTATGGAACGCACACCATGCGCCGCACTAAGGTTTCTTTAATCTATCGCCGGACTAAAAACCTACGAGCAATTCAGTTGCTGCTGGGTCATACCAAGCTGGAAAGTACAGTTCGTTACCTAGGCATTGAAGTGGATGATGCTTTAGAGATGGCAGAACAAACTGAGGTTTGAAATTGGGGAGGCTGCGTTAATGCCATCGCCGCAGTCTACCCCTCCCTCATAACCAGACAGTCAGATGGACTTTGGGCGATAGGCTCAATTCGACCCAAGGGAGACCTTGGAGGACAAGTCCAGTAACTCATCCCCCTAGTGTGTTACTACCTTGACCGATCCATCCACATATAGTTCTGCTGCATCATTTGGTTCATCATGTTCTGCTGCATACCCATGTATTGATCCATCATGTATTGGCGTTGCTTTAACTGCTCAGGTGTTAATTTAGAGTAATAGGGGCCCATACCATTCCAACCCATCATGTGTCCACCCATCATGCCGCCGTTACCACCACAACAACCCATCATTCCCGAACCCCACATGCCTTGCATCATATTCATGTTGCCCTGCATTGTGCTCCAGTGAGCCTGCATCAGCTTTTGCCTTTCTTGCGGATCTTGAGTTGCACGGATCTGATCCATCTGCTGTTGCATCTTTTTAAAGTTCTCTTGAATTTGAGCGGCTTGCTTATCAAACTCCGCTACATCAACATTTTTTTGTTGTGTCTGTGAGGCTTTAGTGCCCGCCCCTGCTGTTTGCGCCAAAACGGGCGCACTTAGTAAAACACCTAAACTTAAAATCGCAACCCATCCTAGCTTTTTCATTTTAGTACTCCTTGAGTTAACTGCTTGATATGAACTAACACCTAGCTTCTTAATAACCGCAATCCATTTGCCACTACTAGCAAGCTCGCACCCATATCCGCAAATACCGCCATCCACATCGTGGCTTGCCCTGTAAAGGTAAGCACAAGGTAAATAGCTTTAATGCCAAGAGCAAGAACAATGTTTTGAGTCAGAATTAGAGCGGTTGATTTGGATAGCCGAATAAAGGTAGTAATCTTGCGTAAATCATCATCCATTAGCGCAACATCAGCAGTCTCTATCGCAGTATCGGTTCCAGCCGCCCCCATCGCAAATCCAATACTTGCTCTTGCTAAAGCGGGGGCATCATTAATGCCATCTCCAACCATGCCTACCTTTACATTGGGATCCTTTTTTAGGCGACTGTCAATTATTTTGAGCTTATCTTCAGGCAATAAATTACCCATAATCTCATCGACACCCACCTGTTTACCTATTGCCTTAGCGGTGTGCTGATTGTCACCAGTGAGCATGATGGTAATCACGCCTAATTGGTGAAGCTCATCAATAGCCTGCTTGCTTGTTTCTCTAACAGTATCGGCCACCGCAATAATGGCTAAAACCTCTGTTTGGTTGGTAAGCAATACGGCCGTTTTGCCTTGCTGCTCTAGTGGTAATAAACGATTCTCAATATCATCAGAGCACAAACCCAATTCTTCAATCAGTCGATGATTGCCAAGGTAATACAAATTACCCTCAATAACGCCTTTGACACCGCGACCCAGAATCGCCTCAAAGCTATCTACATTCTTTAAATCATTCTTTTGCTCTTGATTAGCATGGGCAATTGCTAGAGATACGGGATGATCAGATCGCGCTGCAAGACTGATGGCAATTTCGTGAATATGCTTGTCATTGCTACTTAATGCAAAAAAGTCCGTTTGTGCAGGCTTCCCGTAGGTTAGTGTCCCTGTCTTATCTACTGCTAAGACCTTCATGCTCCGTCCTGCTTCTAAAAAAGCGCCTCCTTTAATTAAGATGCCTTTTCTTGCAGCGGCTGCTAAGCCACTCACAATCGTTACTGGTGTTGAGATCACCAAAGCACAAGGGCAGGCAATCACTAACATGACTAATGCTTTATAGATCCACTCTTGCCATGACTGCGCCATTAACAATGGAGGCAAAACAGCGACTAACACCGCAAGCAAAAAAACAGCTGGCGTATAGATCTTGGCGAATTGATCAACAAAACGCTGGGTGGGCGCACGACTTCCTTGCGCTGCTTCAACTGCATGAATAATTCGAGCTAGCGTTGAATGAGTCGCTTCTGCAGTAACTTTGTATTCGAACGATCCTGCCTGATTGATCGTTCCTGCAAATACCTCATCGCCAACTATCTTATCGACGGGTAGGCTCTCACCCGTGATTGGCGCTTGATTTACTGCCGAGTTACCACTTATTAATATGCCGTCTAAAGCTATTCGCTCTCCAGGACGCACTCGAACTAAAGCACCTAAAGCGATAGCCTTTACATCCGTTAGCACCCAAGAGCCATCGGCTTGCTGAACGGTTGCGGTTTCAGGGGTGAGGTCTAATAAGCCACGAATCGCATTACGAGCACGATCTAATGACTTGGCTTCAATTACTTCAGCTAGAGTAAATAAGAACATCACCATGGCGGCTTCTGGCCAACTTCCAATCGCCATCGCGCCTGTTACTGCAATTGACATTAAGGCATTGATATTGAGATTGCCATTCTTTAATGCAATCCAGCCCTTTTTATAGGTGGTCAGGCCACCTGAAGCAATTGAGGCGATTACTAGAGCAATGACAATCCACTGATTACCAAGTTCCAGCAATTCCATGATTTCAGCCAAGGTTGCAGTGATACCTGCAACAGCCAATGGCCACCAATTTGTTTTAGGTATAGGCTCAATCGAGCTGTCCTTTGTAGAAGTCTCACCACTTTGTAGCACCGCCTGCATTCCAATTGAACCCAAAGCGGACTCGATAGCGTCAAGTGAGTTGAGATTGTGACCAACCGTGAGTATCCTTTGCATTAAGTTAAAGTCCAGCGACTCAATGCCGCTTACACTAACTAGCTTTTTGCGAATAAGCGCCTCTTCAGTTGGGCAGTCCATATTTTCAATGCGATAGATGGCCTTATTCTTGCTCCGTATCTCAGAAGCCTTTGTCACAGGGGTTGATGTAGAACAACTACAGGAGGTATTGCATTCGCTCATAGCGGAAACCTAAATGATGAAGACATAGAACATTTAACACCCTATAGTAACTATAGAGTCAAGGGATTAGAATAAAAATGTAAAAACTTGGAGGTCAAATGAGAATTGGTGAACTAGCAACAGCCACAGGCACTCAAGTGGAAACTATTCGGTTTTATGAGCAAGAGGGTTTGTTAGCAAAACCGGCTCGATCTGAGGGTAACTTCCGAATCTACGGGGATCAGCACCTGCAACGCCTTACATTTATTCGCCACTGCCGCTCGCTGGACATGACCTTAAGTGAAATTCGTCAATTACTTCGCTTAAAAGATTTGCCCGATGAAAACTGTGATGCAGTAAATGAATTGCTTGATGCCCATATTGAAGGTGTAAGCAATCGAATTAATGAGCTACGCCAACTTGAGCGACAATTAAAGCTGCTCAGAAAACAATGTCATGCGAATCAGGACTCAGCACACTGCGGGATCTTAAATAAATTATCGCTACCCGTGAAGTAAAAAAGAGGTGACACTACCGCCTCTTATTGGCCGCTTCAAGACACCTGAGTTAATTGGATCAATTGGGCACTATTCGACCCAAAGCCGACCTTGGCGGAACATGGCTCCACTAATCAACGATAGCAATCTGATCACTTCACTACGGCCCAGTCTATAGGCTAAATTGAGGGAATTTAACTTATAAATTAAATCTTGCTGTAGTCACTTTCGTCCCTATCTTGATAACTGCTATGGCCTTAGCCCCTTTGGGAATAGCGAAGCTTCCTTTCAGTTCGAATTTGCCTCCATTAGGCAGTAGCTCATAATCTTTTTTATCTGATCCAATTAAGACTGTCAGCTTTGCGGTCCCACCATCTATAGGTATCGGTTTACCGTGGTCCGTCAAATACAGCGATAGGCTATCAGGCTTTGTAACCAATTCAACATCAATGTCCTTAGCCTCTACTATGATACCGCCATGCATTGGTTTTAATTCATGGCCAGCTCCAGCTTGAACTAAGCCAGTAAAACTGATGAGCAAGGTTGCAATCACCATCATTGATTTCATATAAACCCCTTTAAATTAAAATACTTCGTTAGTTTTCATATTGCTCAAGGCTATTTCAGATGCTTTTTTCCCGTAAAGCCAAAACATGGCTGGCGTTAAAAAAGTATCCAATAAGGTAGAACTGAGGAGCCCGGAGAAAATAACAACTGCTACTGGATGCAATATCTCTGTACCAGGACGCTCTGCTTCAAATAACAATGGTGCCAAGGCAAAAGCTGTGACCAAAGCTGTCATTAGTACAGGACTTAAGCGCTCAATTGATCCGCGAATAATCATTGATAGACTGAACGATTCACCTTCTGACTGCATCAAATTGAGGTAATGGCTAATTTTTAAGATTCCGTTACGCACAGATATTCCTGCTAGCGTGATAAATCCTATTAATGCAGCAATCGAGAGTGGCTGGCCTGAAATCCACAAACCAATCACTGCTCCGACCATAGCTAAGGGAATGTTAGACATAATCATTAAAGATAGGCGCATGGACTTATAGCGATTATTTAAAACCGCAAACATCAAAAGAAATGATCCAATTGATAGCAAACCAATTACTTTAGATGCCTCTTCTTGCGCTTTAAATTGACCATCTAAAGTAATAAAGTAACCCTCTGGAAGAGTCTGATTAGAAATAACAGCTCTAATGTCAGCTACGATATCCGACAGGGCACGCTTGGAGGCGTTAGCCGATAAGACAATTCTTCGCTTACCGCCGTCTCTGCTAATTTGATTTGGGCCATCCCCATCCTCAATGCTGGCAATTTTGGAGAGTGGAATTTTTCCATTTGGCGTATCAATCAAGATATCAGCAAGCCCTTCTAAATTTCTTGCTGAGTCTGGTAACTTGATCACTAAGGCAAACCGTCGATTACCCTCAATAATTTGCGAGAGCCTCTCCCCTTCAACCATGCCCTGCAAGGTGGCCATAATCTGAGATGTTGAAACTCCGTATTGCGCTGCTTTATCGTAATCAATTCGGACCTTAATTTGTGGTGCTAAAACCTGCTTTTCAATTTCCAAATCAACTAAGCCTTCAATGCCTGCTAATTTGGATCTCAAAAGATCGGCTTGGCTACGCAGCACGTCTAAATCATCGCCAAAAATCTTAATCGCAATTTGCGATCGCACTCCTGAAAGCATGTGATCTATTCGATGTGAGATTGGCTGACCGATTGCAATTGCAGCGGGTAAGTTAACCAATCTTGACCTAATATCTGCCTGTATCTCGGCCATGGAGCGGTCTAAATCTCCCGCAGGCTTTAAACCAACATCTAACTCACTTACATGTACACCTTCCGCATGCTCGTCCAATTCTGCGCGACCACTCCTGCGTCCAACATAAGTCACCTCAGGAACCTGCCTGACTAATCTTTCTGCTTGGCTAGCTACGCCTGCCGATTCAGAGAGAGAGACACCAGGATTTAAACGCAGTCCGATCAGTAAAGTCCCTTCGTTAAAGGGCGGTAAAAATGAGCTCGCCATAAAGGGAACACTGGCAGCAGCGACTATGACGGATGCAAAAGCATACATCAGAGGCTTTTTAGGCGCCGCTAACAACCTTGACAACTGAACCTCATAATGGCTTTTAAGCCAAGTGACAATCTTTGTATCGTGATCCCTCAGGGACTGCATTGAGGGCAGCAGATAAAAGCAGAGTACTGGCGTGATAGTGACTGAAACTAAAAGTGATGCAAGAGTAGAGACTATAAATGCAATACCCAAAGGAACAAATAGTCGCCCCTCTACACCTGGTAATGCAAATAATGGGATGAATACCAAAACGATGATGGCTGTAGCGTAGATAATTCCGGTTCTTACCTCAAGCGATGCGGCTCTCACAATCGCTAGTGGACTTAATTGGTCTAAAGATGCTTTATCTAGATTTACTCTAAGGCGACGAATTACGTTTTCCACATCAACTACTGCATCATCAACCAGGCCGCCGATTGCAATGGCTAGGCCTCCTAAGGTCATCGTATTAATTGATAAACCAAAGTACTTAAAAACCAGGGCAGTTAAGAGAATTGAAACTGGAATTGCTGTTAATGAGATGAGGACCGGGCGAATTGTTCCTAAAAAGAAGTACAGCACTACAGCAACAAAGATTGATGCGCCAATGAGCTTACCCTCTAAAGTGCTAATGGATGCATCAATAAAGCTCGCCTGCCTAAATGTTACTTTTGGAGCTTCCATGCCAGTTGGCAAGCCCTGCTTTAATTCTGCAATAGCTGATTCAATCTTTTTTGTAAGCGCTACCGTATCTGCTGAAGGTTGTTTTTGTACACCTAGAATGACTGCTGGCCCACCTTCATAACCGGCATCGCCTCGCTTAACTGCTGGTGCAAAAGTAATATCTGCAACTTGTCTTAAAAGTATTGTTTGTCCATTGCGGTTTGATACCGCAATGTTCTTTAAGTCTTCAAGGCTAGAAGTTCGCCCTATATGACGAATAAGATACTCACGATTATTGGACTCAAGAAATCCACCAGACGTATTTGCAGAGTAGCCCCGCAATGCATCTTCAATCTGTAATATGCTAAGGCCTAGCTCCGCCATACGACGAGTATTCGGTTGTACTTGAAACTGCCTGACTTGCCCGCCAATAGGAATGACTTGCGCTACCCCGGGGATAGCCATCAATCTGGGTCGCAAAACCCAATCAGCATACTCGCGAACCTGCATGGATGAAATCTTAGATTCATCAATCGGAATGGCAATTTGCATGATCTCACCCATGATCGAACTAATGGGCCCCATACGCGAAACAATGCCATCCGGAATTGCTCCGTCCATAGATGAGAGTCTTTCTGAAACCATTTGTCTGGCGCGATAGATGTCTACAGACCAGTCAAAAGTAACGTATATGAAAGAAAGGCCAGCACTAGATACTGAGCGAATGGCTTCTACTCCTGGTAAACCATTCATAGCCGTTTCGAGTGGGAATGTAATGAGTTGTTCAACTTCTTCTGAAGCCATTCCGCCAGCCTCAGTCATGATGGTGACAGTAGGCTTATTCAGATCGGGAAAGACATCCACAGGCATCTTGCTTAAGGTGTACGCACCATAGACCATAGATATAGCACTAAGCAAAATCACCATCATGCGATTTTTTAAGCTGAAATCTAATAACCAAGTAAACATGTCTTAGTCCTTAACGAATTTGATTGATGAGTGATGCCCCATCAGTAATGACTCGTTCACCATCTTTAATACCGCTAGTGATAACAATGTTCTGACCATCTAAAGGCTCATATACAACTGTTCTGGGCTCAAATATTTCTGGGGACTTTTTAATCCAGACAATTGTCTGGTTCGAGCCACTTTTCACTAATGATTTTGAAGGCGCCTTTACTCCAGTGACCTTGCTATCGGTATTTACGAATACTCGAATGGGCTGACCTATGGGTAAAAATTGGAGATCGTCCGATTTAGCAGAAAAAGTAAGAGGTAAAGCTTGCTCTCTAAGGGTCTGTCCACCACCGAGATACTTGAGCTCAATCACTTTGCCATTGACATCCACCTTGCCATCAGCAATGTTCTTACTCAGATTTGAGTCGTAGGCAAGCGCTTCTATTAATAGCTTAGATGGATTAACGACCTCAAAGATTAGATCTCTTGCTTGCACTACTTGGCCAGATACAACACCCGTAGTAGAAATAATTCCGCTGACTGGGGCTCTTAATTCTTCATTAGCAACCGCGGCTTCCGCCTCTTCAATAGTCTTACGTGGAACCGTATCGCTCAGATCTCGCAAACGCTTTAGTCGACTTTCCGCAAGTGATCTTGATTTTCCTGGGCCAGCCTCTGGCGTTACATACGCCAAGACATCGCCTTTACTAACCTTCTGTCCGGGCAATGGAAAACCAGCTGGTCCCGGCGTAATACGGCCAGCAACAATCGCCTGCACCTTACCGCCAAAGTTAGGATCCATGATGACTTTTCCAGCTAAATCATAGGTTTTGGCATATTCGCCGAACTGGCCAGGAGTTGTCATCACGTGTAACTGGCGTTGCGCAGGCTTGGGAATAAAAAGGCTGCCGTCCGACTGTCTTTTCGGGGCATCGCCCTGAACTTGGGATGCTTCCGACTCGCCATGACCCGGCCCAGCATGAACCTTAAAAGCAAATAGCGCCACAGATAAACCAATAAGGATAAAGGGGCGAAATACAAAATCTCTCTGTTTGCGATTCATACCCGCTCCTTGATTTGTTTAATTAACTTTTTTGTATGCGTCATCAACATCTCTTTCTTGCGATAAGAAAAATAGGCAATTGCCATCAAGAGGCTGAAATAAAGCAAGATCTTTATTGCTGATTTCCAAGTGATCAATGAGGAGCGCTCAAAGGAACTTAGATCGATAGTGGCTGCTAGTATGTCGGTAACATCATCATCATTAATCGTGATGGTGATCGCAGTAGGCTGATCTTTAATTTTATTTTTTAGGCGAAAGAGATACTCTCCATCGCCATGAGGCTCTGAACTAATTTTAGAGCCCTCAAGCTCAATTTCAACCTTGGCTCCTTTGACCAATTCATTGGAGGAGTAGCGATCTAGGTAGAGTGTGATTTCCTTACCATTGATCACTCCTACCGCCTCATAGAGATCAGATTCAGCATAAAAGCGAGGTAATGTTTGAGTTTGTGCAGTGGTGGGTTTTTCCTCCCCATGACCAGGGCCTGCATAAGCTGCCGATGCAATTGTCAGAGATAGCGCAATTAACAGTTTTGACGCCAACTGACTGTATTTGTTCAATAAATTCATAGTTAAAGTGACCTTACTCTGGTAACAAGCCAAGGGCCTGTCGTAAATTTGAAACTGAGACTGCGTAATTGATTTTTGCAATCGCAGCCTGTCTATTTGCATCCACTGCTTCTAGCTCAATACGTAGTCTTGTGGGCAAATCGGTTTCACCAAAGCGAAATGATTTGTCAAAAAATTGACGTGTTTCATTGGCTAAGTTAGACCTCTTATCTGCAGCGCCAAGCTTCATTTGTGCCGACTTCACTAAAGCCACATTTGATTCCACATTACTTAATGCAGACTCTCGCTCATAGGACAATCGAACCTCTGAATCGACCATCTCAGCTGTAGCACTGGCCAATCTATTAGTATTGCGAGCATCAGAGCCAAAAGGAATTCTTAACCCAACAGCAACTGATTGCTGATAGGGAACGCCATAGACTTCACGGCCCTTAGTAGTCCATATTTGCAATTGTGGGGAAGCCCGAGTTTGAGATTTTGCTAAGTCAAGCGCTTTTTTAGCAACCTCTAACTGATCTACAAGGGCTGCAACGATTGGCAAACTGGAATCTAGTCCTGACAGGTTTTCAGGAACCTTGGGTAACGGTTCAATATTTTTAGCAATGTCACCGAATTGGATTTTCTTGAAATACTCACTTCCCAATAAAGAACGCACCCTTTGCTCAGCATTAATGACGTTGGCCTGCGCTTCGACCAAAAAAGCTTCTGATGATGCGAGAGCCCCATTAGCCTGATGAAGATCTGCGCGAGATAAGTCTCCAGCCTTAAATCTCCTCTCAACATCAAGAGCTAAGCTCTTTGTATTCTCATTTCTGCGGAGCGCTAAATCAGATTCAATTTTTGATTTCTGATAATTCCAATAGGCATCCCTTACTTCAGCTGCAATTCTCAATTGGGATAGATAGTATTGAGACAAAAGCTTTTTATATTCAGCATCCGCTAAATTAATTGAGCTTGACCGCTCATTCCACAACCACAGAGGGATATCTAAACCCAGTATGGTTTCACTAGCGCCTTGATTGGTGTTAGTTCTATCGGTCTTTTGCGACACTTCCACCGAAGCTGGGCTTACTAAAAGGCTGCTAGCAATTTTTTGCCTAGCAAGCGCGGCCTCTACTCGATACTGATAGGACTTATAGTCAGGTTGGCGCTCCCATGAAGATTCATAGAAGGACTTTAAGGCCGACTCAGCTTTGCGCTCGCTATTAGCAAACGCTATTGGCGACCCCAATATAAAAACCAATCCAGTAAATTGAATGACGCAGCGACGAACTACGCCCGAATACTCTCGCAACATAAAAACTCCATTTGTTTGTTCAAAACAGAGTTAGCGAGAGGAGAAGAATTAGGTTAAGGCTCTCGCTAACTTAGGCGAGAGCGAGCCAATTGGGTTTTTCGGGGCGGTGAGGAGAAATATCGACTAAAAACTCTAATCGAGCATCTTCATAATGAAAGACGGTAGAAGTAACTGAAATGCTAAAAGTGGAATGCAATGCTGGAGAATGTGCCAAATGACAGACTCCACAATCAGAATCGTAGCTTGCAGAATCGCTAGCTGAGGCAATACTGACTGGCTTCTCATGCTCGTGATGTGAAACATGAGCAGCTGCCGCCTGCTCTTCTTGGCAGTAAGCAGTAACCGTAGCATAGGATGTTTGTATCGATAAAACTAGCAGGGCCAGAATTATCAGGATTTTTCTCATTAGCCAATTACAGCATATTTCTCCGCACTTTGCATTTTGAGCTTTCTCACAAACGCATAATGGATTAGCTTCGCATAAAGATGTTTACCGACAGCTCATACCCGTAAAAACACCTAAGCAGGACGATTCTAGTATTTCTTGGTGTCCTTAGGCAGAATCGACCAAAAGCCCAGGATGCTCGACTCTGTATCTAGACTGTGGTTTTAAACAACATTCCGCTAGCTCCTACTAAATGGTTGAAAAGCGATAATTACCATACCAATTAAGGCGACTATTGCCCCAACTACGTCCCATCTAGTTAGTTCAACCCCTTCAACCACTCTGAGCCATATCAGCGCAACGACGATATACATACCTCCATACGCCGCATAAGTTCTGCCTGCGGCGGCAGGATGAAGGGTTAGCAACCACGCAAATAATAGAAGAAATACTACCGCAGGCAAAAATAACCAAGCAGACTTATCTTGTCTTAATACAAGCCACGGAAGATAACAACCGATAATCTCCGCTATAGCTGTAATAGCAAATAGCCCTGTGAGTTTTATAAATTCCATAATTCCTAAATTTTAATAATTATCCAATCAATTTCTTTATTAAGCCTTACAAACGAAAAAACTACTCGAAGGTGGTTTTGGTATTTCATGGTGGTCCGGGGCGGAATCGAACCACCGACACAAGGATTTTCAATACTCTCCTCCATTGACCCCTTATGGCCGGAATCCGTCAGTCAAACCCCTAAAAATAGCCTCTTTTGACTTTCCGCAATAGGTTAAGAAGAAGACGACGAAATGGGTTACGACACCCTACTAGATTTCAATGGGTGGCTCTTTCCACCGTAGTACGAACCTAAAACAGGTATCTGCCCGGCTTTGCAAAATGGCCATGTAATTGCCCACCTACGTTGGAAGGGGCTATTCCCCTCTTTCTGATTTTTAAGTACCTCAATATCGTCAACTTTTTTTATTAAATCCACATAACACTCCTTCCCAAAGTCGCCAAGCCTAAGAATTAAATATTCTTCTAGGAAATGACTCTTAACTGGAAAAGCGTCCATTGGTAGCGGGTATTGCATAGTTTTCATATGCATACCGTGAAGAAGCTCTAAATATCCCCTTGTTAACGCAGAAATTCCTTCCATCGACCATTCAAATGTTTCATTAAAGCTAGATGAAAATCTAGTAATCATTATTGCTTGTCTATATCCAGGGATATCTTTTCCGGGCCTACGCTCTAGATCATTTTGAATGAGCACTCGATCGATGCGCTCATAAATTTGTGCTTCCGTAATGGACTTGGTTTCCAACAAATCCCAAAGTTCTGCATTAAAGAGATCTGAGGTACCTTGATATTGCGGATCACTTTCAACGGCTAAAACTATTTCATTGATATCTCTCCAGCGGGGATCTAGGCCCTTAGGGTATCTGTGGTACTTCCTGATATTGGCAAAGATTTTAGGCTGCACATCCCCCTTTAAATGAGGAGAACGCCAAACAAATAGCTTATCTAATCGACCATCTTTTGGATTGCCCCTACTTTTAATTTCTTCATACCAAATCTGGATGCGAGCCTTTTCATAAGAGGTTTTAGGTTGTCCACCTGCTTTTTTGGGCATTAGAAATGGGGTGACTTGAATATTTATTTAATGAACCTTTTTTTCATTTTAGATCAAGGGCACACTAGTCCCAACCTAAAAGGGCTTGAAATGGCGACAACTGAGCGCAATTTATTGAAGGATTTAATGGATCGATATGGCTCCATGGTGGGCGGCAAAGACCTCTACCTGGCACTGGGGTTTAAATCCTATGGCGCCTTTCGCCTAGCCAATGAAAGGAATGAAATTCCAATCAAAATCTTTAAGATCCCCAAAAGGAGGGATTGGTATGGGCTCACGAGCGATTTAGCTCAGTGGCAGATGAGCCTCACGCAAAAGCTCCTCGACAACATAGAAGAGACAAGGAGCTAAAAATGTAAAAAAGCCAGAATCAACCCGAAGGTCTATCTGACTTTTTTGATGCTTGGATCTGCTGCTGTTCGAAATCACAGTATCTCCAAACCCCAAAACAAAGTCAATTTTTTTGAAGCTTATTTGAGCCGACGCGGGAGAAATGTATCCAATTGATGCCTTTTGACGGTTCAGACGAATCACTGGAGATGCAATGCAGCAACACTTACTTAGATCAACAGAAGAAAATTTAACATTAAAAACACTATGTAGAAAATTTAGTAATGGAGCGTTAATTATTCACGAGAACCCTGTTCGACAGGTAGGCGGCAAGAAGAATGCTCCGCACTTAAAAACTACTGCATACCATTTTGATGTTCTTGATGTTGATTGGATCAATACAGAGTCAAGTTTTGAGGCTGACTTTGTTTTAGTAACCACCCTTAATCCCAGTGTATCTGCTATATACCACCAGAGAGCAACCCTAACGCTTTCAAATGGATCAACCTACACTCCTGATTTTTTAGTAATCAAGAATGGGCGACCAACAATAGTAGAGGTAAAACCACATAAATTTACCGTCAAAGAACCATGGTCAAAATTATTCGAGGAAGCCCTTTCTATTTGTGAAACCGTAAACGTTAGATTTGAAGTTCAAACAGAACTGCAATTTCGCGTAGGAAATTTGCATAAAAGGGCCGAATACATTGCATTTTGCGCTCGTCTTGAATTTACTTCAGAAGATATTTTATTGGCTATTGAGGAGGTATCCAAATACACAGATGGAATGACCTTTGATTTTTTCATGAGAATTACGGGCCTTCCAAAGATATTGATTTTAAAACTCGTAGCAAGCCGTCACTTATACCTTAATGATGCGCTTGAATATGAAGATTGCTCGATGATTTATTCGTCACCAGCTTATTGACATGAGAAATTATTTTTCAGTTCAAAAGGGATTTTCATTTTTATTTGAAAATGCCATCCACGAATTTAATAAAGAATTTGCTACTTCGAACTCAGAGACTCGTGTTTATTTTACTAACATGACAACCGGAGAAATCTGGGACAGCACTCGGGAAGATATCTATCTCAATGTGACAAATAAGTCTTACGCGGTGATCCAGACAGGGCTAATCGATGACTTCACTTCAGACATACTACTTCACAATAATTACTCAACTATCGAACTAAATCTAAAACAAAAGTTTACCCATGAGAGGAGGATATTTTATTGCGGTCATTTAATTGCAAAAAATATTAGCGGAAATAATTTTTCTGAATTGCGCGCTGAACTCCATAGAATGAAATCATTTTTAAGTGAGCCAAAAAAACCAAGTCCATCAACTGTCAGACTTTGGATGCTTCAATATCAACCGCGGGAAGATGCTGCTGATTTAATTTCTGGTCATGCATTGCGTCCGAAAGGCCGATATCGATCACATCCTTCGCTAATAAAAATAGCATTTGAGGTCTTGAAACATCATTATTTCATTCAAAAAAATAATAAAAAAAATATAACAAGAAAAACAGCTCAGGCTTGTGCCATAGAAGTAAATGTGCGTGTGAATAAGTTACCGTTATCAGAATTCAAGGAAATATTTCCCGAAAAGGATCCGTTTGCCTATACCGGCAATCCCCCGCTTGCGCTCTTAAGATGCCCGTATATCAGTAGTGCCACCATTAAAAGATTAATTCAAAGTTTTACACCCTATGAACGCGATCGTTTGCGCCTGCCAAAGGAATTGGTTAAGAAAAAATGGCAACATTCAATTGGGGGCGGCTACCCGGAACATGCATTCCAATATGTTGAACTAGACCATACGGTATCGGATGTATATGTCTACGACTCGAAGCATGGAAATATTATCGGTAGGCCCGTCATAACATTTTTAATTGACTCATTCTCTGGCTATATCTTGTCTACATGGGTCAGTTTTGATGGGGAAAACATTGGACGATTCAGTAAGGTCATCGAATTTGCTTACCGAGATAAAACAAGCTTATTAAAAGAATTTAATCTTCAAAATGACTGGTTTTCTTTGCCAGTCAAACCCCTCTATATGCGTATCGACAATGCGCCGTCACAACGCTCCGCAATATTTTATGCGATATCTAAAAACTTAGGCATCAATCCAGAACGTGGCGCAGTTCGAACACCAGTAATGAAGGGTGGTGTTGAGAATTTGATGAAACGGTACTCTGATGCACTGCCTCAGCGAGGAAGACCACTTAAGCCAGGCGAGGTTTCCATTCCAGGCTATGACCCCCTGAAGGATGCAACCATTGCATTTGACGATTTTATTGCCTGGGTATTCAAATGGGTAGTTGATGTGCACAACGTTTCAATTCCTGAGCGAAGCTTAATATCTCCAAGAGATATTCTGATGGAGGAAATGGAAAAACTAAAAGGCACAGTGCCGGTCTACCCAATCATGACTGAAGAGTTTAGGAGAGACTTATCCGTTCCCAAGCAATGCCAGGTTGATAACAATGGCATCACTCTTTTTACTATTAACTATCGCAGCCCTGAGTTACGCGACCTGACCTATCAAATTAGTCCAAAATTTAAAACTGAGATTAGATTTGATCCGAATGATATGGGCAGTATTTTTGTCTTAAATAAAAAAACTCTAAATTGGATTACCGTTCCAGCAGTGCGGGAAGACCTCGCAGGAAAAAGTCTGTTCTGGGTTAAATCAGAACGCAAGGCTCGTCGCCAAATGAACATTGAAAGCGGTGCGCTTCAGAGGCATCTTGAAGCGATATATAGCTTTGGTGCATGGCAAGACCAATTTCTATCTTCCAGCAAAAGAAAATTAAATGAAGCGAAAAAGGATGCTAGGCGCAGGCAGGTTGACCAAGATAACCCCCATGGCAAACCTGAAATTATTCAAATGCTACCGCCGCCCACTCCAATAATCAGCTCCATTGCCGAACTGGAGGCGCTGACTGAAAAATACCCAGCTGTAGATGTTTCCACAACCCCTCTTGACGCAATCATCACATCCGTTACTTATGAACCACTATAAAGCAGCCTCTAAATCTAATATTCCAGCCTCCATTCAGTTACGCAATACACGATTAAGACACCCCCTTTTTGAGGAGGCGTTTAATGGAACTTTGCACATCTTAAAAAATGCTCTTGCAACAGCCCGCCCGAATAGCGGAGTCTTAATTCATGGGCATGGGGGCACTGGAAAATCCACCCTATTAGACTCATTGACAAAGGCCATTGAGAATGGGACCAATGGAGCTCCTCATGGAAGGGTCCTAAATATTACCTTCTCCGATTCAATTCCTACGCCAAAGAGCCTGTACTCTTCCGCCCTAAAACAAAGCAACTACGTTCTTAAGTTTGATGCACGATCAACTCGTGATGGCATTCTTGAAGATAGAGTTGTTGACCAAATTGAGCGCGAAAAATTTATTGCAATGTTTATTGATGAGTCTCAACAGGTAATTAAGCAATCAAAAGATGAGCTTCGAATACGCGTACTTGACTCCGTTAAAAATCTATCTACCAGGACAGGAATTACAACCGTTTTATCGGGGACGCGTGATATTTCGCCTTTATTTGATGGCGAATTAGGAGATGGACAACTAAGCACTCGTTTTGCAACACGATTTTATCTTGCTGAATTTCAAACAGAAATGGCTCTTATGGGATTTTTGAATGGGTATACACAACAGTGCACAGCAATGGATATAAATATTATTCGACATAAATGCAAGGAAATATTCACAAGTATTGGCGGAAACTTACGGCGCCTAACGGATTTCATCATCATGTCTGTTGAGATTGCTGAAAATACAAGTGAGGGCGTTCTAGCAGCCGAACATCTTAAATTGGCTTTCAAAAAATATTATGGAAATGCTCATACTCATGCCAACCCATTCTAATTTTCCATTACGGACTGAGTTATTTGAATACCCTAACTTCCCAATCCACGACACTCTAATGCCTGGTGAATCTGGTCCAGGATTTATTATCCGAATGGCTCAAAAAAACCATGTTGGCTACTATGAGTTAATGCGACATATCAATTTTTATCAGTATCCCTACATCACCAATAATGCCGCAACAATGATTTCCCCTCTTTTTGGGCTCAAACCAAAATGCATTGCAAGAGTAACGGCTGATCACTACAAAATATATGGGCAATGCCACACAAGATTAAATGGTTTTATCTTTAGAAAATCTTACCTTGTAAGACAACGACATCCACAAATATGCCATCTCTGCATTGAGGAGAAACTCTACTCCCAGCTAGTTTGGGATTTGAGCCTTTATACGGCTTGCGTTGAACATAAAATATGTCTTATAGACCACTGCTCTTCATGTGGGAAAAGTCTTACCTGGGCTCGGAACAAGCTATCTGTATGCGGATGTGGAAAACCTTTTTTTGGGAAACACAATAAGAGTTCCATCGCTAGCGAATTCCAACTCTTTGTTTCAAGCGTAATTAAGTCTAAATTTACAGATGATCTCTCAGAGCCAATTTCAAACAATTCATTACTGAAATTATCTGATGGTCTTTCTTTGGATATATTTTTACGATTAATTTGGAGTTTTGGCTTGCACACTGCACCCATGCTTGGCAGACTCTCCCACGGAAAGCAAATTTTAAATACCTCAGCAACGATAGATTTAGTGAATCATGCAATCACAAGAATAAATCACGCGATATATCAAAATTCCATTTCCACTATAAAGATTGCGATCAATAAGACGTCGCTAAACGATGTTTTGGAGGATTCAACTCATCAGGAATTCAACATAATCCATTTTTTATTAGATAAAGTGTCGGCGTTAGAGAGTATTCCTGGAATTAGAAACTCAAATATGCAAAAACAATTACTTTTATTTGCAGATAACGTATGAATAAATTTTGGCCCAAATTACCGACATTACTATGGCTTCCGCCAACTTTTAATGATGAGATCATTAGCTCTTGGTTTGCAAGAATTCGTCATGAACATCGCTTAACTTACTCGGCACTTCTCAAGCAATTTGAATTAAAAATACCATGCGATATTGATATAGCCTCCATCAGACTAGGTCTTGAAAAAATTACCAATGGAACAAATTTTCCTGTAGCAAGAATTTCAGACATGGCTAATATTTTTTCATGGGTCGAACGCAATCAAAAAATAAATTTTGCTTTAAATAGAGACAAAAAAGGTATTGCTTTCATTGCTTTTTGCCCAGACTGCTTGTCTGAGCCAACACCTTATTGGAGGGCTTCTTGGAGATTGAGATTTTATAAAGTCTGTATTTTTCATAGAAAGCCTATGCGCCTTTATTGTCAACACTGTAACAAGAGGCAAATGTGCAATCTTACAAATTTAAGAATTTCACATACTCTAAGAAAAATTGCATTGCGATTCTGTTGCCATTGTTCCAAATCGCTAACTGAAGAGAAATTTAATAGGCCTCATGATTCAAAAAAAATTGAAAAGCATATTGTTGTCCAAAAATTTTTGACTTACTTTTTTTCCAACTATAGACTACGTGAGGACCTTGACTTTGCCTCACTTTTTCTACAGGCCTTAGATCAATTCCCGCATTTCCTAAGGCATAGAAAACCAAATAACGATGAAATTAGATTGCTAAGGCGTTTATTGAGGTGCCTTACGCTTAACATTCGTCAAAAGATTTCGACATCCGATCCAAGCACAAATGACGCGTACCCTAGACATGAACTTAACGCTGTATGTGGAACATCTTCTCAATGGGATCCACTAGATCAAACGATGTACTACGGTGATTTTGATCACTCACTAGACTATTTATCCTTTAGGGCTGAAATTTACTAGCTGAGACTGCCATCTAACAGCTTTAATTTTCATTTGGCTCATGGTGAGTTTTTTTAAAACTCAATGAGATTTCACTCCATTTTTTTAAGATTAAGCAATCTCTTTTATTTCAATATGGTGATCATTTATCCTATAACTTATTAATTAATATAGATATTTATTTTAATAATTAGCGATCCTCTACATCAAAAGGGTTTCCTGTACTTTCTATAATTGAGGCAGGTGAGTAGGTAGATTCCTACATATAAATAAGCCTTAAGCCCTTACAGCTCCAATCTGTCCTGCCTAGACTGGCTATTCAATGATTGGAGAATGCTGATGAGCCCGAAATCCCGGCTGTACACGCTTGTAAAGGCTTGGAAGAACAAACCCTTCCAAGAAGTGCGCGATGCCTGTGGCCAGCCTTGGCTAGGTCTTAGCGGTGAAGTACTCGAAGAACACCAATCCTGGTCCCAGCGACAAGCGATTAGCAATGAACCCATCTTTAATAGCCAAGGAAGCAAGCTGACAAGCTCTTTATTTAGACCATTACTGACTGCCACCGATACACAACTCCTCAGACTGTTCATGGAAGGCTTGGATACGATTACCTACTGGTACCGTAGTGGTCGCTTCATTCCTGGCATCTTGCCTTTGCCAGCGCAACACTTAGCTTCAGCCGACTTCATTGATGCTCTGAGCGACCTCATCCTGAACTCACGACTTCCGGTTGGTCTTATCAGCTTGGGTGTGCACAAACTCAAGGATGCCGACTCCATGCATTCCTGTATGGAGGGCATATTGAGAATGCGCCGTCTCGGCGTTCTGATTCATCTTCTCGAATTTTCTGGAAGTAGCTCACAAATCCGGTGGATTGAAGAAATGGAACCCGAAGGCATACATATCGATATAGGGCAATTCCGTACCAATGGCTTACCAAATGAAATGGTCCTCCTAGCTCAGAAATTTCATAGCCAGATCTACGCCAGCAATATCACCCTAGTAAAGGATTTAGAAAACGCCATGGCTATGGGATCGCACCACTGCTATGGCGGCCTGATGATGCCACCAGTTAGTCGACATCAAATGCTACACACGAGCGATAGCCGTATCGCTAAAGCCATTTTTTCGCTGCACCCTCATAAAAACCTAAACGGAGACAAGTAATGAGAAAACGCGTGATGTTGGTAGATGACCATCCAGCAATGCTGATGGCATTAAAAAGTATGTTGCAAGATCAATTGCTTTTTGAGATAGCAGGACAAGCGCAGCATGGGGAAGAGTGTCTACGCTCAATCAAAGAAGTCAATCCCAATATGGTGATCTTAGATTTAGATATGCCCAAGACCGATGGCTTTGATGTCATTCGCCGGATTGGCTTGATGCATCCAGATGTTCGTATTCTCGTTTTATCTAGCTTAGATGAAGCTGTCTATGGGGGTAGAGTGCGATCCTTAGGTGCTCATGGTTTTGTCAATAAGACCGCTGGTGCCGATGTCATTCTGGCTGCATGTGTTGCTATCTCGCAGGGATATACGTTTTTCACACATGGGAAGAACGGCAACACCTCTTTAAGTGACAACGACAAATTGGCGCTGATATCCGATCGCGAACTGCAAGTCATGAAGTATCTCGGCAAAGGCAACACCAATCAGCAGATATCAGACTTACTACACATCAGCAATAAGACTGTGGCGACTTATAAGACTAGAGTCTTTGACAAACTGGGCATTAACAATATTGCCGATTTGATCTTGTTCTGCCGCATGAACAACATCATCGAAAGCTAAAGCTAGCATGCATCGATTCATATTGAAAAAAGTATTGGCACTCTGCTGCATCTATGGCGGCGTAACTCACGCCGGCCCCTTTAGCGCTTCAGAGCAATCATGGATCGATGCCCACCCAGTTGTGCGATTTAGTATTCACGAAAAATATGCCCCCTATCTTGTCCAAGCCAATCAGCAAGAAAGTGCAGCACCATTTAAAGCCCTACTATCAAAAATTGAAGAATGCACCCGACAGCAATATGTAGCGGTATGGAGAAAATCTGATCAAGAAGGTTTAAAACAACTCAGCAAGGGCGATGTGGATTTCATTATTGATCCGCCTAGCATTAATGACCATGTCATGCAATTTGGCTCTCTGTCTGAAGCCATCTTTTGGGGGCATGATGCCATTGTCACCAAGAACTCAAGTAAGCTGGATTCACCAAGCCTAAAAATTGCCTATTTTGATCGAGGTCTTGAGAATACGCCCTCCATCTTTAATGACTATGCCAAAGATAAAGAGGCTCAGTCACCTAATGACTTGATGCAATCCCTGATCAAAAGCGATATCGAGGCATTGGTGATGCCAATCCGCTTAGCGCGTCGATTGATACAAGAAACCCCAAATTCAGATCTAAAAATTGATGGGCTATATAGTCGAGATCCATTTGCCTATCGTTGGTTAATCTCAGATCAAGATGCTCCCCTGCATGATGTATTGAGTCACTTTTTAAATGACTTAGACCCCATTGAATCACGCCAACTATTTGCCTTAGGCGATGAAGCTAAGCCAAAATCAAGCCTACTACCCTGGCTAAGCGCAATACTGGTATTCATTATTGGTGGGGTGATGCTCTACCAGCTCCAAAGAAAGTATTTTCATCAGAAAAAAACTGCTCTTGAGTTGCTGAACTCCAAAGAGTTAGCCGAAAAGGCCAATGCAGCCAAATCCGCTTTTCTCGCAACCATGAGTCACGAAATTCGCACTCCCATGAATGCCATCTTGGGAGTTCAAGAGCTGCTACTCAGTAGCGCGCAATTTCCTAAAAAAGATAAACCGCTATTAAAGAGCGCTCAAGCTTCAGCTGAATCGCTTTTAGGGATGCTCAATCAAGTACTGGATATTTCTAAGATTGAAGCTGGCAAACTCACCCTCAATCTAGAACCGTGCAATCCACATCAATTGATCATGGATATTCATGCAGCGTTCTCCACGGTAGCCCAGAAACAAAATCTTCTTCTACATACCTCGATTGACCCCAGAATCGCTGAAGTTCTGATGATTGATTCATTGCGTCTACGACAAGTTCTGCAAAACTTACTAAGCAACGCAATTAAATTCACCAAGGAAGGTGAGGTGTACTTTTCCACCACCGTACTGGCAGATGATCATGCCGGCCAATTACTTGAGTTCAGAGTAATCGATACTGGGGTGGGCATGGGCAGCGAGCAAATTAAATTGGCTCTGCAAGCTTTTGAGCAATTACCGACTACGCAGGAATCTTGCCAATCTGAACAAGCGAGGGGTACAGGGCTTGGACTGACCATCACCAATCATCTAGTGAACTCCATGAACAGTCATCTCTACTTTGAAAGCGCTCCAGGCTTTGGAAGTAATGTTCACTTTTCGGTGGCCTTTCCTAGAACGAGTATTGCTGCTCCCCAGCCTACTAGCTTCGACTCATTGGAATCGCCATCCAAAAACTTGATCTCGAAAAGGGCGGGAAGGAAAAACTGCTCCATTCACGCCTTAGTAGTGGAAGATCACCCAGCCAGCCGACAAATTTTGTCTTTGCAATTAGAGGCATTAGGAATACGCACTCGTGTTTGTGAGAATGCTGCCGCTGCACTCATGCTGCTGAAAGATCATCATTTTGATCTCATGCTCACAGATCAGTCTATGCCCGGAATGCAAGGTTCTGAATTGGCTAAACAAATCCGATCTCTGGGTAATCGTGAATTAGTCATTATTGCTGTCACGGCCGATATTTACGCTTTAGACTCCCGCCACCAATTTTTATCCTCCGGTATGAATGGCGTGCTCATCAAGCCTCTAAGTCTTGGTGCTCTTGAGAATGAACTCATGCGCTATTTTGAATCTAGCCAAGACCCCATCTGCAGTAATGAGGTCTACTCATTTGACGCTTTCTCCAATCTCATTAAAGACGATCCCCGCCAAATCGTCGTAATCCTAGAAGAAATTGAAAAGGTACATCTAGAAGTTTTGAGTCAGCTCCAGTTAAATAGTATTCAAGCCCCTATCAATGAGGCACAGTTTCGAAGCCTGGTTCATAAAGTCAAAGGCGGGGCACAACTGTTGCAAGCGAATGAATTTATCTATGCCTGTGAATCGCTTGAAATTGAAGGACTGCTTTCAGATCGGATAGATCGATTCGTCACCCTACTCGAAGAACAAAATCAAACTATCGAGACTTATAAGAAAAGATATCGGCATTAATTTGTGGCTGTTGTCGTAGGCTGGGCATCAAGGTTTATCCTATAGGGAATGCGTACTCAGAATTCTTCAAGCCCAGTCCTAGCCCAAGCTCCCATCGTGTTGCTGGGCCTAGCCATCCTACTCCTGGCCCCTCAGGCGTACTCTGCGGACTTGGCATCGAAGGATGCCGCTCTGAAGTTCATACCTAAGGCTGTAGCAGCTAGCCTTGAGAAAAATCAGATTCCCAAAGATGCAATCAGTATTTCAGTAATGGAAATTGATCAGGATCGGCCAGGAAAAGTGACAGCAAAAACAGAGGTGGACTGGCGTTCACAGCAGGCAATGAACCCTGCATCCACCATGAAGCTCATCACCACCCTCGCAGGATTAGATGTCCTAGGGCCTCAATATCGTTGGCGTACAAACATTTATACCGATGGGCTTATTCGTCAAGGAACGCTCAAAGGCAATCTCTATTTGCAAGGCACTGGTGATCCAAAGCTAATCCCCGAAGAATTCGCCAAAATGATGAACGCTATACAAAATTTGGGCATCCAGAAAATTGATGGCAACTTATTCTTTGATAGAAGCGCCTATACGCCTAGCGTGATGGAACACAACACGATCGATGGCGAATCCTTACGCGCCTATAACGTCCCACCAGATCCTCTGCTGTACGCTTTTAGAACCCTCTCGTTTCAACTAGGTAAGTCACGCACTGCTGACTTTATCGATATCAGCTACACGCCACCACTATCCAAACTCAAAGTGATTAACCAAATGCAGTTGGTCAATCGGTCTTGCGATGACTGGAAAAGCAATCTTCGTTTTAACTTAGACCCTGAGGGTGATGGGTCTGCCACTAACCAACTACTGACTGCGCAGTTTTCTGGCAGCTTTCCTAATGCCTGCAAAGGGGTGAACTACAACGTCGTTGCTTTAGATGCGAATACCTTTCTTACCCAAGGCTTTGCTGCAGCCTGGGAACTCGCTGGCGGCACTTGGGCTCAAGCGCCCACCGGAAAGTCTAGCACCGTTCCCCTAGCGGCGCGACTGCTGCTGCAGTTTGAAGGCATCCCTTTAGCTGATGATGTGCAAGATATCAATAAGTTTTCCAACAACGTAATGGCAAGGCAATTGATGTTGACCTTAGCATTAGAAAAGATGGGTAAACCAGCGACTACTGAAAATGGTGAGCTTGTGATTCAGAGCTGGCTAAAGGGACTGGATCTTCAGTTTCCGGAACTCGTAATTGAAAATGGCTCCGGCCTATCTCGTAATGAAGCGGTATCAGCCGAGCATTTGACTCAACTATTGGTTGCAGCTCGTAACTTATCGGTAGCAGATACTTTTTATAACAGCCTACCAATTGCAGGTAAAGATGGCACGATGAAAAACCGCCTTATGGCACATTTGCGGAAATTTTTGCATTTGAAGAAAAAACCTGAGGCCCGAATAAAAACTGGAGCACTCGTAGATGTACGGGCAATATCAGGCTATGTGATGAGTAAGTCTGGAAGAATGTACGCTGTGACCTCTTTCATAAACCATCCAAATGCTTTGAAAGGTCTAGATGCGCACGATCAACTCTTGGCATGGCTATTAAATGATGGGCCAGATCCAAAACAAGCGCGTTGAAGTCGATCTCGAACACCATCCCATTCCTCGCCCACCGGAGGCTCCGGAAACAGAATTAGATCCCAGCCTTGCTGATCTAAATCTCGCAAAGAGCGGTACAAGCGACTCGCAAATGCAGCACTATCACTAGGCACAATCACTTCCTCAAAATGAGCTGATGGATGCCCATCATCACCTAATGAAGAATCTGAATCCCATACAGCAACGGCTACCCTCGACTTAATATCTGGGAACTCGCTGAGCGCATCCAAGACTCTGCCTGGCGCATACATTCTGAGAGGGGTTGTCGGAGCGTAATGGGCACGAAGACTACCAGAGACCCTTGGTGCATCTCCACCCTGCTTTACTAAATCACTTTCACCAGGCAAATAGACTTTAATACCCGTCTTGCTAAGAATTTCTCCTGGAGTAATGAGGCCTGGGCGTAATAAGACTGGATGCTCACCAGAAGATAAATCAATGATGGTCGATTCAATGCCGACTTCGCAGTCACCACCATCCAAAATCATGAGCTCCAACATACCCTCAAACTCGCTACGGACATCAGCAGCGCTCGTAGGAGATACTTTGCCGAAACGATTAGCCGAAGGAGCAACCACCCCACCCTTAAACTTACGCAGCAATTCTTGTGCAATCGGATGCGCAGGCGCCCGAATCGCCACGGTATCTTGACCACCGGTAAGCTCGTTTAAAACGCTTTTATCTTTTTTAAAGACTAAGGTCAGTGGACCTGGCCAAAAGGCATTAATGAGTCTTAAGGCATCCTCTGATAAGTCCCTTACCCAGGGCGCTAGAACCGGAACCCAATCGATTTGGGATTGATCAAACTTATCAGGGGCTGCCAAATGGACAATCAGCGGATGATTGGATGGTCTGCCTTTGGCGGTAAAAATCCGCTTAACTGCATCAGGATTCTTCGCATCTGCCCCTAAGCCGTAAACAGTCTCAGTCGGAAAGGCAACTAAGCCACCATCTCGCAAAGTTTGTACTGCTTCGTTAATTACCGCAGATGATTGTAGTGAGCTACTATCGCTGGACATTTCTAGGGCTCGATCCCTAATTCAATGGCAACAGCTGCGCAATTTTGGCGCGCTTGATTCAGTGACTCACCCAAACAATTGATATGACCCATCTTGCGACCCATGCGTGGATCGGATTTTCCATAGAGATGTAACTTAGCATCTGGATGTGAGAGCACCTCATCCCAAGCAGGCTCTCTTGTCTTATCTTCACTACCTTCGTACCAAAGATCACCCAAGAGATTAAGCATAGAGACTGGTGCTAGTAAACGGGTATCGCCCAAGGGCAGACGAGCCATGCTTCTTACTTGCTGCTCAAATTGACTGCTTACACAAGCATCCATGGTGTAGTGGCCTGAATTATGTGGGCGCGGTGCAATTTCATTGGCGATGATGTCGCCGCTCTTGAGTACAAAGAACTCGACACATAAAACACCTACGTAATCAATCTTACGAATGAGTGCTTTTGCAGCCTCAATAATTTTTTTCTCTTGAGCTGGCTTCAGTGATGGGGCTGGCACAGTGGAGGTATGCAAAATGCCATCACGATGGATGTTTTGAGAAACTGGATATGCGACAACCGCATCATCATATCCACGCACCACCAAGGCAGATACCTCAAAATCTAAATCCATACGCTTTTCAAGAACACATGGCACCTTAGCCAATTCCGACCAAGCGGCAACTAAGTTGGCAGAGTCATAAACGGTAATTTGACCTTTGCCGTCGTAACCCATACGCGCGGTTTTCAGAATGCCAGGGAATAAATCTGCTGGAACATGGTCTATATCTGCATCACGCTCAATTACACAATAGGGCGCAGGGCCGATATTGGTTTCTGCTTTCCAGGTTGCTAAGAACTTTTTCTCAGCAACACGGTTTTGAGCCAAAGAGACGCAACTACTGCGAGGCGCCACAAAGACGCCTAAAGATTCGAGTTCGTCTAGAGCTTGTGCAGGAACATTCTCAAATTCCGTACTAACGGATTTACACAATGCTGCCATTTCTTTTAGTGCGGCAGAGTCGGTGTAATCGGCTTGAATGAATTTTTCTGCAATGGACCCTGCAGGGCTATCTGATCCAGGATCCAGCACGCAGACCTTGTACCCCATAGCTTGAGCAGCTTGGGTAAACATCCGCCCCAATTGACCGCCACCTAAAATCCCTAAATACGAGCCCGGCAAAATGGGCTCCAAACGATCTGCCATCTTTTAATATCCCGGCAAATTCATGGCACGGGCAGTATCGGACTGCTTCACACGAAACTCTTCTAGTAGTTTTGCTAATGCAGGATCATTGACCGCTAGATTGGCAATCACATGCAAAGCTGCATTTGCGGCACCAGCCTCACCAATCGCAAATGTTGCCACTGGAATGCCCTTAGGCATTTGTACGATGGAATACAGAGAGTCTTCACCGCGTAGATATTTGCTAGCAACTGGAACACCGTAAATCGGAACAATGGTTTTGGATGCCAACATGCCTGGCAAATGTGCAGCACCACCAGCACCAGCAATAATTGCCTTTAGTCCATTTTTGGAAGCATTTTCTGCATACGCAAACATATCGTCTGGCATGCGATGAGCTGAAACTACTTTAGCTTCATGAGCAATACCAAATTGCTCCAGCATTTGAGCGGCATGTTGCATGGTGTCCCAATCTGAATTGGATCCCATGACTATTCCGACTACTGGCTTTTTGCTCATTGACCTCTCCAAATGCCCTGATTTACATCGTTAATCTATCTAAGGACTTATTATCCCAGCCTTTTTGGGGCTTCTAGGAAATTAGCCTTTAGTTAGGCGAGCAAGGGCTTCGCGGTACTTTTCTGCTGTTTTATCAATCACATCAGCCGGCAAAGCAGGCGCAGGGGCCGTTTTTGGCCAGAGCTTGCCGTCGACTATGGCTGTTTCTAGCCAGTCCCGAACGAATTGCTTGTCATAAGAGGGTGGATTTACACCCACATAGTAGGTTTCAGCAGGCCAAAAACGGGAGGAGTCGGCAGTGAGGATTTCATCCATCAAGACCAACTGACCAGCGTCATCTAAGCCAAACTCAAACTTGGTATCCGCAATGATGATTCCACGAGTTGCAGCATATTCAGAAGCTTCTTTATATAAACGAATACTGACCTCACGAATCTGATTGGCTAACTTCTCACCAATCATCTCAATCACCTTGTCAAAGGAGATGTTTTCATCATGCTCTCCCACTTCCGCTTTAGCGGCTGGAGTAAAAATAGGCTCAGGCAACTTCTGCGCATTTTCCAAGCCTTCTGGCAATGCAATACCGCAGACCTTGCCAGTTTCCTTGTAGTCTTTCCAACCGCTGCCTGCTAGGTAGCCACGCACCACCGCTTCAACCAAAATTGGCTTCAAGCGTTTAGCAACCACCGCACGACCTTTAACTTGATCCACTTCATCGGCAGGCACAACGCTCTCAGGATCAATACCTGTCAGGTGGTTCGGAATTACCTTGGCTAACTTGTCAAACCAAAAGTTGGCCATTTGGTTGAGCACAATGCCCTTCTCAGGAATAGGCTGACCCATGACTACATCAAAAGCAGACAGGCGATCCGTGGTGATCATGAGCAGTTTGTCATCCCCCAGCGCATAGACATCACGTACTTTCCCTTTAGAAAGTAGAGGTAATGACTGAATAGAGGTGGCGTACAAAGCGGGCATATTTATCTCACTTCACGATCTGGGCTAATTTGCCACTCTTGTACAGCTCAGCCATTTTTTCCAAAGGAATTGGCTTAATTTTGGATGCTTGACCTGCGCTGCCGAAAGCATTGAAGCGTGCAATGCACACTTTCTTGGCGGCTTCACGTGCAGGCTTTAAATAATCGCGTGGATCAAACTTGCTTGGGTTCTCGAACATGTAGCGGCGAATAGCACCAGTCATCGCCAAACGAATATCGGTATCAATATTGATCTTACGCACACCATTCTTAATGCCCTCTTGAATTTCTTCAACAGGTACACCATATGTTTCTTTCATATCGCCACCAAACTCACGGATCTCAGCGAGCAACTCTTGTGGAACACTAGATGAACCATGCATCACTAAATGCGTATTCGGAATACGTGTATGAATTTCTTTAATACGCTCGATAGCCAAGATGTCGCCTGTAGGCTTCTTCGTAAATTTATAGGCGCCGTGACTAGTACCAATCGCAATCGCCAAGGCATCGCACTGGGTAGCCTTTACAAAATCTGCAGCTTGCTCAACGTCCGTCAATAATTGCTCGCGTGTCATCTTGCCGTCAGCACCATGCCCATCTTCTTTGTCGCCTTGCATGGTCTCCAATGAGCCCAGAACACCCAACTCAGCTTCAACAGTCACACCAATAGAGTGAGAGAACTTCACCACTTCTCTAGAAACATCGACGTTATATTCATAACTTGCAACTGTCTTGCCATCTGCCTCTAGGGAGCCATCCATCATCACACTGGTAAAGCCGCTCTTAATCGCAGCCATACACACTGCTGGACTTTGACCATGATCTTGATGCATGACGACTGGGATATGTGGGTAAGCCTCTACCGCTGCAGAAATCAAGTGACGCAAGAATGATTCGCCGGCATATTTACGAGCGCCAGCAGACGCCTGCATGATCACTGGAGAATCAGCTTCATTAGCCGCCTCCATAATTGCCGTAACTTGCTCTAAATTGTTCACGTTAAATGCTGGCAAGCCATAGCCATTTTCAGCTGCGTGATCCAAGAGTTGTCGTAAAGATACTAAAGCCATGATGGTCTCTTAATTAAAAATGTTAGTAATGAATTATTTGAATCAATATTTAAAAAGCGAATTACTTCACTTGAACAATCTTGAGTGAGTTCGTGCCACCAGGCTCACCCATAGGCTCACCAGAAGTCAGAACAACTACATCACCCTTCTTCACCGCCCCTAACTTCTTCAGGCAATCTTCAACTTCCTGCAAGGCTGTATCACGTTGCTTGGTGTAGTCCAAGCCAACAGGGAATACATTGCGATAAGTGCTCAATGCACGCTGAGTGGCAATCTTTGAAGTTAAGGCGAAAATAGGAACATGAATATTATGTCGACTCATCCAAACCGCAGTAGATCCTGAGTCTGTCAAAGCAGCAATCGCATTGGCATTGAGATGATGTGCAGTAAATAGCGCGCCCAAGGCAATTGTTTGGTCAATACGTGAGAAGGTTTGGTCCAAGAAATCGGTATCTAGCTTTACACGGTCCGACTTTTCAGCCTCAACACAAATCTCAGCCATCGCTTTAATCGTTTGCACGGGATACATACCAGCAGCAGATTCTGCAGACAACATCACCGCATCCGTACCATCTAATACCGCATTAGCTACGTCACTGACTTCAGCACGCGTTGGCACTGGAGCATTAATCATGGACTCCATCATTTGCGTAGCAGTGATCGTGAATTTATCAGCCTCAAGCGCCAGCTTAATCATGCGCTTTTGCAAAGCTGGGACAGCAGCGTTACCTACTTCAATCGCTAAGTCACCACGCGCAACCATGATGCCGTCACTCTCCGCGATGATGCTGTTCAATGCATCAGGTTCAATCGCCTCTGCACGCTCTACTTTTGCAATCGTGCGCACTTTGCCAACACCATGCTTTGCACTAGCGGCATCTGCCAACTTGCGGGCATAGGCCATATCTGCGCCATCTTTCGGAAAGCTGATGGCCAGAAAATCTACGCCCATCGCAATCGCCGCATCTAAATCGGCGATATCTTTTTCTGTCAGGGCTGGTGCAGTCAGACCGCCACCAGCACGATTAATACCTTTGTTATTTGAAAGTGGGCCACCTTGCTCGACAAGGGTAAAGATTTCTCCGCCTTTAACATTCTCAACGCGAAGCACAACTAAACCGTCATTTAGTAAAAGGCGATCGCCTGGCTTGACATCTTGTGGCAACTCTTTGTAATCCAGACCGACACGCTCCTGATTACCCAACTCACATGCGACATCCAGAATAAAGTGCGCACCTTCTTTTAAAAGAATTTTGCTATCAACAAATTTACCAACGCGAATTTTTGGACCTTGCAAATCGGCCATGATGCCCACTTCTTTTCCTACTTCCGCAGAAATGCTACGCACTAAATCATGACGCGCCTTATGGTCAGCAACAGTGCCATGAGAAAAGTTCATTCTCACGACATCCACACCTGCTCGAATCATCTCGCGCAATACTTCTGGCTTCTCTGAAGCAGGGCCCAATGTGGCAATGATTTTTGTTGCTCTCAACATAGTTAGTCTTTCGCTCTTTCAGCCAATACTGCAAAGGCTGGCAAGGTTTTGCCTTCCAAGAATTCCAGGAAGGCGCCGCCGCCAGTAGAGATGTAATCCACTTGATTTTCAATACCGTACTTCGCAATTGCAGCCAAGGTGTCACCACCACCTGCAATGGAAAATGCAGGTGAATGGGCGATTGCTGCAGCCAACATCTTGGTGCCACCGCCAAACTGGTCAATTTCAAACACGCCTAATGGGCCGTTCCAAACAATCGTCCCGGCATGCGCCAACATGATGGATAAACGTGCAGCAGTTTTAGGGCCAATGTCCAAAATCATGTCATCCTCTGCGACTTGATCAGCGGGCACACGGTTTGCGCGCGCCAATGGAGAGAGTTCGTTCGCAACCACGACATCCTCAGGAATCGGAACGTGTGCGCCGCGCTTTTCCATAAGCTCCATGATCTCTCGTGCTTCATCAACTAAGTCTGGCTCTGCCAATGACTTACCAATCGGCAAGCCTTTGGCCAACATAAAGGTATTTGCAATACCGCCACCCACAATCAACTCATCTACTTTGTCTGCTAAAGCTTTAAGGATGGTTAGTTTTGAAGATACTTTGGAGCCAGCCACAATCGCTACCAATGGGCGCTTAGGACTTGCTAGGGCACGGCTCAAAGCATCCAACTCAGCAGCCATCAATGGCCCAGCACAAGCAACTGGGGCAAATTTAGCTACGCCATTCGTAGTCGCTTCGGCGCGATGAGCGGTACCAAACGCATCATTGACATAGACGTCACACAAAGCGGCAATCTTCTTAGCCAGCTCATCATTATTCTTTTTCTCACCCACATTAAGACGACAGTTTTCTAGCAATACCAACTCGCCTGGATTGACTTCAAAGCCGCCATCAACCCAATCGCTAATTAAGGGAACTTTACGATTTAAAAGTGTGGCAATTCGATCGGCTACCGGAGCCAAACTATCTTCAGGCTTGAATTCGCCCTCAGTTGGGCGACCCAAATGTGAGGTGACCATGACAGCCGCACCAGCATCCAAGCACATTTGCACTGCTGGCATAGAGGCCCTAATCCGGGTGTCTTCTGTGATGTTGCCCACATCATCCTGAGGCACATTGAGATCGGCGCGGATTAAAACCCGCTTTCCCTTGAGCAGACCTGCTGCAGCGAGATCACTGAGGCGTTTTACTTTAAAGAGAGTTTCCGGCATGAGAATGGGCAAATTTAGTGGTTTACAGGGAATGCTCCATTCTAAATCGTCTGGGCTTGAGACCTCAAAGGAATTGGACTACCCCGCCCCGCTCCCTGCTCTACAATAAAGGCTGAGACGTATTCCAGGCCTAGGGGCTCCCTAGCAGCATGGCACCCAGTTTTACCGAATTGAATCACCCTATTTATTACATATTTAAAAGGTAGAGAAAATGTCGATGTCCGACCGCGATGGCTTTATTTGGTCCGATGGGAAGCTCGTTCCCTGGCGTGAGGCCAATATTCATGTGCTAACCCACAGTCTCCACTACGGAATGGGTGTATTTGAAGGCATTCGCGCCTACAAAACCCCCCAAGGTACCGCCATTTTCCGCCTTCCAGAGCACGTTAAGCGCCTATTCAATGGAACTAAGATTTTCCAAATGACTATGCCTTGGACCCCTGAGCAAATCACCAAGGGCATTATTGAGGTCGTCAATAGCAATCAGCTGGAATCTTGCTATATCCGCCCAATTATCTTTATTGGCTCCCAAAAGCTCGGCATCTCTCCGAAAGGCAACAGCATCCATACCGCGATCGCCGCCTGGGAATGGGGCGCTTATTTGGGTGAAGATGGTATTAACAAGGGTATCCGCGTTAAAACCTCCTCATTTACACGTCACTTTGTGAACTCCTCATTGGTACGCGCCAAGGCTTCCGGCTACTATATCAACTCGATTTTGGCGAACCAAGAAGTAACTGCTAATGGCTACGATGAAGCCCTGCTACTGGATACAGAAGGCTATGTATCTGAAGGATCTGGTGAAAACGTTTTTATGGTGAGTGACGGGATCGTTTACACCCCAGATCTGGCTTCTTGCTTAGACGGCATTACTCGTGACTCCATTATTGAGATCGTAAAAGATCTCGGCCTTGAATTGCGTGAGAAACGCATCACCCGCGATGAGATCTACTCTGCTGATGAGGCCTTCTTTACTGGTACCGCTGCAGAAGTAACGCCAATTCGTGAGTTGGATGATCGTACTATTGGTGATGGAAAGCGTGGTCCTATTACCGAGAAAATTCAGAAGACCTACTTTGATGCGGTCTACGGTAGAAGCGATAAGTACAAGTCTTGGTTAACTTTCGTTAAGTAATAGGAAATCAGAGAATGAGTGAAGCTCAAGTTGTGATGGTGAATGGCAATACCGATTTACCTTTACATTGCCCAACCAATAAAACTCCTAGTTGGAATTCACATCCACGTGTATTTCTGGATGTGGCTAAAACGGGTGAGGCAAAGTGTCCTTATTGCGGCATTGAGTACAAACTCATTCCTGGCACCGAACCCCACGGACACTAAGTCCATCAGCACCCCTAAATGGGGTGCTGTATCGGGATACCTCATATGAATCGTATTCTGATCATCGCTCCCAATTGGATTGGTGATGCCGTAATGTCCCAGCCTCTGCTGGCGAATCTCAAAGCAAGTTACCCGCAGTCACAGATTGATGTTTTAGCAAGCCCCTGGGTTGCGCCCATCTATCGCGCCTGCGCTGAAGTGCATCAAGTCTTAGAGGCGCGCCTGGAGCATAAGCAATTGCAGTGGGGTCTACGCAAGAAGCTGGCAAGGCAACTGGAATTAAATCAATATGATGCCTGCTTTGTTCTTCCCAATAGTCTCAAGTCCGCCTTAATTCCTTGGCTCGCCAATATTCCACTTCGAATTGCTTATCGTGGAGAGATGCGCTTTGGACTCATCAATTTCGCTTTGGATAATCCGAGCAAAACCAATCGTCCCCCGATGGCAAATCATTACCTTGCTCTCAGCAATGTAATACGGCCATCACAAGAGATTGATATCAATCAATCAGCGGATCCTACACTCAACATCTCACCCGCAGCAACAAAGTCTGTCAGCGCTAAGTTGCAAATAGCTGGGGTAAATGAAAAATCTATCTATGTGTTTTGTCCAGGCGCTGAGTACGGCGTCACTAAACGCTGGCCCACCAATCACTTCGCAACCCTTGCGCAGCAATTAATCATGCATGAATCTGATGCGCATGTCATTCTCTTGGGCAGCAAGAGTGATCACGAATTGGGCAAGGAAATTATTTCCCAAGTGACAAATACCTCTCAGATTCAGAACTGGTGTGGCGAGACTTCACTAGATGAAGCAATTGCACTTATTGGTATGAGTAAAGCATTGGTCAGCAACGACTCTGGCTTAATGCATATCGGCGCAGCATTAAAAGTTCCGCAAGTGGCGATCTTTGGATCAAGCGATCCTCACCATACCCCACCGCTATCTGATAAGGCAAAAGTCATCTGGCTTAACTTGCCATGTAGCCCCTGCCATAAAAGAGAGTGTCCACTTGGGCATCTCAAATGCTTAAAAGATATTTTGCCCACGACTGTATTGAGCGCAGCTCAATCACTCCACTAATTTTGTCGCGATACACATCACCAGAAAGTAAGCCATGACCAAACTTGCCAGACTTTTTCATAATGCCGATGAAGTGGTGGATGCCTGGCGTGATGCCCTCAAGCATCGTGACGTCAAAGGCGCCTTGGCAATCTGGCTAGATGACGACTCAATTACTTGCGTACTCCCCGAAGGTCAACGCTTAAGCGGGCATGCAGAAATTCGTGAGGGTCTAGAGCGCCTGCTGGCAAAGCAAGCTCTCTTTTTAGAGCCGATTGCCTGTATTAACCATTCTGTTTTAGGTGCTGCGGTCTATGACACCACTGAAGCTGTTCATCTACGTGCCGATCAAATTGAAGCGGAGTTTTTCCTCAATATCACTTTGGTCTTACTGCAGGATAGTCAGGGCTGGCGAATTGCTCACCTGCATGCAAGCCATTCAACTGAAGATACTTTTGATGCCCCATCGACTCCACACGGACTGCACTAATTCGTGATGGCTCAAAGATTGCCGCTTTATGGATGAGCAAGTACTTCGATCTCTCATTAAGTGGCCTAATGTTCCACACTGCTTTGGATGGTTAGCCCTGGATCGTCGAGGTCAATGGCGCATGCGTGATGAATTTGCACAAGCCAATCAATTGGCTGGAAGTATCATTCAGCACCTAGCCCTCAATGAATTTATCTCCAGAAATTACGCATGCGATTCCTTGGGTAGATATTTTTTTCAAAATGGGCCACAACGGGTTTTCATAACCCTCGATGCCACGCCATGGATTGCCAGAATTACTCCAACTGAAAGTGGTCCTCAATTATTAACTCAGTGCGCTACAGAAATAAAACCGCATGGCGCTCTGAGCGATGAAAAAGGCAATATCTACATCACTGGCTTGATCCCTCAATCAAGCTCCGATCAAATCGATGCCACTGTATTCACTCAAATAGAATACTTATCAGTTGCGCTATTGCATGATCATGATTTGGATCTCTTCTCAGAGCAATCTCAAGTTCAGGAAGATGCCTGTAGCTTCAGAGGCTCTTGGCAGTGGAATGGCAAAAGTTTACCGATCGAGCCCATTCATTCGGCGGAACTAAGCGAGCGCTTTCACTTCATTAAAGCGCCTAGCAATTAATTAGCTAGGCATATTTTTGCCCTGCTCCTTCAGCTCTTCTTGATACTCCTTCTGCATTTCGCGCAGGCGCGCATCAATACTAGAAGCCTGATAAAAGTCAGCGCCACCAGAAGATCTAGCTATCTTGAGTTGCTCAATGGCAGATGGCCAAGCACCCTCTAGCGCATACTTTTCTCCAAGAGCGTAATGGCGCATCGGCACATTCTTTGCCTGATCATAGGCATTCGATAACATGGTCCACCAAACCACCTCATTAGGCTGCAACCTAGTGCGCGCCTTTAACCAGGCAATGGCATCATTAGTGCGGCCTAGTTTCAGGTAAGCATTCATCATCGCTGCGCCAGCAGCATAGGATTGTGGGAAGGCCTTTAAAGTCGCTTGAGCAATTTGTAGGGCCTCATCACCCTTACCCCTAGCTAATGCTAACTCGGAGGCGGTAATGTCTAAAGATAGGCTCTGTCGAATTATGGGAGATCCAGGCGCACTTGCGCTATTGGCTAGATTGCGTGCCTGTTGCAAATAGCCTGCAGCCTGATCGAACTTACCTTGCTTTTGAGCAACGAGCGCTAGTCCATAAAAACCTTCCATCTGTTTGCCTGGAGAAGACTGCTTACTCAGGCTATCAAAGGTATTTTTTAAGTCATACATTTGACTAGAGCTTCCAGACTGCTCCATACGAGCACGCGCTTTGATGAAGTAAAACTCCACCGCAGTAGGCACATTTCGACTGGCGACATTACGAGCACGATCTTGCATATCCGCAATACGATCAGTGGTTAATGGGTGAGTGCGCACATAGGATGGAACACCGCTATCCATAATCCCCGTAGCTTTTTGCAACCTCTGGAAGAATCCTGGTGCACCATTCACGTCGTAACCGCTTGCCGCCAGAATCTGAAAGCCAATACGATCAGCCTCGCGCTCAGCATCCCTCGAGTAGGAGAGTTGATTGTTCACTGCCACCGCCTGACCACCCTGCATCAAACCAGAAGCGGCGCCTGGATTGCGTGAGGCAGCTAATGCGCCCAACAAAATACCTGCAAGGGCAATCATCGTGTTGGTGGTCTGCTTGTCCATCTGACGCGCTAGATGGCGCTGTAAAACGTGGCCAGTCTCATGCCCCATCACTGAGGCTACCTCTGAATCTGTTTCAGCACTCACCAACAAGCCCGTATGAAAACCAATAAATCCACCAGGCAATGCAAACGCGTTAATACTGCTGTCTTTAACAGCGAATACCTCAAAGTTATAGGCGCCACTGCCCTGCTCATTAGCCCCACCCAATTGCAAACGTTTTGCAGCTTGCAATAAGCGTCGCTCCATTTGATTTAAATAATCATAGATAGGTAAGTCATTGGAATAATCTGGATCCGGACGAATCTGGCGCATGATCATCTCGCCATACTTTTTCTCGTCCATACGACTTAAGCTATCGCCACCTGGATCACCCATATCTGGGAGCACAAAGCTTGGCTGAGTTAGGGGTGTATTGCGTGAGGGCAAATTTGAAGAGCGGGCGTCGGGCGACTGAACTGCTCTACCTAGGTTCTGCAACGCAGCAGAGTCACCCTGAACCGAGACATCCCCCGTTATCGGGGAGGGCAAAGGACCAGCGGCATAAACAAAGCCAGCGCTTGGCCAAGCCAAGCTCAAAATGAGCTGAGCAGCCAAAATTCGCTTAAATAGCGATGATTTTTGCGATGTCTTTATGACTTCCATCCCTATATGGTAAAACTTATCCCATGAACAAACTAACTCATTTTGACGCCTCCGGCCAAGCCCATATGGTTAATGTGGGTGACAAGCCTAATACTCACCGAATTGCCCTTGCTGGCGGCAAGATTTCGATGTTACCTAGCACCTTCAAAATGGTAGAGGGAGGAACGCATAAGAAGGGTGACGTTCTCGGTATCGCCAGAATTGCAGGCATTCAGGCTTCTAAAAAAACATCTGATCTGATTCCCCTTTGCCATCCCTTGGCTTTGACCCATGTAAGTCTGGAATTTGTCCTACACCCAGAAACCAGTAGCATTAGCTGCCAAGTGAGAGCCGAAACCACAGGGCCCACAGGCGTTGAAATGGAGGCCCTCACCGCAGTTCAAGTCGCCCTACTCACCATCTATGATATGTGCAAAGCAGTCGACCGTGGCATGGTCATGGGTGATGTAAAACTACTTGAGAAGAGTGGCGGCAAGTCTGGCGAATGGAAAATTGCCGAATAATTTTGGAGGATATATGGCAGGAAAACTCAGTAAAAACGGCATTGCAATCCTTGCCAGCTTAGGTGTTGGCATCACCATGACTATTTTGTACTTCAACGAAAACATCAGCTTGTTTTTCGCTATTGTGTTTGCCTTGATTTTTAGCACAATCTCGAATTACGTCATCCTCGGCAGGGAAGCCTTTAAAGACAAATATGGAATGAACAAAAAGAAGAAATAAAAAATGCCCGTCAGGGCATTGATTTAACTCTTCTTTCTACCCCATGGCTCCATATGGGCATGGCGACGAATAATAAAATCAAAAATAATTTTCATCCACAAGGTTGAGCCAGCAATTGCTGACCAGGTTTCATAAGGTAAACCTAAAACCACCACGCCAAAAATGGCGTAAGTCATGATTAATCCCCCAAGCAAATTGAGAGCACCAACAATCAGGGCAAATTTATGAGGGTTCTTAGGCGACTTGCCGCCCTTCAGCGCTACCTCTGAGTAGTCTTTCTTGACCAGCACCCACCAGGCGCGGCGATACCAGTAAAACGCGATAGGGAACATGGCCAGAAACAAAATCCATGTCAGGGCTGTACTGATATCAAAAACCATTGAATACCTCTTTAATTAAAGTCGGTTCATTTTAGACTAATAAAAAAGGCCCTCTTGCGGGGGCCTTTTTTATTAGTCGGCACTAGCGAACTAGTACCGACAATGACATGCACTCTAATTAGTGTGCGCCATCTACTGCTTTTGAACCACGTGGAATACGTACAGCTTCAACCATTGCCTGGATGTGTGCTGGTGGCTCTTTAGTTACTTTATCAACTGCGAAAGCTACGATAAAGTTCACAGCCGCACCAATCGCACCGAAGGCTTCTGGAGTAATACCGAAGAAGCTATTCGCACCACCAATGAGACCAAGATACTCAGTACCCTTGATGAAGAAAATACCTTTGTGTGCGAACACATAGAACAAGGTGATGAAAAGACCAGCAAGCATACCGGCAATTGCACCTTCTTTGTTCATCTTCTTGGAGAAGATACCCATCATGATTGCAGGGAACAAGGAGCTAGCAGCAATACCGAATGCTAAGGCCACAGTACCCGCCGCAAACCCTGGCGGATTCAAGCCAAGATAACCCGCAATAACGATCGATACTGCCATCGCAATCTTACCGGCCATCAACTCGCCCTTCTCACTAATCTCAGGCATAAATACGTTCTTGACCAAATCGTGAGAAATCGCAGCAGAAATCGCCATCAACAAACCAGCAGCTGTAGAAAGCGCCGCAGCTAAACCACCCGCTGCAACCAGACCGATAACCCAGTTTGGCAACATCGCAATTTCAGGGTTAGCCAACACGATGATGTCAGCATTCACTGTCAACTCGTTGCCTTTCCAACCAGCAGCATTTGCTTTGTCAGCAGCAGCTTGATTTTTGGTTTTGTCGTTGTAGTACTGAACACGACCGTCACCATTCTTATCTTGCCACTTCAACAAACCAGTTTTTTCCCAACGAGCCATCCATGCTGGACGTGCGTCAGCTTTGATGCTTGACTCAACTGCAAACAAATCACCGTTAGTTGCAACAGCTGTATTTACTGTAGCAATCAAGTTGTACTTAGCCATTGCTGCAACAGCAGGAGCAGTAGTGTACAAAGCGGCAATAAAGATCAATGCCCAACCAGCAGATGAACGTGCATCAGCAACTGTTTTCACAGTAAAGAAGCGCATGATCACGTGTGGCAAACCAGCAGTACCAATCATCAATGAGAGTGTGTACACAAACATATTGAGCTTGCTACCAGCAGTTGTGGTTGTGTATTGACCAAATCCAAGTTCAGTTACCACTGTGTCAAGACGTGCCAACAAGGAAACATCTGAACCAGTCAAGTTTGCACCCAAACCAAACTGTGGAATTGCAACACCAGTCAATGCCAATGAAATGTATACCGCAGGGATGATGTAAGCTACGATCAACACCATGTACTGAGCTACTTGGGTATAAGTAATACCTTTCATACCACCGAACACAGCGTACGCAAACACAATACCCATACCGATATAAATACCAGTCTCAGAAGATACTTCCAAGAAGCGGGCAAACGCGATACCTACACCAGTCATCTGACCAATAATGTAAGTTAAAGAAGCTACGAGTAAGCAAACAACAGCCACTGTAGATGCTGTCTTAGAGTAGAAGCGATCGCCAATGAACTGTGGAACTGTGAACTTACCGAACTTACGCAGGTACGGAGCTAGCAAAAGCGCCAAGAGAACGTAGCCGCCAGTCCAACCCATAAGGAAGAGACCGCCGCCGTAGCCCATATTGGAAATCAAGCCAGCCATCGAAATGAAAGAAGCAGCAGACATCCAGTCAGCCGCTGTCGCCATACCGTTCATTACTGGGTTAACGTCACCACCGGCAACGTAGAACTCACTAGTAGAGCCTGCACGTGCCCATATCGCAATACCGATATAGAGCGCGAAGCTCAGACCAACCATGAGATATATAGTTGTTTGTAATTCCATGAAAATCTCCTGTTAGTCTTCGTGAACGTCGAACTGACGGTCAATTTTGCCCATACTGCTCTTGTACCACCAAATTAAGGCGATAAAGATCACTAAGGAACCTTGTTGAGCAAACCAAAATCCAAGTGGATATCCACCAAGATGAAATGCATTCATTTGTTCAACAAATAAAATGCCGGCACCGAAAGAAACTAAGAACCAAACAATCAAGATCCTAGTCAATAAGCCCAAGGTAGCTTTCCAGTAGCCGTGAGCGTCATGAGAATGTTGCATATTCCCTCCAGAGAATCGCTTTAGTTATAACCATAATTCCAGGTTTCCCCAGAGTCCTATCCGATCAATAACCGCAAAATACGCAGCTATTTATCATTAATCGCTAATATCGTGGGTATTGGCAAAAGAAATAACTAGTATTAACCCTAAAAATTGCTAGGTATAAACCCCCGACTTTTTATTTGAAAACAAGCCATGAATTGACTTGAGTCCCAGCCCCTCAGGAGCACACCCGGATTCACTAGTGACGAGGCAATTTTCGCAGACGTTTCTCGAGCTGCTCAATCTCCTCAATTGAGCTGGCATGCTGTCTTAATAGTGGCCAAATCTGCATCATGATTTCTGCAGTGGCAAAGGTATCAGCTGCAGCCTGATGACGCACCGCACACTCAATCCCTAAAAACTGCATCCAGTCATCCATATATTTAGCCTTTACTTCAGGATGACACTTCGCCACCAATGGCTCGATGTCAATCCAGGCATTCTTTATCTTTCGCCCTAAGAATTGCTTAAAGGTTTTTTGAATCATTGCCTCATCAAACACCGCATGAAAAGCAAACAATGGAGCATTGCCAACCCACTCCTCAAACTGGAGTAGTGCGGTGGTTGGATCGACACCCGCCTTTTGAGCCTGCACCCCAATGCCATGTAGCAAAATATTTTCTTTATCGGATGTTTTGCTGGCTTGCTGCTTGAGCACAATCTCAAAGCTATCAGCCAGGTCAATTTTTAGAGTTTGGGTCACTGGATCCAAATGAATGCAGATTGCAGCAATTTCTATCAAACTGGCTTTACGGGTATTGAGGCCAGTCGTCTCTACATCCAGCACAACCCAACGGTAAGGATCCATGGGTGCCGCGCCCCACAAGCCCTTAATCCAATCGATATTCATGTTTATTGACCAAATGCGCGCTCGAGGCGCTGCTGGAAGTTTCGTGTGACGCTCAAGGATTCTTTCAAAATACGTCGATCAATATTGTTCAGGCTATTGAGCTCAATGGCATTTGGATTGCCATCGATTTCATGGCCATCAATCTGAATCGATAAACGTAGCATCTGTAGATATTCAAATGCTGTCACCCAGGACATGTACTCTGCCTCAGGAACTTTTAAAGCCTGGCCTACTGCTATGAGACGCTCTCTGGTATTGGTTTCCGGTATGGCGTTTGCCAAAGCATAAATTCGTGCAGCATCCACCAAGATTGCAGTGCCATGTTTTTTTAAGTCAATACATTGCTTGCCATCGAGCTTGATCGTATCTAATCCACCATGCCAGGTAATAGGCACCTTCATGCGTAATGAATTGTCAGCCAACTGCTTCAGGAAACGCAGATTGGGAGGAGCATGAGTCAGGATGATTTCCTTCATCTTCAGGAGTAAGTCGGGATTGCCCGCAACTCTTCTAAAGTCAAAGTAAATACTGGCGTTTAATAAATTCTCACCAGAACCTTCGTCAATCCAATGGGCAAACTTACGATTCCACTCGGCCTCACTTAGACAGATCTTTGGATTGCTCGCCATCACATTGCCTTTGCACAATGGATAACCACAAACATCCAAGGCCTTATTCACATCTAGAGCAAAAGCAAGATACTTTTCCCGTACAGCATCACTAGCTTCTCCTGCAAATACCAGGGCATTATCTTGATCAGTTGCAATGGTTTGCTCAGAGCGGCCCTCAGAACCCAAGGCAATCCAAGCAAAGCTCTTCATATCGATGTTGTGCTGGTGTGCGTATAACTCAATCAACCTGTCACACACTAAATCATTCAAATCACTAATCAATCTGGTTAACTGCTTAGCCTGAACCCCTTGACCAATCAGGTTCTTAGCAAAACGTCGAACATCTTTTGCGCACAGCGCTACGCTCGCCAAATCAGGTGCAGAGCGAATCGCCATACTGATGTGCTTTAGCGAGAGTCTCTGCATCGCAAATAAATCTCTCTCTGAGAGAATATTGACCACCTCTTTGCCATCCATTACTGGAATATGTCTAATCCCCAGCTGCAAGAATATTAAGGCTGCATCCTGAGCGCTATCGCGGATGGTGAGTGATTTCACCCCTTGAGTCATCACCTCTTTGATGGGCAGATTTACATCTATCTGAGGGATCGTCACTCTGCCTAAGATGTCATAACGCGTCAAGATGCCCTGCAGCCCTTCTTCTGAGTCACCTACCAAGATCGAACCAACTCTGCGCTCGTGCATTAATGTGAGTGCCTCTTTGATGCTGGTATTAGGAGTGACACACAATGGTTTTTTGCGTGGCAAATCTCCCAAAGGTGTTTCTAAAGACTGCTCTGAGAAAATTTGTGATGTATAGGTTCTCTGCAATACCTGCCAAGAACGCTCTAAGAATTTCATAATGCTTTGACTTAAAAAGTCAGCAAACTGTGGCGACATTTCTGCCAAACGCCGCATCACATCAGTTGTAATACTTAAACAGAAACAATCACCAATAGCGGCATAGGTTGCGGTTGGAGATCGCCCTGCCATTGCAGCACTGACCGGAAAGAGCTCTCCCGCTTCAAACTCATGTGCCTCACCCGCTTCATTGGAGAGACCACGACGAGAGACAACGCCGCCCTTACGAATAAAAAACAATCTATTGACCGGTGGACTCTGCGGAGACAGAAATACCTCATCTGGCGCAAAGTACTCTTCCTGCGAATTTTCAATAAAGAAATCTACATGCTCTGGCTTCATTTCAGAAAACGGCAGAACCTGCATCATCTGCTGAGTCAGATTCACAATCAAACTGCGAGATGGGCTAGTTTTCTTCAAGGCATCCTCTGTTCTTCGCTTTACTTTAACCATTCAATTTATCGCGTCATTAGGCTACTGTCTATATGATTTGACCCACTTATTTGATCGTAATCAAATAAGTGGGTCATTCTCTTATCCAATCCCCCATGCCTTGCTTCTACGAAGCAAAGAGTGGCTTACTTAGCGAGTCGGCACTCTGAGGGTAGCAATTGAGGAGATAAGTTGCTATCTGGGCTTCTGCAAGACCAGCCTCCTGACCATAATGAGGACTCTGGTCTTGATAAATCGATTGCGCTTGGGATGATTGCATCAGGCTCATTTGTTGGAATGAGATACAAGGTGTTTTTACCCACAGGTGCCACATTGGCTTGATAGCCAATGACAATGGTCCCAGAAGGATCAATTTCAATGAACTTGACATTGCGAGTTGGTGCAAAAGTGAAGGCTCCCTGCGTTGCCTCATCCATCGCTACAGCGCCTCTACTAGAAAATACTTCCGTGACGGCAAGCTTGGCAGTAGAAGCGAGATTCAAGCCCTCCACAATGCGGCTTCGGGCTATGTAATCTTGATATTTAGGAACGGCTACTGCAACCAAGATACCAATGATGGCTACAACCACCATTACCTCGATCAAGGTAAAGCCAGCCTCTTTGGACTGATCGTTGTTGGAGCGCGATGCTGAATTTTTCATGTAAATACCCCTAGTTAAATCACCCTATGATCCAACATAGAGCCATTTTTCTAGGGGTCTACTGCTATCAGATTTCTCTGATTTTAATGCGCGCTACTCGGTAAAACTAATTAAGCCTTTTTATGACTGCGCTTAACCAACTCACCTGCAGCCATCACCGCAATCGCACCAATAGCACCAGCAACCAAGCTATATGACTCCACTCCAGCGCCAAAGAACTTAATTACTCCTGGATCAGACATGATCATGCCGCCTGCAATCCAGCCCAACAAGCCAGCACCTGCAGTAACGATAATCGGGAAACGATCAATCAAGTACAGCACGATACGACTGCCGCCAATAATGAGTGGCACTGAAACCAACAGACCAAAAATGATGTAGCCCAGCTGATGTGCTTGATCATCAACTTGACCAGCAGCACCGGCAATTGCCAACACGTTATCCAAACTCATCACGATGTCAGCAACGATGATGGTTTTAATAGCAGCAAAGAGCTTGTCTGGGGCTTGGAGATCGTGTTCCTCATCACCGCCAGAATCGACCATTAATTTGTAGCCGATCCATAGCAATAACAGACCACCAACAAACTTTAAGAACGGAATCTGTAGCAGCGTCACAGCAAAGGCCACCAAGACAATACGCAAGATGATTGCGCCTGCCGTACCCCACAAAATACCTTTACGACGTTGATTGGGGTGAAGATTTCTGCAAGCTAAGGCAATTACAACAGCGTTATCACCGCCCAACAGAATATCGATCAAGATGATCTGCGCAACGACAGACCAATCTAGCATTGTTAAAAACTCCATGTCATCCTCTTATATTTTTATGTTTTAACTACGGGCACTGCAAAAAAGGATGCTATTAGGCATCCTTTTCCTTGAACACAATTACAACATGGCTTTGAGTAAAGCTGCCATTTCTGATGGATTTCTTGTTACTTTAAAGCCACATTCTTCCATCACCGCTAGCTTAGCATCAGCCGTATCTGCACCACCAGAAATCAATGCACCGGCATGACCCATACGTTTTCCAGGAGGCGCTGTTACACCAGCAATAAAGCCAACAACTGGCTTCTTCATATTGGCTTTACACCAGCGAGCTGCTTCAGCTTCATCAGGTCCACCAATTTCGCCAATCATAATGACCGCATCAGTATCAGGGTCTTCGTTGAACATGCGCATCACATCGATATGCTTCAAGCCATTAATTGGGTCGCCACCAATACCAACTGCTGTGGACTGACCTAGACCAATCGCTGTTAATTGACCAACTGCCTCATAAGTCAAAGTGCCAGAACGGCTAACAACACCGATACGACCTTTTTTATGGATATGGCCAGGCATGATGCCGATCTTGATTTCGTCTGGAGTAATGATTCCGGGACAATTTGGCCCTAGCAATAATGTCTTCTTACCACCAGCAGCTTCTTTTGCATGCATCTTGTTACGCACTTCCAACATATCCTTAACTGGAATGCCTTCTGTAATACAGATAACAAAATCTAAGTCAGCTTCAACAGCTTCCCAAATTGCAGCAGCAGCGCCAGGAGGCGGGACATAAATTACGGAAGTAGTAGCGCCAGTTTGCTGAGCAGCTTCTTTTACAGTTCCATAAATTGGAATGTTAAAAATAGACTCGCCTGCTTTTTTAGGATTTACACCTGCTACAAAACAGTTTTTACCATTTGCGTATTCCTGGCACTTCTCAGTGTGGAACTGGCCAGTCTTACCAGTAATACCTTGAGTAATCACTCGTGTATTTTTGTTTACCAAAATAGACATATTGAAGTTCCTTGATTATTTGTTTTTCGCAACAGCAGCAACTACCTTGGTAGCAGCCTCTGCCATTGAATCGGCGCTAATGATTGGTAAACCAGAATCCGCAAGAATCTTCTTGCCCAATTCCTCATTGGTACCCTTCATGCGAACAACCAAAGGTACAGTCAAGTTCACCGCTTTACATGCAGTCACTACGCCATCGGCGATCACGTCGCAACGCATAATGCCACCGAAAATATTTACCAAAATCGCTTCAACACTCTTGTTTTTGAGCATGATCTTGAATGCTTCAGTAACCTTCTCTGCTGTAGCACCACCGCCAACGTCCAAGAAGTTTGCTGGCTCACCGCCAAACAATTTAATGGTGTCCATAGTAGCCATTGCCAAGCCAGCACCATTCACCAAGCAACCAATATTGCCGTCGAGTGAAATGTAAGCCAAGTCAAATTTAGAAGCCTCAATCTCAGCTGCATCTTCTTCATCGATATCGCGGTAAGCCACGATCTCAGGATGACGGTACAAGGCATTTGGATCAAAATTAAATTTAGCATCAAGAGCTTTGATCTTGCCGTTGCCTTCAAGAATTAACGGGTTGATCTCAACCAATGAAGCATCCGTTTCCCAGTAGGTCTTGTATAAATTCTTGAACACATCACGCGCCATTGGAATAGAAGCATCAGGAACGCCAATGCCTTTAGCAATGATGTCGCAATCCGCATCTGTCAAACCAATGAGTGGATCAACAAATACTTTGATAATTTTCTCTGGGTGAGATTCAGCAACCTCTTCAATGTCCATACCGCCTTCGCTGGACGCCATGATCACATTCTTTTGTGTTCCGCGGTCAGTAACGATACTGAAGTAATACTCTTTTTTGATATCAGCGCCGTCTTCAATCAAGAGGCGATTTACTTTTTGACCTTCTGGACCAGTTTGGTGAGTCTTCAACTGCATCCCCAAAATTTCAGAAGCGTACTTTTTCACTTCATCCATACTGCGTGCCAATTTCACACCACCACCTTTACCGCGACCACCCGCATGAATTTGCGCTTTAACAACCCAAACTGGGCCGCCTAGCTTTTCGGCAGCTTTAATAGCCTCATCAACGCTAAATGCAGGAATGCCATTTGGAACAGGCACATTAAATTGGCGCAAAAGTTCTTTGCCTTGGTACTCGTGAATTTTCATAATTACTCCGAAACGGTGTCTTTTTTAGCAAGCGATAAGAATGTATAAAACCAGCCGCCTGCTTTTGGTTTTTTCTCTATCCAACCAAAAAAATGGCGAGCGTTTTACCCGACTTTGTAAGTCTATCATGCTGCAATGCATCAACTTGGGGTTTTTGGCTCCGTAATTGCCCTAGTCAAGGCGTCCTGCGACCACCTTGGAGACTACATCAGAACTGAAGCCCTTGGAGGCCAGAAATCGATATTGGCGCGCCCGCTCTTTCTGTTCAATTGCCAATGCACCAAACTTGCGCAACCACAAGTCATGGGCACGCTGGTATTCAGTTTCCTTGAGATTCCTGAGGAGAGCTACCGTCTTTGCGCTATCCACCCCGGCCTGAGCAAGTTCGTCCTGTATTTTTCGAGTACCAAAGCGCTCGCTACGGCGTCGGACCAGAGCCTCTGCAAAGCGCTGGTCTGACAACCAACCGCGAGCCTCAAAATCATCAAGAACGGCTTCAATTTGTGAGGTCAACGGAATGACTGGCTCAAGCACCTCAGAATCCTCCGCGGCAGTCTGTAACTTCAACATCCTTGCAGCAGACTCTTCGAGCTTTGCAGCCAGCCCTTTGCGACTGTACTCTCGCATAGACAAAAGGCGCAAAGCCCGAGCTTTGAGACTCGGGCTTTGTTTTTTACTTTTCTTAACAGCGCTACCTAATTCTGACATTGAAGAATTACGCTTCCTCTTCTTCACTCAAAACATCGCTCACTACTGCTGTTCCAGCCTTGACACCCAATTTCGCACGAATCTTTGATTCAATATCTTGTGCAATGGTTGGGTTCTCTTTTAAGAACTCGCGCACATTATCTTTTCCTTGACCAATGCGATCACCGTTGTAGCTATACCAAGAGCCTGATTTTTCTACGATATCGGCTTCAACACCCATATCAATAATTTCACCTTCTCTAGAGATGCCGGCGCCGTACATGATGTCAAAGATGGCTTCGCGGAATGGAGGTGAGACCTTATTCTTCACTACCTTCACGCGAGTCTCGTTGCCGACCACTTCGTCGCCCTTCTTAATACTGCCGATGCGACGAATATCTAGACGCATAGAAGCATAAAACTTCAGCGCATTACCGCCAGTAGTAGTTTCAGGGGAACCAAACATCACGCCAATCTTCATTCGAATTTGGTTAATGAAAATGACTGTAGTGTTAGTGCGCTTAATTGCGCCAGTTAATTTACGCAATGCCTGACTCATCAAGCGCGCCTGCAGACCTGGCAATGAATCGCCCATGTCGCCTTCAATTTCTGCTCTTGGTACTAAGGCTGCTACTGAGTCGATTACGATTAAATCGATTGAGCCTGAACGCACTAAAGCATCAGCAATTTCCAATGCTTGTTCACCAGTATCGGGCTGAGAGATCAATAAATTATTAACATCTACACCTAAGCGTGAAGCGTACTGAACATCCAAAGCGTGCTCGGCATCAATAAAGGCGCAAGTTCCACCTATCTTTTGCATCTCTGCAATCGCATGCAAAGTTAATGTTGTCTTTCCTGAAGACTCTGGGCCGTAAATCTCAATCACGCGCCCACGCGCCAAGCCACCAACACCCAGAGCAATGTCTAAACCCAATGACCCACTAGAAACTACTTGAATATCTTGATGAATCTCTGCATCACCCAATCTCATGATTGAGCCTTTGCCAAATTGCTTTTCAATTTGCGCCAAAGCAGCTGTTAATGCCTTTTGCTTGTCTCCACTCATGCCGTCAAACTCTGATGAGGCTGATTTCTTCTTATCATCCAAGGCCATTTTTTAATTCCTTTTCGCTATGTATTGGGCTTTTTCCCGAAGTTTCTGTACTTTTTAACAACTTAGAAGTTACTGTATATAAAAACAGTAGTATTTGCAAGAAACTTTTTTGGCTCTATGCCTGATTTTTATCTAGGGTCACTCTTACGCGATCCCAATACAGGAAAAGTGGCATTGCGGCACCCCAAATGATTGCTAAAAATATGAGGCCGCCCACTTGTCCTTGTGGCCCCCATGCTCCAGCACCCATTTGGATGCCTGCCTCATAAGACATTGGGCCTGCAATTGCACCTAATGCTGCTGCCAGAATGGGTCTTCCACGCAGCCAGGATAGTGACCCGTTGATTGTGCTGGCGACCAAAGCCCAGAGCACCCACATCCAAACGGGTGATAAATAGCTACTTGGCCAAGCATCTTCAAAAATTAAAAATCCAGATAAAGATACAAGTGAGTCAGCACTTACTCCGTATAAGGTCGCCTTGAATAATAGACCCATCTCCAACGATGGTTGATTGGAGCGCGCAATATGAATGGTCAGATAGATTAAGGTAATGACAACGGGCCAAAACACCTGATGATTGGCGGCGCCAATAATGCAGGCAAACCAACCGAGCTGGAAAAGCACAAAGTTCCAAAATTTAGCCATCGCTTACGCCCAAGCAGTCACACCTAAGAAAAAGGCCACTGCCGCTGGGCAATGGCCTGAAGATATGGTGGCGAATCAGGGATTTGAACCCCGGACCTGCGGATTATGATTCCGTCGCTCTAACCAGCTGAGCTAATTCGCCGAAGCTAAGATTTTAGCTTATTTGACTAAGTCGATCAATTTATTTAGTGCGGTGAGAAAGCTTTATAAAGACCTCTTTCACGAAAATCCAAAGGGCTGGCAAGCCCGGAATGACAATCATTGCCAGCGCCACTAGTGAGAAATTGCTCTTCACCCAGGGGTGATCGCCAATGAAAAAACCAAGGCTGGTCAGACTGCAAACCCAAACAATGCCGCCAATCACGTTATAGAAAACAAAGACGGAATAGCGCATATGCGCCACCCCGGCCACAAAGGGGGCGAAAGTACGAATAAATGGCATAAAACGCCCTAGAACAATGGTGATTGGGCCATATTTCTCGTAAAAAGCATGTGCCTTATCAAACGCATTCCGATTAAACCAACGTGAGTTTTCCCAAGAAAAAACCCGGCTACCAATCTTTCTGCCGATGGAGTAATTCAGAGCATCGCCCGTTACCGCAGCTGTAGTGAGAAGAGCCATCAAGGCAAATAAATCTAATCCCCCTACCGCTGCAATGGCGCCAGCAACGAATAACAAAGAGTCACCAGGCAAAAAGGGCATCACCACTAAACCGGTTTCAACAAAAATGATGGCGAATAGCAGGGCATAAATCCAAACGCCCCACTGGTTAGCGACTAATGCCAGATTTTTATCTAGATGTAGAAATAGATCGATGAGGTATGCAAAGTCCAAAAGGGCTCCAGAGTTTTAATAGATGAGCTGATGTGAGGTCTGAGCTAGGATGCTACTTGATTTGAAAAGTGCTGGTGGCTTCATCTCGGTTGTAGCGAACAAAAACTTCAATCTTCTTAGCCAAAAAGAGTTTTTTTAGTACCTCATCCTTATTCTCAAAGGTAATTGCGGTTTGCTCAGGGTAGCGTGAGAAAGGATCGCTCATCACTTCAATAGGGTGATCGTCGATCTTAATTAAACGAATTGTGCGCTTATGGAGGCGGTCGGGCCGAATGAAAATCAGGCGCTTTATATACTTATCGAGCACTAGCTTTTGCCCCTGCTCATTGGTTTTAAAGTAGTACACGAGCTCATCTTTACCATTGACGGTAACATCACGCTCCTCATCCCATTTTGCGAGGGCTGGCTGGCTCAGACAAACACCCAGAATCACCCCTACTACGATCCTATACAGTTGCATTATTTGCTTTCTTCATATGATCGTTCAATCTTATCAGCGAATCCCTATGCGACTACTATCCATTTCTCTTGGCAAAGCAGGCCCCTTGTTTGGATTAAATCATCCCGACTACTCAAGCGTAGCTTCCGCGATTAATAAAAAGCCGGTGAGCACGTTAAGCCAAGCAACTCCAGTTGAAATCAAATCACTAGGCGTTGTAGGTGACGAGCAAGCAGATTTATCAGTTCATGGCGGCCTTGAAAAAGCGATATATGTTTATCCAATCGAACACTATGCATTTTGGAATGAACTACTCAGCAGAGAAACCAAACAAATAGTTAATCTCCCAATTGGCTCCATGGGCGAGAACTTCACGATCGAGGGACTTCTTGAGGATGAAATATTTGTGGGGGATAAGATGTCCATTGGCGAACTTGAATTTACAGTTGTCAAACTCAGAGAGCCATGTTTTAAGTTCAACGCAAAGATGAAATACAAAGGCGCAGCTAAGGCAATGCTGCAATCTGGGAAAAGTGGCTGGTACTTACGAGTTAATAAACCAGGAATCCTTGCAGCAGGCGCCAAGATTGATCTCACACCTGGACAAAGAATTACCTCGATAGCCAGCCAAAATAAAGCCCTCTTTCAGCGCGGGAATCAAAAAGATCTTTGGGATTAATGTTGGCAATAAAAAACCCGACCATAAGCTGATCGGGTTTTTGACTGAGTAAAAGATTAACTAATCGTTCGCATAAATATCAACATCTTTTGTCTCGCGAATAAACAAAGTACCAATCACCAATGTAATGGCAGCAATGATGATCGGATACCAAAGACCATAGTAAATATTTCCGTTTTGAGCCACGAGAGCAAATGATATTGTTGGCAGCAATCCCCCAAACCAGCCGTTACCAATATGGTAGGGCAAGGACATTGATGTATAGCGAATGCGCGTTGGGAACATCTCGACCAACATGGCTGCAATAGGGCCATACACCATGGTCACCAAAATAACTAAATAGGCTAACAACAAAAGAACTGGCACATAACTGATTTCATCAGGATTAGCTTTTGCTGGATAGCCCGCATCATTAAGAGCATTACGGATAGCATTTTTAAAATCTGCGTCTCTCGACTGACTCTCTATTAAAGTCATTCCCTTTGCTGAATACGCCTGAATTTCAGTTTCACCAATTTTAATAATGGCAGTACTTCCCACTGCACCAGAAATTGTTTTGTAACTGGCAGAGTTAGATGCCATAACCTGCTTAGCAATGTCACATGAACTCGTGAATTTAGCCGTATCAGTTGGATTGAACTGGAAACTACATTCGCTCAAATCCGCAGTAATCGTTGCTGGCGCAGCAACCATCGCCTTTTCTAAAGCGGGATTTGCGAAATGGGTTAATGCATTAAATACAGAAACAGGTGTGCCCGGAATATAGGTCACTACAGCTAGCAACAGGCCTCCCATGATGATGACCTTGCGCCCAATCATGTCCGACAAGGTTCCAAAAATAACAAAGAATGGTGTACCAATGATTAAGGCGGCGGCGATTAATAGATTAGCTGTTGTGGAGTCCACTTTGAGCACCTGAGTAAGGTAGAACAAAGCATAGAACTGACCTGTGTACCACACCACTGCTTGACCAGCCACTAAGCCAAATAAGGCTAAGAGGACAATCTTTAAATTCTTCCATTGGGCAAACGACTCTGTCAGCGGCGCTTTAGATAACTTACCCTCCTCTTTCATTTTTTTGAAAGCAGGCGATTCGTTCATGGACAGTCGAATCCAAATCGATATGCCAAGTAATGCAATGGATACGACAAATGGAATACGCCATCCCCAAACCTCAAAATCAGAACCCGTTAGCTCACGAGCACCCAAGATCACTAGCAGGGATAAAAACAAACCCAAAGTAGCCGTCGTCTGAATCCAAGATGTATATGCACCGCGACGACCATGGGGTGCATGCTCGGCAACATAAGTGGCGGCGCCACCATACTCGCCACCCAAAGCCAAGCCCTGCAGCATCCGCAATGCGATGAGGATGACTGGGGCAGCCACACCAATCGAATCGTAATTTGGCAAGATGCCAACAACAAAGGTTGAGACACCCATTAACAAAATGGTGACTAGGAAGGTGTACTTACGACCAATCAGATCTCCTAGTCGTCCAAATACCAAAGCACCAAACGGTCGGACGATAAAGCCAGCAGCAAAAGCCAACAAGGCAAAAATAAAAGCGGAACCCTGGTCTAGCCCTGAGAAAAACTGTTTGGCAATAATGGCAGCCAATGAACCATATAAATAAAAGTCATACCATTCGAAAACCGTACCCAAGGACGAAGCAAAAATAACTTTGCGCTCCTCAGCAGTCATGGGGGCGACCTTAGTTGATCGTGACATCTACAACATTCCTAATAATTTTTTATAGGGGCAGATTATCACTTGAAAATTAGCCCTCAAATATAGAAATTAGGGTATCTCCCCATCAAGTTATAAAAAATTTTGATCAAAAAAAAGAGGAGGCATAGCCCCCTCTTTTCTTTAATTTACTTCTCTACCAACCAATTACTTTAGGCAACCAAAGTGAAATTTGTGGGTAGTAGAAAACTAAGAACAATGCTACGCCCTGCATAAACAGGAATGGCAAGACACCAATGTATAAGTCCCTAATCTTCACCTCAGGTGGAGCAACCCCTTTGAGATAAAAGAGTGCCCAACCAAATGGGGGAGTTAAGAATGATGATTGCAGGCAAACGGTGATCATCATTGCAACCCAAACAGGATCTGCACCTTGCGCCAAAAGAACGGGGAGGAACAATGGCACAGCAATATAACTAATTTCAATCCACTCAATAAAAAAGCCGAGTACAAAAATTAGCAAGAGCATGAACCAAATATCGCTATTAATTCCGCCAGGTATCACCTCAAACATCCCAGAGATAAGCTCTTCTCCGTTAAGCCCCCTGAAGGACAAGGCAAATACTTGTGCGCAAATTAAAATAAACATCATTAACGCGCTGATCTTGGTAGTGTCTATTGCAACTTGCTTCAAAATATCCCACTTAAAGCGACCAGATAAAAAAGTTACCAAAATTGATCCGACGGCACCCATCGCTGCAGCTTCGGTTGGCGCAGCAACACCACCAACGATAGAGCCTAATACTGCAACCACCAACATAATTGGTGGAACCACAACTTTCCAAAAACGCACCCAGAGTTCTTTACCCGAAACACGGCTGCGCTCTTCCTTGGGAATAGGTGGCATTAAGTCAGGCTTAAGCCAACCTAAAATCAAAATGAAGACTATATAAACCACTACCAAAATGAGCCCGGGTCCTACTGCAGCGGCAAACAAAGTACCAACCGACAACTGCATGATGTCGGAGAGCAAAATTAAAATGAGACTAGGTGGAATAATTTGACCCAAGGTACCAGAAGCGCAAATTGCACCGCAGGCAATACTCTTGTTATAGCCACGTCGTATTAAGGTTGGTAGGGTCAACAAGCCTAAGGTGATGACGGTAGCACCAACAATGCCGGTTGTAGCACCCATCAAAGCCCCGAACAAGATAATTCCAACCGCCATACCGCCCTTAACACCGCCCGCTATGTGCCCAATCACATCAAGCAAATCATCTGCTAGCCGAGATTTTTCCAGCATGATTCCCATAAAAATAAACAAGGGAATTGCAAGCCATTGATAACCCGCCACAATGCCAAAGACTCTGGCTGGCAATAAGTTAAACAAGGAGGTTCCGAATCCTAAAAATCCAAATACGAATCCGACTGTTGCCAAAGTAATGGCAACTGGAACCCCAACCATCAATAAAATGAAAAAGCCTATCAGCATCAGAATGGCCATCACATGCATATCAAACATGCTGACCTCCTTTGGTGCTATAGCCATTCAGAATCACCCGACAGAGCTCCCCAACGCCTTGTAGAGCCAGTAAAGCAAAGCCAATTGGAATTAATCCCTTCACAATCCAACGATAAGGAATGCCTCCTGGATCGGGCGACATTTCTCCAATCGAGAAAGACTGGACAACATATGATGAGGACAAGTAGATAAATAGCAGCGCCACAATTATTGTGAGGACTGCAGAAAGAATATCTACTCGATATTTTGTCTTAGGTGAGTAATTGGCGTAGAACAAATCAACCCGAACATTATCCCCACGTAACAAGGCATAACTCATACCGAATAAGATTAATGCCGCCAATAGATGCCACTCAAGCTCTTGTGCCCACACCGAACCAATGCTCATGGTGTAGCGTAAAAAAACGTTAACTGTTATTAACCCCACAATGGCCAAGGCCACGTAAGACGTGGCCTTGCCAGTGAAATCAATTAAGCCTTCGATACGCAATGCGATTTTTAATAACAAAGGATGCACTGATATTCCTAACTTAAATGATTAAAACAAAAATCAACCGCGAACTTTGCTGTGGTAGGTTGCCTCGCTGTAAGAAGCCCAGGAATCGTAATTGCGCTTAAAGGCAAAATAAGAATCATGTACTTTTTTAGTCATAGGATCAGCAGCGGCAGACTCGTCCAAAATCTTCTTCGTTTCAGTGCGCATCGCAGCTACTACTGAATCTGGCAATTGCAGAGCAGTAACGCCTTGCTTCTCAACCAAATCTTTCATTGCCTCGGCATTGTTACGCTGACACCATGCCTCACCAATAACATTACAAGCTGCAGATGCATTTTGCACAACCGCTTGAAGATCTTTAGGTAGCTTTTCCCAAGCTGCTTTATTAATCAAAAGCTCAGAAGTAGTTGCTGGCTCATGCCAACCAGTGGTGTAGTAGAACTTAGCTGCTTTTTGCAATCCAAGACGACGGTCTTGAAATGGGCCAACGAATTCAGCTGCATCAATCACGCCACGCTCAAGCGCTGGGAAAATCTCACCGCCTGGCAATACTTTCACATCAACACCCAACTTGGCATAGACCTTACCAGCAAGTCCAGGGATACGCATTTTTAGACCCTTTAGATCTGCGACGCTATTAATTTTCTTTTTAAACCAACCAGTCATTTGCACACCGGTATTACCGCAAGGCATTGCAATCATGCCAAAAGGTGCATAGGTTTCATTCCAGAGATCAATACCGCCACCGTCATATAGCCAACCATTCATCCCTTGGAAATTCAGGCCGAATGGCACAGCTGTAAAGTACTGAGCTGCAAATGTTTTGCCGGTCCAGAAATAACTATTAGCATGATTCATCTCCACCGTACCAGAGCGAACAGCATCAAAACCCTCAAATGCGGGAATCAATTCTCCAGCGCCGAAAACTTGAATCTTTAAGCGGCCATTGGACATTTCGCCAATCCGTTTCGCTAAGTCAGTTGCACTACCTGGGCCGTCCATATAAAACGGTGCACCCTTTGGGTAGGCGCTGGTCATCTTCCAGTTAAAGGTTTGTGATGATTGCGCTCGCACAATGGCTGGAGCGCCCAAGGTAGCCCCAACAACACCTGCACCAATTCCTGTACTGAGAAACTTACGACGGTTTGTTTTCATAATTGACTCCTCCTAAAAAAATACTAACTACACACATATGGTTAAAAGTTGATGAAGATCAAGATTTCCGAAATGGCTTGTCAGCATTGCAATGCAATAAATGATTTTTTTCCTACCAAACCAATGTAGAGCATATTCAACAAGAGAAGGTCAGTACATTCCCTAATGCAGTGCATAAAGTGCACTTTTTTTGGGATGATGGGATTTGATGCTTCAATTTGGTGTCTGCAAGAATCTAAACTACCTTTACTAAATTAATAACTCAAACCTGCAATAGGAGATATACAAATAATGCAACCAAAATGGGGTATTCGCGGAATGGCGGTAGCGCCACACTCACTTGCATCTGAGTCAGCCTTAGGGGTTCTTAAAGAGGGTGGGAATGCTTTAGAGGCAATGATTGCCGCTGCTGCAACGATTGCAGTGGTCTATCCCCACATGAATTCGATTGGTGGAGACTCATTCTGGGTCGTGCATTCACCCGGAAAAGCAATGGGGGGTATTGATGCTTGCGGAGCCGCAGCAGGATTAGCCACTAAAAACTGGTACGCAGAGCGCGGCATTACTAAAGCGATTCCATTTAGAGGCGCTGTTGCAGCTAATACTGTTGCAGGCACTATTTCTGGTTGGGGCGCTGCGCAGAAACTTTCTCAACAAGGTCTTCGCGGCAAGCTTCCGCTCTCCCGCCTCTTGGCAGATGCCATCTACTACGCAGAAGCTGGTGTGCCAGTTACCCACAGTCAATCAAGCTTAACTGCCAAGAAGCGTGCAGAGCTCATTGATATACCAGGTTTTGCAAATACCTTTTTAGTAAACGGCCAAGCGCCTGCCGTTGGCAGCATCTTTAAACAAGATCGCCTAGCCAAGACCTTGCGCCAAATTGCCCGCAAAGGAACTGAGGATTATTACCGCGGAGACTTAGCAGAGCTATTAGCAAAAGAACTCACTGAGCTAGGTAGCCCATTAAGACTCAGCGACCTACATCGTCACCATGCAAAATTAATTGATCCACTGGAGTTAAAACACAGCCTAGGGAATGTCTACAACATGACTCCGCCAACTCAAGGTGTCGTGTCGCTGATGATTTTGGGAATCTTGGATCAACTCAACTTAAAGCGCTTCAAAGTAGACAGCGCTGAGTATGTACACCATTGTGTTGAAGCCACCAAGCAAGCTTTTAAAGTCAGAGATCAATATGTCACTGATCCCGCTTATATGGCAAAGCACGCACAATCTTTCTTAGCGCCAGCATTCTTAAAAAAACTCGCTAAAAATATTGATCCTGAAAAAGCTTTGCCTTGGGGTCAAGGTAAGGGCCCTGCCGACACGATTTGGATGGGCGTAGTCGATGGTGAAGGCAACTGCGTTTCTTTCATTCAAAGTATCTATCATGAATTTGGCGCAGGAATCGTATTACCGAAATCCGGCGTCAATTGGCAAAATCGTGGCTGTAGTTTTTCATTAGATCCTAAAACACTGAATCACTTAGAGCCCTATCGCAAGCCGTTCCACACATTAAATCCAGCCATGGCTTTATTTAAAGACGGACGTTCCATGGTTTATGGAACGATGGGAGGCGATGGACAACCCCAAACACAATGCGCAGTCTTTACGCGCACAGCCACATATGGACTTGATCCTCAAGATGCAATTAGTCGTCCTCGCTGGTTATTAGGGCGAACCTGGGGGCAAACTAGCGATAGCTTAAAACTCGAGTCGCGTTTTAACCCGTGGGTTGCTAAAGAGCTCCATGCTCTTGGGCATGAAATTGAAATGCTAGATGCTTTTGATGAAACTGTAGGGCATGCGGGCTGTATTATTCGAGAGCCCTCTGGAACCTTGCGTGGCGGCTGGGACCCACGTAGCGATGGGGCAGTTAGCGCTTATTAGTAATAAATAATTTGGGTACGCGTAGATCCCAATGAATGGCAGCTACGCGTAATCCAAATATAGCGAGCATGCAAACGACCGAAGCTTCTAGCGTGTATTGCGGAAAATAATTCAGCGCTAATACATAGAGGGTGCATCCAATAGTCACAGGAATAGCATATAACTCATGAGACATGAGTAAAGTTTTTCTACCCGCCAAGACATCTCGCAATAGTCCACCGCCAATAGCAGTAACCACACCCAAGATGACAGGTGCTACCGGCAAACCGAATCCAAGATTCCAGACTTTATCCGCTCCTTGAATCCCAAACAAAGCCGCACCCAGACCATCTATATAGAGCATCATCCGATAGATCTGCGGTTGAGTAAAAAACGATTCCGCCACAAACGTCAACACGCATGCACCAAGAGCAACCCAGATATAAATTTGCGAAATTGACCAAAAAGCTGGGACATCTAAAATCATGTCACGAATCGTACCGCCACCAATTGCAGTAATCACACCCAAAACCAAAACGCCAAATAAATCGACGCCACGATCGGAAATTGCTAAAACCCCTGTAACAGCAAAGGCAACTGTGGCGATCATGCCAATCCAGAAATTAATTTGATCCATGACATTGAGTCTAAAGCACTCGAGTGAGACGAGCAATGAAGTCCTGAATATACTGAGACTTACGATCACAGGAAATTCTTATGAAAACCCAACTTTATAGTTTTTGGCGTAGCTCAGCAGCTTTTAGAGTGCGCATTGCCCTCAATTTAAAAGGGATCGATCATCAAATCATTCCAATTCATCTTCTCAAGAATGGTGGCGAACACACTAGCGCTGAATACACTGCTAAAAACCCTACTCGCCTAGTGCCTCTTTTAATTGAAGGTGATCATGCTATTCATCAATCGCTAGCCATCATTGAGTATCTTGAAGAAACGTATCCCAACCCACCACTACTCCCTAAGCATGCAATCGATCGGGCTTGGGTGCGCGCTTTAGCAATGGATATCGCTATCGATGTTCATCCTATTGGCAATTTGAGAGTACTGCGCTACTTAATGAAAAACTTAGGTGTTAGTGCTGAGAACAAAGATATGTGGAGTCGGCATTGGATGATGCTGGGTTTAGAGAACCTAGAGAAACAATTAAGTTCAGATTCTAGAGTAGGTCGCTTTTCTTTTGGAGATCAACCGGGCTTGATTGATGCTTGCCTTGTCCCGCAGATCTTTAATGCGCTCAGCGCTAAATTGAATATGAAAACCTACCCGACACTTATGAAGATATTTGATGAATGTATGACCCTACCGGCTTTCATTGATGCGGCCTGGGAAAAACAAATTGATGCGGAGGGATTAAACCCCTCTATTCCACCAAAGGAATAGCGAGAGGGTCAGTAGTGATCCAACAGTAGTAACAAGCACTACACGAGAAATGACTCTGCCATCTGCCATGTAGTACTGAGCCAGCATATATGGTCCTGTGCCAGTTGGCATGGCCGCTAATATCACCGCAGCATTGACCCATAGCGTAGGCAATTCCAAAAGAGGGCCAGCAATTAACCAGGCAATGATTGGCTGAATAATCAGCTTGCCAAAGCTAATACCCCAAACTTTGCTCGAAGCATTTTCATCTTTACGAATCAGAAATAATCCGATTGATACCAACGCGCAAGGGGTTGCTGCTGCCGCCAAAAATGAAAGCACTTGCGCCAATGGATCGTAAATCACCCAACCAGAAGCAGCCCATGCTAGACCTAATACAGGTGACACCAAGAGCGGATTAGAGGCCAAGGATTTCAGCACACTCCAAACTATTTCATGAGACTTTTTATGCGACAACATGTCGATCTCAATGAGAATCGTCGCCAATGCAAACAGAATAAACACCAGGAAAGTAGCAATGATGGCAGGCGCTAGACCATCTTGACCAAGCGCTAATAAACATAACGGTATACCCATGTAACCGGTATTCGAATAAGAGGCACTCAAACCAGCAAAGCTTGCTGCTGCCAAGTCGCGCCCTTGATACCAATAGAGGCTGAGTGCGAGAACAAAAACAATCAAGGCACTAATTAAAAAAGCAGCAATAAATCCAGGCTGCCAGAGTGTCTCCCAACCACTATTCGCTGCGAAGTTAAAGAGCTGGGCGGGTAACGCAAGCCAGATAACAAATCGATTGAGCTCAATAGATGCATTAGCGCCCAACTTACCACTTTTGCCACTTAAGTAGCCCAATGAGATGAGTGCAAATACGGGGAAGAGAACGTTAAATACGTAGATCACGGGAAAAGTCTTAATTACGCAATCTTGCGTAGTGTCGCTTGATACCGCAGAGCATTTTGCACATAGCGTCCTGCGATATCGTTAATGCCTGCAATTTGCTCTGGACTGAGTGACTTCACCACTTTTGCGGGCGTGCCCAAAATCATCGAACCATCTGGAAACTCTTTTCCCTCGGTGATTAAAGCGCCTGCACCCACAAGACAGTTCTTACCAATTTTGGCGCCATTCAAAATAACTGCGCCAATACCAATCAAACTGCCGTCACCAATCTGACAACCATGCAGCATCACTTTATGACCAACAGTCACGTGTTTGCCAATGACTAAGGGATAGCCTGGGTCAGTATGCAAGACAGAAGCATCCTGCACATTACTACCCTCACCAATCTGAATATGGTCGTTGTCCCCGCGTACTACTACCTGAGGCCAAACGCTCGCATTTTTTTGGAGCTCAACCATGCCGATTACTTCAGCGCTCTCGGCAACCCAAGCCCCCTCAGCTAACTGGGGGGCATTTCCGTCTAGTTCAAATATAGCCATGACCCATTATAGGTAATGGCTATATTTATGAAAGCCTACCAGTTAGGCTCTCGGTCTGGCGTAGAAGAAATACGGTGAATACTCAAATCAGCACCGTCATATTCTTCTTCATGTGACATACGGATACCCAAGAATGCTTTCAAGAGGCCGTAAACCACGATACCCCCTATCAAAGCGATTGCCACACCCAGGAAGCTGCCAATGAATTGCCCTAAGAAGGTAACGCCACCCATCCCACCAAGCGCCTTACTTCCAAAAATACCAGCCGCTAAACCGCCCCACAAACCACACAAGCCATGTAATGGCCAAACGCCTAATACATCGTCAATCTTCCAGCGGTTTTGCACTAAGGTGAACATATATACAAATAGACCGCCAGCAATTAAGCCCACGACTAATGCGCCCAATGGATGCATTAAGTCTGATCCAGCGCAGACTGCCACTAAACCAGCTAGGGGGCCGTTGTAAGTAAAGCCAGGATCATTTCGACCAATCACCCATGCAGCTAAAGTACCGCCAACCATTGCCATCAAAGAGTTCATCGCTACCAAGCCACTGACCTTATCAATGGTCTGCGCACTCATCACGTTAAAGCCAAACCAACCTACCGCCAAAATCCAAGCGCCCAAAGCCAAGAAAGGAATGCTTGAGGGTGGGTGTGCAGCAATATGACCTTCTTTGGTGTAACGTCCACGACGCGCACCCAGCAAAATAATCGCCGGCAATGCAATCCATCCTCCTACTGCGTGGACCACGATCGAGCCCGCAAAATCATGGAACTCTTCGCCAGTCAACCCCTTAATCCAAGCCTGAATGCCGTAGTGCTGATTCCATGCAATGCCCTCAAAGAATGGATAGACAAAGCCCACCAAGACAAAGGTTGCAATTAATTGCGGATTAAATTTAGCCCGCTCTGCAATACCACCAGAAATAATGGCTGGAATTGCAGCAGCAAAGGTCAATAAGAAAAAGAATTTAACTAGCTCATAGCCATTTTTCTCGGCTAATAATTCTGCGCCTGAGAAAAAGTTCACGCCATAAGCAATGCTGTAACCAATAAAGAAATAAGCGATTGTCGAAACAGCAAAGTCGACCAAGATTTTGACTAAAGCATTGACTTGGTTCTTTTTACGAACTGTACCGAGCTCTAAAAAAGCAAACCCTGCGTGCATTGCCAAAACCATAATGGCGCCGAGCAATATAAATAGGACATCACTGCCTGATTTCAAGACTTCCATTGAAGCACCTCCCTGATATTTTGTGCATCATTATGGGGAATATATAGGGCACATTTTTCTGGGATTGCACTCATTTAGTGCAATTTATGCGCTGCAACATGGTTTATTATCAAAATATATACACTCGAGGGAGAACCCATGAAAAAAGTTTTATCAATTTTGGCTATTTTGGCTGCTTTTTCTGGCTTGGCACAAGCACAGGAGAAAATTCCTGTTCTGAGCACACAAGAACTGGCAAAAGTTTGCAAATTACCAGCTAGCCCAGAATCCCGCAGCTTTTGCATTGGTTACACCACAGCTATTTATGACACTTACTTAGCCACACGTCACCCACAACGTGCCAAGCCTTACATTTGCGTTAAGCAACCAGCTCCGGCCCGTGATGAGGTTATTGGTGAGTTTGTAAAATTTGCTGATGCTAACCAACAGGCCGCAGACAAACCGGCAGCCGGCGTTTTCTTGGGCTTCTTGGCATCACGCTTTCCTTGCGCCAAAAAATAATCCAAGCTACTCAGCATATTTAATCTATAGACATAAGGAACAGTTGATATGAAAAAAATTATCGCTATTACTGCTGCAACCCTAGCAATCGCAGGTTGCTCGAATATGAGCAACACAGAACAACGTACCTTATCTGGCGCTAGTATCGGCGCAGCTGCAGGTGCAGTTGGTACGGCTATTTTTCACGGCAACCCAATCTGGGGTGCAGTTGGTGGCGCTGCGGTTGGTGCAGCATCTGGCTATGTATACGATGCCTACAAAAAAGAGCAAGCATCTGAATACAACTCTGGTTACAACGCTGGCAAAAATAATCAACCAGCTAAAGCACCAAACTAATCCGACATCATTCGCATTGGTAGTGCTGTAGATTTAGAGTAGTTAATAAAAAACCCGACTTGTTATTCGCAAGTCGGGTTTTTCTTTTAAAGCCTCAGTTATAGACTTAACTTAACAGCAATTGATTAATCCGTTTTACATAAGCAGCAGGATCATTTAATTGACCACCTTCTGCCAAGAGCGCTTGATCAAACAAGACTTGCGTCCACTCATCAAAATGCTGGTTATCTGATTTCAACTTGAGGAGCAAAGGATGCTCAGGATTGATTTCGAGAATGGGTTTTGTGTCTGGCGCTTGCTGTCCTGCAGCCTTGAGCATCCGTAATAAATTACCGGAGAGCTCATTCTCATCAGAAACTAAACATGCTGGAGAGTCAGTCAAGCGGAAAGTGACACGCACATCCTTGACCTTGTCTTCCAAGGCAGCTTTCATACGATCGAGCAGATCCTTGAAATTCTTTTCAGTTTCTTCATGCTCTTTCTTTTCATTCTCATCACTAAGATTGCCCAGATCAAGTCCGCCCTTAGCTACTGAAGTCATGTGCTTGCCATCAAACTCTGTAAAGAAAGAAAGCATCCATTCATCCACACGGTCAGAAAGTAGCAAAACTTCAACGCCCTTCTTGCGGAAGATTTCTAAGTGGGGGCTGTTCTTGGCAGCGTTAAATGAATCGCCAGTGACATAATAAATTTTGTCCTGACCTTCTTTCATTCTGGATATGTAGTCTGCCAATGAAACTGTTTGCTCAACTGAGTCAGAGTGCGTACTTGCAAAACGCAAGAGTTTCAAAATGCGCTCTTGGTTCACTTGATCTTCGCCAACACCCTCTTTCAGTACTTGTCCAAACTGCGCCCAGAAAGTGCGGTACTTTTCTTTTTTGGCCTCATCATCGCTATTAGCCAACTCTTCCAGCATGCTCAGCACACGCTTAGTTGAACTCTCCCGAATAACCTTCACATCACGCGACTCTTGCAGAATTTCACGAGAGACATTCAATGGCAAATCTGTTGAGTCAATCACACCAGTAACAAAACGTAGATACATAGGCATCAGTTGCTCAGCATCATCCATGATGAATACTCGCTTTACATACAACTTGATTCCACCATGTTTATTACGATCCCACAAATCAAATGGTGCCCGCGCTGGAACATACAACAGTTGTGTAAATTCGCTACGGCCCTCTACCCGATTTAATGAATAGCAGAGTGGGTTTTCATAATCATGGGATAGATGCTTGTAGAACTCGTTGTATTGCTCTTCGGTAATTTCTGATTTGGAGCGCGCCCATAAAGCACTGGACTGATTAATACTCTCAAGCTCATCCTTGATTACCTGCTCTTTTTTATCTGCATCCCACTCTTCTTTATTCATCTGAATAGGCAAAGAGATGTGATCGGAATATTTGCGAATAATTGACTTCAGCTTGTGCGTAGAAAGGAAGTCATCTTCACCATCGCGCAAATGCATAGTGATAGAAGTGCCGCGTTGTGGGCGATCGATACTTTCTACAGTGAACTCACCTGAACCATCAGATTCCCAGCGCACACCGTCAGCAGCTGGCAAACCAGCTCGACGAGTTTCTACAGTAATGCGATCGGCAACAATAAATGCTGAATAAAAACCAACACCAAACTGACCAATCAAAGCTGCATCTTTTTGCTGATCGCCAGAGAGTTTTGAGAAAAATTCTTTCGTTCCGGATCGAGCTATCGTTCCTAGATTGGCAATCACCTCATCTCGACTCATGCCAATGCCATTATCAGAAATAGTGACGGTTCTAGCGGCCTTATCAAAACTGACCTTGATCTTTAAATCAGGATCATCACCATACCAATCTGGATGCTCAATCCCCTCAAAGCGGAGCTTGTCTGAAGCATCAGACGAATTAGAAATTAACTCACGAAGAAAAATTTCCTTGTTGGAGTACAAGGAATGAATCATCAACTGCAATAATTGCTTTACTTCGGCCTGAAAGCCCAAAGTCTCTTTACTAGCAACAGTCATATAGCTACCCCCTTAATGAATACCAATCAACTAGATTGACCCTAGATGGGGTCAAAATCCAGCATTTCAAGGCTCAAAATGGGGTGGACTAGGCAGAATGGGGTTTTGGGTGCTTTTCAGCCACGGTAAGTCCGGCCTTTTTCCAGGCGCCAAAACCGCCCTCTAAGTGGCAAACACGGGGAACTCCCATTTTTTGAAGGGTTTCGGTGGCCAAGGAGGACCTCCAAGCCGAGGCGCAATAAAGCACTAAACGCTTACCCTCACCAAAAATCGGCTTGAAATAGGGGCTTTTAGGATCCACCCAAAACTCCAGCATCCCCCGGGGAGCATGAAAAGCACCGGGAATCATGCCTTCGCGCTCTAATTCCCGAACATCCCGAATGTCGACAAAAACAGTATTTTCATCATCAAGCAGGGTTTCGGCCTGATCCAAGGGCACCGTTTCAATCTGAGCCATCGCATTGGCGATTAAATCCTCATAACCCAGAATTAAACTCATATTTACCCCTATACAGATAGTGATTAATGGCAGTTAAACAAAAATCGAATTAGTTAAAACTACAGTCTGATAATATCTTCCCATGAACTTTACCCCTACAGAACTCGGTGCCAGTATTATTTTTGCGATAGCAGTACTGCACACCTTTAGCACTTCCTATTTTGAAACTCTAGCGAAAAAGTCTCGCCTGCATTCGGGCTTATGGCACCTACTTGGCGAAGTAGAAATTGTCTTTGGTTTCTGGGCAGCAGTACTACTAATTTATATCGGTTTTACGACTGGCCTTGATAGCGCCAGAGAATACGCAAGCAAGCGTAATTTCACAGAGCCGCTTTTTGTATTCGCTATCATGGTGGCTGCGGGTAGCAAGCCTATCCTGACTTTTGCAACCCACCTTCTTTATAGCTTGGGCAAGTTTTTACATGTGGCTTTACGAACTCGCGAAGCCCCCATGCTGTACTTCCTCACCTTGTTCTTAACACCATTGCTAGGTTCATTTATTACTGAGCCAGCAGCGATGACTCTTGCAGCCTTCTTATTACGTGATTTGGTTTACAAACATAAATGCTCAACCCCCTTACTCTTTGGAACCTTAGGGGTACTTTTCGTCAACGTCTCGATTGGTGGCACTCTGACCAATTTTGCTGCGCCGCCCGTACTGATGGTAGCTTCTACCTGGGGTTGGTCAAGCAGTTTCATGTTCTTCAACTTTGGCCTGGCATGTAGTGCTGCGATCTTTGTCAACTCACTAATCCTGACGCTGTTGTTCCACCGCCAGCTCGTTGAACCAGAAGAGAAAAAGATTCCTGAAAAAATTCCGTTCACCGTTACTTCAGTTCATTTGCTGTTCTTAGCGGGCATTGTTTACTTCGCACATGACCCAGTTATTTTCATGTGGCTCTTGTTATTCTTTATTGGCTACACCACTGCTTATCCAAAACATCAAAGCCCATTGATTTTGCGTGAGGCCTTATTAGTTGGATTCTTCCTTGCCGGCTTGGTAGTCTTAGGCGCCCTACAAGGTTGGTGGCTGCAACCACTCCTGGAGAAGATGAGTCCAACCGCGGTCTTCTATGGAGCGACAGCGCTTACTGCGATTACTGATAACGCGGCGCTGACTTATCTTGGCTCCCTTGTCACTGGAACCTCTCCAGAGTTCAAGCTGGCTTTGGTTGGTGGCGCGGTAGCTGGTGGCGGCTTAACCGTGATTGCTAACGCACCTAACCCAGCTGGTTTGGCGATCTTACGTAGCCACTTCCCGAATGGCGCGGTTTCTGCGCTGTATCTCTTCCTAGGCGCATTACCTCCAACGATTGTTGCTATTTTGGCTCTGCGCTTGCTGTAATTTGTTTTTTGTAAAATTTGAGCTTGGCCCCCAGTTATAAACCTGAGAACGGCGTATGAAAAAGCTCTATATCAAAACCTTCGGCTGTCAAATGAACGAGTATGACTCGGGAAAGATGGCCGATCTCCTACATGCCGATGAGGGCATGGTCATGACTGACACGCCTGAAGATGCAGATGTCGTTCTACTGAACACCTGCTCTATTCGTGAAAAAGCAGAAGATAAAGTATTTTCCGATTTAGGTCGCTTGCGTGAACTCAAAAAAACCAAACCCGATTTATTAATTGGTGTTGGAGGTTGCGTTGCCAGTCAAGAAGGTCAACAAATTATTAGCAGGGCGCCTTATGTTGATGTCGTCTTTGGTCCGCAAACATTACATCGCCTATCTGATCTGATCGCTCAACGTCGCGAAACCGGTAGATCTCAGGTAGATATTTCTTTCCCGGAGATAGAAAAGTTTGACCACCTACCTGCCTCGCGCCAAACTCGTGGTTCTGCTTACGTCTCCATCATGGAGGGTTGCTCAAAGTATTGCAGCTATTGCGTTGTTCCTTACACTCGTGGCGAAGAAGTATCGCGTCCGTTTGATGATGTATTAACTGAAGTAGCAGGCCTGGCTGCGCAAGGCGTAAAAGAAATTGTGCTGCTCGGTCAAAACGTTAACGCCTATTTGGGCAAAATGGGTGATACAGAAGAAATCGCAGACTTTGCACTCTTGATTGAATACGTTGCAGAGATTCCAGGTGTTGAAAGAATTCGCTTTACCACTAGCCATCCCAAAGAATTTACCCAGCGCTTAATTGATGTCTATGCCAAAGTTCCCAAGTTGGTGAGTCATTTACATCTTCCAGTACAACACGCATCTGACTCGGTTTTATCCGCCATGAAACGTGGCTATACCGCTCTAGAATACAAAAGCATTATTCGCAAGATGCGCGCAGTGAGGCCCGACTTGACGCTCTCTAGCGACTTCATTGTGGGCTTTCCAGGCGAGACCGATGAGGATTTTGCAAGGCTCTTGAAGATGGTGGAAGAGCTCAATTTTGATAACAGCTTTTGCTTTATTTTCAGCGCACGTCCCGGTACACCCGCTGCCAATCTGAGCGATGACACGCCTTATGAGGTCAAACTCAAGCGACTACAAACATTGCTTGCCCTAGTGGAGTCACAAGCAAATCAAATTAGTAAAAACATGTTGGGCAATACTGAGCGAGTACTCGTTGAAGGCCTAGCAAAAGATGGTGTAAATCTACAAGGTCGCGCTGCCAACAATCGCGTGATTCACTTTGCTGCACCAAATAAAGATATTGAATCACTCATAGGTGAAATGGTAGACATACGCATTACTGAAGTGCTTAACTACACTCTCCGTGGTGAGCTTATTAGCGAACTCGCTTCAACCTATACCCATTAAGATGGCAATCAAGCAAGCGACTTCCTCTAAATTGGAAATTGATATTCAATTTGCTAGTGCTCCCATTGAAGATAAAGTGCTTACGATTGCCTCTTTAGCAGCAATTAAAAAATGGGTGAAAGCCAGCACCCACCTGAGCGGCCTCGTCACCTTGCGCTTCGTTAATGCTGCTGAGGGTAAAAAGTTGAATTTTGCTTTTCGGAACAAAGATTACGCGACCAATGTGCTCACCTTTCCATATGAGCTAACTAAAAAGACATTGACTGCCGATATTATTTTTTGCCTGCCCGTAATTCAAAAAGAGGCGAGGGAACAAGCTAAGACTGCTCAGGCTCACTTAGCTCACCTCATTATTCATGGATGCTTGCATGCCCAAGGACTTGACCATGAGAGCAATGCTGAAGCAAGCAAAATGGAGAGTAAGGAAATCGCTATTCTCAAATCCTTGGGTTTTAGAAACCCTTACGCACCCGTTTAAAGCATCCTCAACACCTCGTTCACTGAATTTACATATTTTTACGATATTCTTATTACATGCCTGACCCCAATAAATCCCTTTTAGAACGCTTGGCCGATTTTTTAACGCCACAGCCAACCAGCCCAGCAGAACGTCGCCAAGAACTCATTGAGACCCTCAGAGAAGCACAGTCCGAGGGCTTGATTGATGCGGATGCCCTCTCCATGATCGAGGGTGTATTCCAAGTGGGGCAACTGTGTGCTCGCGATATTTTGATTCCTAGAGCTCAGATTGATTGGATTGATATCAACCAATCACTGCCTGAAATTATCCAGAGTGTAATTACTGCAGCCCACTCACGCTTTCCAGTGTTTGAAGGTAGTCGCGACAATGTCATTGGCACCTTGCTAGCAAAAGACTTATTGCGTCACTCCTCTGAAAAAGATTTTCAGGTACGCGATTGGCTCCGCCCCGCAGTTTTCATTCCAGAATCTAAACGTTTGAGCGTTTTACTGCGCGACTTCAAAGACAACCGAAATCACTTAGCGATTGTTGTAGATGAATACAGCGGCGTAGCTGGAGTGATCACGATTGAAGACGTGCTTGAGCAAATTGTTGGTGATATTGAAGATGAGCATGATATTGACGAAGAAGCAGACAATCTAATCTCTTTAGATAATGGCGATATTCGTGTCAAAGGCATTACGGAGTTAGAGCAATTTAATGAGGCTCTAGGCACTCAATTCCACGATGAAGATATTGAAACTATTGCCGGCTTAGTCATTCAACATCTTGGTCGAGTACCGAAGATGGGTGAACTGATTGAGATTGACGGAATTGAATTTGAGGTTCAGCGCGCCGACCCAAGACAGATACATATTCTGCTCGCAAGACAACTCCCTAAAAAACTTCCCTGAGAATTAATTTGATTGATCAGCAATCAACCAGGTTTGGTAATGGCATCAATGTGTTGCTGCTATTTTTTCTGGGAGCCTTGCTAGCCGCTGCTGCTGAGCTAACTTATGGTGGCTGGATACAAATCCCGATTCTGAGTTTGATTTGGTGGCGGATGAGCCAGCAAGCAAGACCGTCCATTAAAAATCAATTTATCTCTGGAATGTCTTTTGGTCTAGGCTACTTTGTTCTGGGCTTATGGTGGATCTATATTAGCCTGCATGATGTCGGTGGTATGCATGCAGCCGCTTCTGGTTTAGCTGTTTTCTTACTAGCAGCAGGAATGGCTTTATTTTTCTCCTGCGCCTCCCTCGCTCTCTGTTTACCTAGACGCAAGTACTTAACAGGCTTGGTGCTAGCAGCATCTTGGGTGCTAATTGAATACCTTCGTAGCGTAGTCTTAACTGGCTTTCCTTGGATGGGGCTTGCTGAAGCCCAATTCAACGGCCCCTTCGCACCGGTGGCGCCATTCTTCGGTGGCCTAGCCTGCACATTTTTAGTGGTGTGGGTCTCTTGGGAAATCAGTCAGTTAAAGAAAAATATGTTCTTTAGCAGTGCTTGCATTATTTCTACGATTGCACTTGCACAACTCGCGAGCTTGTGGACTTTCACAAGCCCAATTGGCGAGCCACTCAGTGTGCGTTTAATTCAAGGTAATTTTGAGCAAAGCCTCAAGTTCAACCCCAAATCTATTGAAGACCAGTTTAGTTTTTATACCAATGCTATTGAGAGTCAATCGGCTGATCTCATCATTACTCCAGAGACCGCATATCCTTGGCCACAAAGCAATCTTCCAACTGGATTACTGGGATCTCTCCAACAGTTTTCCACGAATACCTCTAGCAATGTTTTGCTTGGTTTGATTGGAGAGGTGGCTGGCTCTAGTAATCCGAAGTACACCAACCGGGCTCTTGGACTTTCTCCTAATGCTCCAAGCTATCAATATGACAAATCCCACTTGGTACCCTTTGGTGAATTTATTCCGCCTGGCTTTCATTGGTTCGTGAATGCTTTCCATGTTCCTATGAGCGACTTTGCACGCGGCACATTAGATCAAGCCCCCTTCACCATCATTCGTTCCGGGAAGGAATCAATTCATGCAGCAATCACGATTTGCTATGAGGACGTCTTTGGCGGGGAGCTAGCGTCCCGAATTGATCAGAGCAGTAAACCTGTTAACTTGTTGATCAATATGACTAATCTGGCTTGGTTTGGGGACTCTCAAGCACCAGCGCAGCAATTAAGACTATCCCAGCTACGATCCCTAGAGACGGGCCTCCCAGCGCTACGTGCGACAAATACGGGCATTACAGCAGCCCTTGGTCCAGACGGGAAAGTACTATCTCAGCTTGGCGAATTTACCCAAGGCACGCTCAGCCTGAAGATTCAAGCCTACTCTGGCAAAACCCCTTATGTCATTTGGGGAAATGCCCCCATTTTGGGTCTTTCTTGCCTCTTGCTCATACTGGGTCTGATTCGTCATAAACGAAACTAATCGCGATTTCATAGTTCACCTGCTTAGCCATGTAAAATCAAAGGCTTAGCCAGGTAAATCATGCTTACTTTTCAGCAAATCATTCTCAAACTCCAAGATTACTGGGACCAACAAGGTTGCGCCCTATTGCAACCTATTGACCTTGAGGTCGGTGCCGGTACATCTCATACAGCCACTTTCTTGAGGGCCATTGGCCCTGAGCCATGGAAAGCGGCTTACGTCCAACCTTCACGTAGACCAAAAGATGGTCGCTATGGAGAAAATCCAAACCGTTTGCAGCACTACTACCAGTACCAGGTGGTGCTTAAACCAGCGCCAGAAAATATTCTTGAGCTCTACTTGGGCTCGCTTGCTGCCTTAGGCCTTGATCTTCAAAAAAACGACGTCCGCTTTGTTGAGGACGATTGGGAAAACCCAACCCTGGGTGCGTGGGGCTTAGGATGGGAAGTTTGGCTTAACGGTATGGAAGTAACTCAGTTCACTTATTTCCAGCAAGTGGGTGGCATTGATTGCAAACCTGTTTTAGGCGAAATCACCTACGGCATTGAGCGCTTAGCGATGTACATCCAAAATTGCTCCAACGTATATGACCTCGTTTGGGCCGACGGCATCTCTTATGGTGATGTGTATCACCAGAATGAAGTAGAGCAATCTTGCTACAACTTTGAACACTCCAATACCGACCTCTTGTTTGCAAACTTCGCCAATTACGAGAGTGAAGCCAAGCGTTTGATGGAAGTACCTTTAGCCTTACCCGCTTACGAAATGGTACTCAAGGCTGGACACACCTTTAACTTACTGGATGCGCGCGGCGCTATTTCAGTGACTGAGCGTGCTGCTTATATCGGACGCATCCGTAACCTATCTCGTGCAGTAGCGCAGGCTTACTTTGAGTCTCGCGAGAAGTTAGGTTTCCCGATGTGCGAACGTCAATCCAAAGCCTAATCAGCTCGATCTAATTATGAGTACACCGAATTCCCTCTCTCAATCAGACAATCTTCTGATTGAAGTATTTACAGAAGAGTTGCCACCAAAATCATTACGCCGCTTAGGTGACGCCTTCAGTGATGGTATTTATTCCACACTGAAGTCCGCTGGCCTCTTAAGTGAAAATTCTGTTGCTACTGGCTTCGCTACACCGCGCCGCCTTGCTGTTCAGGTTACGAATGTCTTGAGCCAAGCGCCAGACTATCCAGTACGCGAAAAATTACTGCCAACCAGCATTGCTTTTGATGCAGAAGGCAAAGCTACTGCACCCCTACAAAAGAAATTAGCCTCTTTAGGTTACGCTGATATCAATCTCTCCACCCTGGAAAAATCAGGTGAAGGGAAAAATGAAGCGCTATATCTCAATGTCGTCGCTAAAGGCGCAGCATTAGAGCAGACTGCCCAACAAGCGCTTGAGCAAACACTCAGCAAATTACCCATCGCCAAAATGATGCACTATCAAGTGCTACAAAAAAATAGTGAATTAGCAGACGTTGAGTTTGCTCGACCAGCACACCGCATCATTGCCCTGCATGGCAAACAAGTTCTTAATATCAGCGCACTAGGAATTGACGCAGCCAATCAAACTGAAGGTCATCGCTTTTTAGCTCCTGGTCTTATTACGATCGCCTCCGCAGATCAGTATGAATCCGATCTCAGCACTAATGCCAAAGTATTGCCAAGCTTTGATAAGCGTCGTGCATTTATCGAATCTGCATTATTAAAAGCTGCTGGTACTGATTTAGTGTTAATGCCAGATAGCCTATTGGATGAAGTAACCGCTTTGGTTGAGTGGCCAGCAATTTATGAATGTCATTTTGATCAAGAGTTCTTGGAGGTTCCTCAAGAGTGCTTGATTCTGACGATGCAGACCAATCAAAAATACTTTGCATTGACTGATAAGCAAGGCAAGTTACGCAATCGCTTCCTCATTGTTTCTAATATCGAGACTGATAAGCCAGAAGCGATTATTTCTGGTAACGAACGTGTGGTACGCCCGCGCCTATCCGATGCGCGCTTTTTCTTCCAACAAGATCAAAAGCGCCCGTTAGCATCCCGTGTAGCTGATCTTGGAAAAGTGGTTTATCACAATCAGCTTGGCAATCAATTGGATCGCACTAAGCGCGTTCAAGGAATTGCAGTAGGTATTGCCAAAGCCTTATCAGCTAATGAGCCCTTAGCCAGTCGCGCCGCTGAAATTGCTAAAACCGATTTACTAACCGATATGGTTGGCGAGTTCCCAGAGCTTCAAGGCATCATGGGTCGCTACTATGCAACGCATGATGGCGAAGATACCGAAGTTGCGTCCGCTTGCAGCGAACACTACATGCCCCGCTTTGCTGGTGATGCGCTGCCACAAACTCAAATCGGCACCATTCTCGCTATTGCAGACAAGCTAGAGACATTGGTCGGCATTTGGGGTGTTGGTCTTGCACCGACAGGTGACAAAGATCCATATGCCCTGCGTCGTCACGCTTTAGGTATTTGCCGACTCTTACTGGAAAAGAATCTAAGCCTGAGCCTGCCTGAGTTAATTGATCTGGCTCGCAAACAATTTCCGCAAAAAGATGTTCAAGAAAAAGCTAAGGGCGAAGATATTTACGCCTTCATCATTGATCGTCTACGTGCTTACTTACGCGACCAATCAGTTGCTGGCAAGCCATTTACCACCGAAGAGATTGAGGCTGTATTAAGTCAGTCACCCGATCAACTCAATGATTTAATTGATCGCTTATCTGCATTGCGTGAATTTAATGCCTTAGCGGAAGCTGCTCAGTTAGCAGCTGCCAATAAACGCATCAGTAATATTCTCAAAAAGAATGTAACTACTATACCGGCAGCTTGTTCCAGCAAGCTCTTACAAGTTCCTGCTGAAATCGCCCTCCATCAGGCGCTTGAGAAACTCACCCCAACACTGAGTACCGCCTATGAGCAGCGTCAGTTCGTAGATCTATTGAAGGCACTCGTGGCTCTCAGCGCCCCGATTGATCAATTCTTTGCTGATGTGATGGTGATGGATCCAAATCCAGAGCTACGTGATAACCGACTAGCTCTCCTGCAACAACTTCACCAGAAAATGAATCTCATTGCCGATCTCGGCAAATTAGCATGAGCATCAGCTCCTCTAAACTCATCATCCTGGATCGCGATGGTGTGATCAATGAAGATCGAGATGATTATGTGAAGTCGAGCGATGAGTGGGTTCCACTGCCTGGCAGCCTTGAGGCAATTGCACTACTCAATCAAGCTGGCTATCAAATTGCTGTAGCGACGAACCAGTCTGGTTTGGCACGAGGATATTTCAACATTAATGATCTCCATGCCATGCATTCCAAGATGGATAGACTCCTCAAACCCTTGGGTGGCCATATCGACAGTATTTTCTTTTGCCCACATACCGATGCCAATGCATGCGATTGCCGCAAGCCTTTGCCGGGAATGATGAAAGAAATTGCACTACGTTATAAAAAAAATCAGAGCGACAGCCCTTTATTAGGGGTACCGATTGTTGGCGATTCCTTGCGCGACCTTCTAGCGGGCATCGCCTTAGGTGCTAGCCCGCATTTAGTCTTAACCGGCAAAGGTAATAAAACTTTGGAAAAGGGTGGCCTCCCTGAGGGGACACAGATTCATGCAGATTTGATGGCATTTGCGACCGCACTCCTGCAAGATAAGGTTTAATAGAAATATGATTTTTATTCGCTCAGCCCTATTTACGCTCTTCCTGCTAATATTCACGCCGATCTGGTCGGTACTCTGTATTCTCGTTTTTCCTTTCCTAAATCCTGAGAACCGCTATCGCTTTATCGGTCTGTGGAATAAGGTAGTGATCTGGATTTTGCAACCTCTCTGTGGCATTCGTTACGAAATTCGGGGTATGGAAAACATGATGGCAGTTTTGGATAAACCGGTTGTTGTATTGAGTAAACATCAGTCCGCCTACGAAACCATTTTTTATATTGCTAAACTTCCTAAGCAGGTCTGCTTCGTTTTCAAAAGAGAATTGCTTTGGATTCCTTTCTTTGGTTGGGCCTTGGCTTTGCTCAAGATGATTCACATTAATCGCAATAGCAAAGAAACTGCCGCCCTCTCCGTTGTTGGTCAGGGTAAAAAACGTTTGAGTGAAGGCAAATGGATTTTGTTATTTCCAGAGGGTACCAGAACACCGACCGGATCCCACCAGCCATATAGCAAAGGTGGCGCAAGACTGGCGAGTGCTACTGAGGCACTGGTAATACCCATTGCTCATAATGCAGGTCGATGCTGGCCCAAGAATAGCTTTCTAAAGCAACCTGGAACAGTCATCTTCTCAATCGGACCTGCCATCACCTCCGTCGGAAAAACAGGCGGACAACTGCATCAAGAAGTAGAGAAATGGATTGAGGCTGAAATGCGCTTGATTGATCCTAGCGCTTACCAACAAAACTAGGAACTTAGTGAGCTAAAGTTTTAGCCCACTCAATATAGCGCTCCACCGGAATATCCTGGGCACGCGCCTTTAACTCCGATTCAGATAAAGAGAGTCGATCTGCAAAAGCTGATAGGTTGGTGCGTAGCATTTTTCTTCTCTGAGAAAACGCTGCGGCCACGACCTTTTCCAAGGCATGCCACTGCGCATCACTTAAGTTGAAGTCGCGTCGCGGAATCATGCGCACGACTGCTGAATTGACTTTAGGTTGTGGGTCGAAAGCTTCTGGCGGGACTTCCAAAACCTGCTCCATATCATAGCGAGCTTGCAGCATGACAGATAGCCGGCTGAATTCAGAACCGCCAGCCTTAGAGACCATGCGCTCAACCACTTCAGCTTGGAGCATGAATACCTGCTCATCAATCGCATGGGCAGCAGAAACAAGATGAAAGAGTAATGGCGAGGAAATGTTGTAAGGCAAGTTACCAACCACCTTACACAGGCTACTATTAGCTGGACGCGCGTTTGCCCATTCGAGGAAATCAAACTTGAGTGCATCCCCCTCGATGACATTGAGACCCTTGAGACTCTCTTGATTCCAGTACGAGACTAAGTCTCTATCAATCTCTAGAAGGTCTAAATGATCTAGGTTGTTTAATAAAGGTATTGTCAGTGCGCCAAGGCCAGGACCGATCTCAATCACATGCATATTTTCACTAGGATTGATTGCAGCAATAATGGAATAAATTACTCCAGAATCCTGCAGAAAATTTTGGCCAAATCGTTTACGAGCGCGATGCGTCATGTTTTTAAATTCTTTACATTGATAGCCAATTGGTAGGCCAAGCGTAGTGCCTCTAACATGCTGCCTGAATCTGCCAGACCCTTACCAGCAAGGTCTAGAGCTGTGCCATGATCTACTGAAGTCCGGATAATCGGCAAGCCTAAGGTGATATTCACTCCACCACCAAAGCTCACAAACTTAAAAGGCGCCAAACCTTGATCGTGATACATCGCAATAAACGCATCTACGCTATCTAAGGTTTTAGCATCAAACATCGTATCACCTGGATAAGGTCCGCTTACCTGAATGCCTAGATTTTTAGCAACTTTGATAGCAGGTTCAATCACATCAATTTCTTCACGACCGAGGTAGCCTGATTCACCCGCATGAGGATTAAGTCCTGCCACCCGAATCACAGGCTTAGCAATGCCAAATTTTGTCTGCAAGTCCTGATCGACAATCTGAATCGTTTCTAAAAGATACTGTTGATTTAACGCTTTGGGAACTTCTCTCAAAGGTAAATGGGTTGTAACTAAAGCCACTCGGAGGTCGCGACTTTTCTGCAAACCTAAAAAACCTGATGGTAATGTTGCGCATAACATCATTACAACATGCTCTTGATGGCAAAGCTGAGCTAGATATTCAGTATGTCCAGTAAATAAGTCGTCACTTGAAACATTGCCTTCGTTGATAACACTCTTTTGTATAGGCGCGGTTACCATCGCATCAAAACGGCCTTCAAGACATCCCTTAACGGCGGCATCCAGAATATTTAGGACATACTGAGCGTTTTTAGGATTGAGCTGGCCTGCTATTGCTGGGGTAGCTAAAGCAATTGACTCCACACTCAGGCGGTTCGATAACTCTTGAGGAATCTTAGTCGCAGGGATCAAGCTGGGGTCAGCAAGCAAAGTAATCGTGCTTGCGGGCTGCTCTTGCAAGAAGGCTAAAGCAGCTGCAAGAGAAACCTCTGGACCAACCCCTGCGGGCTCTCCAGAACTAATGACTAAGTTAACGAGGGCTGGCTGCTGGATCATCTGCGTTAATGATCTTCACCGTAGCGGTGTCACGTAATTCACGCAACCAATCTTGATAAGCCTGCTCGAACTTACGCTCACGGATTGCCGCACGGGCAAATTGACGCTGCTTTTCCAGAGTTAGTTGCGCTTCACGACGCTCGAGTACCTGAATCAAATGCCAACCAAACTCGGTCTTCACCGGGTTACTCACTTCACCAATTTGCAAGCGATTCATTGCTTGATCAAACTCAGGAACTAAGTCGCCAGGACCCATCCAACCTAGATTCCCGCCATTGGCTGCTGATCCATCTTCGGAATACTTTTTAGCCAGTTCGCCAAAATCAGCAGTCTTTGTGCGAACCTGGTCACGATAACCAGCTAGTCGTCTTTCAGCATCTTGATCAGTTAACCCAGCACGACTGCGCAATAAGATATGGCGAGATAAAGTCTGCGTCACCATAATGCTTTGTGGGGTATTTGCACCTTCTTGGGGAGCAGCTTGCTGCGGCTCAGGAGCGCCGGCAACTAGCGCACGACGATCAAGGACCTTGAGTACGTGATAGCCAGCTGGGCTCCTTACTACTGCGTTAGCGAGTTGCCCACCACCTGTATTTCTCACAGCTTCATAAAATAATTGCGGCAAGCGATCTGGGGTGCGGTAGCCCAAGTCCTGAAACTTAATTTTTGGATTATCTTTTGCAGCCATCGCACCCAGCTGCAAAAAATCGACATCGCCACGTGCTTCACGTAATAAAGATTCTGCCTGCTTCTTTGCTGCAGCCTGGGCACCAGCACCTGCACTCGCATCTACTGGAATAAAAATCTGAGCCACATCTATTTCCTCTGGCTCACCTTTAGCGGCTGAAGTAGATCGTGCCACCCTCCCCCCACCGGCTACTTCGCGATTGCGATCAGTAATGAAATTATCCACCTCTGCATCAGAAATCTTAATCTTGCCTTCTACCTCGCGCTCGCGATAGCGACTAATGATTACATCATCACGCAACATTTGGCGATAGCGATCATAGGTGCTACCAGTCGCAGCAATTTTTACTTTCAGTTCAGCAACTGTTAATTTATTCTTAGCCGCTATATCACCAATAATCTTGTCGAGTTCCTTGTTGCTAACTGCAACACCTTCTTGCTCAGCATTTTGTAGTTGGATCTTTTCAACAATCAGACGCTCGAGCACGGTCTTACGTAAAGTCGCTGCGTCAGGAAGTTTGGTTCCCTGCTTTTGTAAGGCCATGATGCGATCATCAATCTCTTTACGCGTCACGTAGCCTGTATTTACGACCGCTGCAACACCATCAATATTACGAATTTTGCTATCAGCCGCAGTCTTTGAGCCATCTTGTGCAAGCGCGAACTGAGGCATAAGAGCAGTGCCAGCCAAAATCATGGCTGCAAGGGCTTGGTTAAATCGATTCCTACGCATCATTGATAGTTCTCATATATTGAAGGTGGTATAGGCTTGGTGGTAGGCATATATCCAGGAACATTTAGCTTCATGATATCAACTGGATTGCTACCAGCGCTACCAAATCCCCTAAATTCTATTTGGAATAAAACCTGGGTAGTGGTTATTTGTGAGGTATTGAGCATTTGAGAGTAAGCACCGCGTAAGGTCCAGCAATCGCGCATCCACTCCAAGGCCACTAATGTATTCAATGTTTTAGTAGTTAAGGCATCGTAACCCCAGCGCCCCAATACAGATACTTCACGAGTAATGGGCCACTGGCCTGAGAGGTTGTATTGATCAGTGGTAGTGACTGCGGTTGAAACTGGGGTAAGTTGATTGGTTGATCCAAAAACGTTTCGATAACCAAAATTCAAGCTGCGCCCAGGTGTTGGGCGCCAACTCCCCCCAACAGTTGTTTGCATTAAGCGGTTTAATTGAGTGTTGTACTGACCAAACGCATCAGCGCTAAAGTTCCCAAGCAATCTAACCGAACCAGCCCCTAGAGTGTCTGAGTAGGTTGTCGGATTTGTATTTGTAGCCCCGAGAGTCACCTTCTGCCCAGTAAAGTCCTGCCGTTGCGCAAGCGTTACTGTCGCACGTTCTGCACCAGTATTTGCCTCGATCATGCGACTGGTCATACCCATAGTCAGCTTATTGTTATCCGCAATACGGTCATTACCCACAAAGTCATTTTCAGCAAAGATCTGACTTATTCCGAAGCCCGCGTATGCTGTATCGAAAACTGGAGTGTAGGTTTGATTCTGATAGGGCGTGTAAACATAAAAAGCTCTTGGTTCCATTGTGAGCAACATGTCGCGCCCAAAGAAACCCTTTAACTCAGCAGCATCTCTTTCAAATGCCAAGCCTGAATCAAGACTGAATGTGGGTATCGTAAAGCCTTGTACAGCTGGCGCTCCTACAGGGTTATATGGAGTTGCGTTATATGTATTCGACTGAAAACTCACCTTGGGAGTGATGTAATAACCAGGAGTAATTTGTGGCAGCGCCATAGCACCCTTAATCACCGTTCGATCAGCCTCACTGTATATGCCTGGAGCAGTTGCAGCTAAGTTACCGCCAATGTTGTAAGCAAAACGCGTGTAATCCGTTGAAAATGTGGTTGTAGGCCCTGAAGGCAAGGTTATGTATTTGCCACTAGAGTCCGCCACTGTAGGGGTAAGACGATTGTTATATGTTGCCGTTACACTTGGGAGGATGTTGTAAGGAGACTGGACTGTGACCGTTGGATCAGGCTGCAATGTCTGGAAAGTCATCGCTCTTGCGGCAACCGTCCAATTACTTAAACTTCCGGTTAAGTTCTTAGTAGTACCAACCTCTTGACGAAATTGATTGGTAACTGCACCCGCAATACTTTGCGAAAAGTCGGTCGGATAAAGGTTATCTGAAACCCGCGCCACATTGGCATAACCAGTCCAAGCACCAGCAATGGGGATACCACCCATACCCAATAAATCACCACTAAAATTCTGTCTTTGCTGCCAGTCATAACGCCAACGATCAGTTCCAGTCTTACGGTCGTAAGGAAGGTAATCACCCATTAAGTTGCCAGAGTACTGCCGATCCAAAAACTGATACTTAGCGCCTAACTGCACTCCACGTTGGCCCATTACTCGAGGCAGCAATAGCAAGTCACGATTAGGCGCAATATTGGCGTAGTAAGGCGTCGTCACATCAATACCATTATTGGAGTTATAACCAGCTACCGGTGCCAAAATTCCGGAACGCCGTTGATTTGATGTTGGTGCGGTGAAGTAAGGAACATAAGCAATGGGTACATCAAAGAATCGCATGACACCGTTTGTACCAACCATTTCTTTTTGTTCGTTATCAATCTCAAGCGTACTGGCCGTGAAATACCAATCTAAGTTTTCTGGGGTGCAAGTTGTATAAGTTGCTTTATCAAATACAAATACATCTGAAGTTTCAATCGTTAATTTTTTTGCATTGCCACTTGCTCTGTTATCACGCAGTTCGTAATTCGGGGATTCCATTTCACCATTACGAGCATCTACCCGAAAACGTGCCTTTGGTCCTTTGAAAGATGCGTTACCTTTTGAAAATTCAGTATTACCCAATAAGTTAGCTATATCAGAATCAGGATCATATTTAATTTCATCCGCTTTAATCACTGCACCGTTACGACGAATTTGCGCACGTCCTTTTAAGCGCATTTCACGATCGACAATTCCATCAATCGAATCACTGGAAGTAAACGTCAATGCATTACCATCAGCGATAGGCTTACCAACCCGTAATTGATCATCCAACTTTAAGACAGTGACATCGCCACGATCGGGGATTAATACGGAGTTAGCAGAGCTACCTAATGACTGTGATGAAGGAGGTAAAGGTGCAGGTGCCTGAGCCATACTTAAGTGGGCAAATTGCGACAATGCAACCCCCATCATTACGCGTAGGGTGACAGATAAAAAAAGAGGGGCACAAAGGCCAGCGCGACGGCGATAATGACTCATAGATCCAGACCCCGCTATTATACGAATCGACCATGACTGACTCTCGCTTAGACACCCTCCGTAACTGGCTAAAAGGCCTTGAACCTAGCTGGCAATTAGATCTCCCCACTTTAGCCCCCGCCTCGGCAGATGCCAGCTTTCGGCGGTATTTCCGGATTGAGTCCAAAAACCCGGATTTTCCGACTTTGATCGTGATGGATGCCCCACCCCAACATGAACCCTTAGATGCCTTTATTAAAGTCGATTTATTACTTGAAAATGCCGGTTTAAATGTCCCGAAAATTCTAGAAAAAAATGTCGTCGAGGGCTTTCTTTTACTCAACGATCTTGGCACTAAAACTTTCCTTGCAGAGCTCAATTCTCAGAGTGCGGATCATCTCTACAAAGCTGCGACACATGCTTTAGCACAAATGCAGTTAGCGAGCAAACCCGATGTCCTGCCAAACTATGATGAAGCACTTCTACAACGCGAGCTCAATTTATTTCCTGAGTGGTATCTAGGAAAGCATTTGCAGATGGAGTTAACTGAACTTCAAATCTCTCAAATGAAGCAATCATTCGAACTCATTATTCAAAATAATCTTGCTCAAGCAAAAGTCTACGTTCATCGAGACTATCACTCACGCAATCTGATGATTACCGAAAAAAATAATCCCGGTGTTATCGATTTTCAAGATGCAGTTTATGGCCCGATTACTTACGATGCTGCCTCACTCTGGCGTGATGCATACATTGCATGGCCCGAAGAACGCGTGATAGATTGGGTCATTAAATTTTGGGAAGCTGGCCGCAAAGCAGGATTGCCAATGCCAGATGATTTTGGTCAGTTTTATCGTGACTTCGAGTGGATGGGCTTGCAGCGGCACCTCAAAATTTTGGGGATTTTTGCAAGGCTATTTCATCGCGATGGTAAAGATGGCTATCTCAAAGATATTCCATTGGTACTCGAGTACGCGATTGCAAGCGCAAATCGCTATATTGAATTAAAGCCCTTGGCACATATTTTGGAATCGACACGCTCCAAGCAGAATTAGTCATCATCAATCATGAATAAGCGCAATCTCGTTCCTTGCTTTTTACTGGCCGCAGGTCGAGGCGAACGCATGCGTCCATTAACGGATGGGTTGCCTAAACCACTCCTCACCATTAAAAATAAATCCTTACTCGCTTGGCATTTAGAAGCGCTCAGTGCAGCAAGCATTGAGAATGTAGTGATTAATCATGCTTGGCTAGGCAATAAGATTGAGCAAGCCCTAGGAAATGGCAGTCAATTTAATTTGAATATTGCCTACTCTCCAGAAACTATCGCCTTAGAAACAGCAGGCGGTATTTGTAAAGCACTCCCCTTGCTGAACCCTAGCGATTATTTCTTGGTGATTAATGGGGATGTTTTTAGCCCAAATCTACCGATTGCACAGCTTTTGGAGCAAGTTTCCAGTTTACGAAGCATGCCAAATCAACCTTTGGCACATCTTTTGATGGTTCCCAACCCAGTTCAGCACCCTGAGGGGGACTTTTATCTCAAAGGATCCCAAGTAGCTTCCGAATCCCTGGCCGATTCCGAAAAACTGACTTTTTCCGGCATCGGCATCTACCATCGAGACCTTTTTAAAGATCTGGAGTTGGATGTACCTACTAAGTTAGCCCCACTCCTCAGGGAGGCTATGGCCAAAAATCGAGTGTCTGGTGAAAAATATGCCGGTCCGTGGCACGATGTAGGTACACCTCAACGATTACAAGAGCTCAATGCAGCGCATGAATAAGTCCACTATTTACCAACAACGCCGGGTTGAACTTGCAAAGCTGATCTGCGCCAAAACTAGCGGTGGCATTGCCATCATCACTACAGCACCTGAGACTGCGCGCAATCGCGATAGCGAGTTTCCTTATCGTCACGACAGCGATTTTTTCTACCTCACTGGTTTTGAAGAGCCAGGTGCAACGCTCGTATTAAAGATTGCGGGATCAACATCACAAGCACAACTGGAATCACATCTCTTTTGCAGACCCAAAGATGCAGAGCGTGAGATTTGGGATGGCATTCGTTTAGGACCAGATGCTGCACCCTCAATCTTGGGCGTGGAATATGCCTACAGTAATCATGAGCTAGATAAAAAACTGGGTGAGTTATTGGCAGATCAAGATGCGGTCTACATTCGTCTTTCAGAAAGCGCTGAAACAGATCGTCGCTTACGTCATTGGATGAAACAAGTACGGTCTCAGGCACGTGCTGGTGTTAACCCACCATCCGAGTTTCATGATGTAGAAAGTTTGATTCATGAAATGCGTCTCTTTAAAGATGCTCATGAAATCGATATCATGCGCCGCGCCGCCCAAATTTCTGCACGCGCCCACATTCGTGCCATGCAAACCTGCAAACCTGGTATGCGTGAATATCATCTCGAAGCTGAGCTTCTTCATGAATTCCGCTATAGCGGTGCGCAAAGCGTTGCATACAACAGCATTGTTGCTGGTGGTGCCAACTCCTGCATTCTGCATTACCGCGCTGGCGATGCCGAACTGCGTAGCGGTGATCTCTGTTTGATAGATGCCGGTTGCGAGCTGGATGGCTACGCTTCAGATATTACCCGTACATTTCCAGTAAATGGTCGGTTCACAGGGCCGCAACGCGCGCTGTATGACATCACCCTAGCATCACAAGAGGCAGCAATTGCAGCAACCAAACCTGGCAATACATTTATGCAGCCACATGAGGCAGCGTTAAAGGTGCTCACTCAAGGCCTGATTGATGAGAAGCTTCTCAAGCTTGCAGAAGTAGGTTCTTTAGATAATGCAATTGAGGCTGGCGCCTATCGTCGCTTCTATATGCACCGCACCTCGCACTGGTTGGGCATGGATGTTCACGATGTCGGCTCGTATCGCGAACCACTCAGTACATCAACAGATTCCGCTGAAAAACCATGGCGCATTCTTAAATCTGGCATAGTCCTCACCATTGAGCCAGGCCTATACGTTCGCCCAGCAGATGATGTCGATGAACGCTTCTGGAATATTGGCATCCGCATTGAAGATGATGCAGTAGTGAATGACTCAGGATGTGAATTGATTTCTCGCGGCGTACCAGTCAAAGCCGATGAGATTGAAGCACTGATGAAGAATAATTAAGTTGCGAAGCATGTCAGCAAAGAGCTTCGATATTTTGATTCAAGGTGGTGGACCAGTTGGTCTAGCCTGCACAGCATGGTGCTTGCAAAAATTTCCAGAAGCTAAGATTGTCTTGCTCGATCGCAACCCTATGAATGATGCTGATTTAGCTGCTGCCGATAGCAGAGGGATAGCCTTATCACACGGTAGCAAAATCTTGCTAGACACCATTAGCGCATGGCCTACAGATTGTGCGGACATTCATCGAGTTCATGTTTCACAAGCAGGTCGTTTTGGCCGCGCTCTGATGACTCGCGAAGAGCTTGGGCAAGATGCTCTAGGTCACATCGTTCGTTATCGAGATATTCATCTCACACTGCGTCAGGCTTTAAGAGTCATTCAAACAAAGAGTCCCAATTTTGTTTGGGAGCACATCAATGCCGATACCGATACTTCACATATTCAAGCCAAATGCGTAGTGCATGCTGAAGGCGGTTTATTTAAAACCCAAGATTGGGTTGAGTCCGGCCGAGACTATGAGCAATCCGCTTTAGTCGGCTTAGTCGAGGTTGAGAATGAAGCGCCCCATCAAGCATGGGAACGCTTTACTTCCGAAGGGCCTTTAGCAGTTCTGCCGAGTCACTATGGTCGCAATATTCTGAATCTGGTTTGGTGTGGAACGCCAAACTCTTCACAAGCACGTCTTGCTTTAAGTGATGCTGATTTTCTAAAGAGCCTGCAATCCGAGTTTGGTTCGCGTATTGGTCAGTTCCTCAAAATCCAAGATCGTCGTCTATATGAGTTGGGCCTCAACTACCGTAAAGAAATTACTCAGGACAATGAAGTTTGGATTGGTAATGCCGCCCAAACTTTGCATCCCGTTGCAGGGCAAGGGCTTAACCTTGGATTAAGGGATGCCTATCTCCTGGCTGAAAAACTCAGCATCCTCTTCTCCAAATCTGAAGATCAAAAAACTGTAACGGCCATTGAGGCAACATTGCAGGACTATGCTCTAAGCCGTAAGATCGATCGATCCGCCACTATTGGTTTGACCGACTTCATGGCCAGAATCTTCACCTCCAATCTATTTCCCATTGTGGTCGGCCGTGGGTTGGCTTTATCGGCCCTCCAGTGGCTCCCGCCAGTTAAAACAGCCTTAGCCCGGCAGATGATGTTTGGCAGGCGCTAAGAGGCTTAAATAGCCTCCAAAATACAAGCATTCATCATTTGATCTAAATCATGGAATCTGCCTATTTTTTAGGCAGATTTATGCTGAGTTGTGCTAAAGTGACACCCTTTCCCAAGCTCTAGAAGCCCTCCAGAATTCAGCCCACCCCATGAAGATCGGCCCACACCTTCTCGCGAATAGATTATTTGTTGCCCCAATGGCAGGGGTAACGGATCGCCCTTTTCGCCAGCTCTGTAAAAAGCTTGGTGCCGGCTATGCCGTATCCGAAATGATTGCCTCTAACGCTTTGCTGTGGAAAAGTGAGAAAACCCAGCGTCGCGCTAATCACCAAGGTGAATTTAAGCCAATTGCAGTCCAAATCGCTGGTGCCGATCCCAAGATGATGGCGGCGGCAGCCAAACTCAATGTCGATCATGGTGCCCAGATCATTGATATTAATATGGGTTGCCCAGCTAAAAAGGTATGCAATGTTGCAGCTGGTTCTGCACTGTTAAGGGACGAGCCTTTGGTGCAGCAAATTTTGGAAGCCGTAGTTCAGGCAGTGGGCGTAGGTCCTGATGCGGTTCCTGTGACCTTAAAGATTCGGACAGGCTGGGATCGCGAACATAAAAATGCGATTGATATTGCACGTCTGGCTGAAAAATCTGGCATCTCCATGTTGACCGTACATGGTCGTACAAAAGCCGACCTTTATCACGGTGAGGCGGAGTACGAAACGATTACCGCAGTGAAGAATAGTGTTGCCATCCCAGTGGTTGCTAATGGCGATATCACTACTCCAGAAAAAGCAGCATTTGTTTTAAAAGAAACTAACGCTGATGCCATCATGATTGGTCGTGCTGCCCAAGGACGTCCCTGGATATTTCGTGAAATCAATTATTTTCTGGAAACAGGGGGCAAATTACCCACACCGCAGATCAATGAAATTCAAGAAATTATGAATGCCCATCTCATCGATCACTATGAGTTCTATGGCGAGTATGTTGGCTTACGCACAGCGCGTAAGCATATTGGCTGGTACTGCAAAGGCTTACGTGACTCCCATGCCTTCCGCCAAAGAATGAATACTGCCGATGATTGCAAAACCCAATTACAAATGGTGAATGATTTTTTCAATGAAATGAAATCCCATTCTGATCGTTTGTTATTTTTAGAAGCAGCCTAATTTAGTTTTTTATTTAATTTATCCATGACAAATAAGCACCCCATCACAGAATGCATTGAGACCCAACTCCAACGTTATTTGGATGATCTCAAAGGAACCCCTCCGTCTAACTTATATGAAATGGTTCTAGCAGTTGTTGAAAAACCGATGCTGGAGTTAGTCATGCAGCATGCAAAGCAGAATCAATCTTTGGCTGCGCAGTATCTTGGCATCAACCGCAATACGCTTCACAAGAAATTGGTTGAACACCAACTCCTGAAATAAGCTGGGCCCCATACGTAAATTCTTTATTAATTCAACCTTCTGAAAAATATGATCCGCACAGCCCTACTCTCTGTTTCCGATAAAAATGGCATTGTGCCGTTCGCTAAAGCCCTTCATGAGCAAGGTATCAAACTCATTTCTACTGGTGGTACTGCAAAGCTGTTAGCTGCAAATAATTTACCTGTAGTGGAAGTATCTTCACTCACTAAGTTCCCAGAGATGTTGGATGGCCGCGTAAAGACCTTACATCCTATGGTGCATGGTGGCTTGTTGGCTCGTCGAGACTTCCCTGAGCATATGGCTGCTTTGAAAGAACATGGTATCGATACGATCGACATGCTAGTTATTAATCTCTATCCGTTTAATGAGACCGTTGCTAAAGCCGATTGCTCATTTGAAGATGCGGTTGAAAATATTGATATTGGTGGCCCAGCCATGTTGCGTGCTGCTGCTAAGAATCATCAAGATGTGACGGTACTCATTTCACCAGAAGACTACGCGCCTGTACTTGAAGAAATGAGAGGCAATCAGAACGTGGTTTCCTATAAAACTAATTTAGCTCTAGCTAAAAAGGTATTTGCCCATACCGCTCAATACGACGGCGCGATTGCCAATTATTTATCTGCATTAGGTGATGAGCTCGATCACAAGAAACGTTCTGCCTATCCAGAAACCTTACACCTTGCCTTTGAAAAAGTACAAGAGATGCGTTATGGGGAGAACCCACACCAATCAGCTGCTTTTTATAAAGATATCCATCCAGTCGATGGTGCGCTTGCCAATTACAAGCAACTACAAGGTAAAGAACTCTCCTACAACAACATCGCTGATGCTGACTCTGCCTGGGAATGCGTCAAGAGCTTCACTGGCAGTACTGGTGGTGCCGCAGCCTGCGTCATTATTAAGCATGCCAACCCTTGCGGCGTAGCTGTTGCAGCTAACGGCCTCGAGGCTTATCAAAAAGCATTTAAAACCGACCCAAGCTCTGCCTTCGGTGGAATTATTGCCCTCAATGTGCCATGTGACGGTGCCGCAGCTGAGGCAATTTCCAAGCAGTTTGTAGAAGTATTAATTGCGCCTAGTTTTAGCGATGAAGCAAAGGCTATATTTGCTGCTAAACAAAATGTGCGTCTCTTAGAGATTCCTCTGGGCACTGCATTTAATACTTTTGACTTCAAACGCGTTGGCGGCGGATTGCTAGTTCAGTCTCCTGATGCGAAGAACGTCCTTGAAAACGAAATGCGTGTTGTAAGTAAGCGTCTTCCAACTCCAAGCGAAATGCACGACATGATGTTTGCATGGCGTGTTGCCAAGTTTGTGAAGTCAAATGCGATTGTGTATTGCGCTAAGGGCATGACTCTCGGTATTGGCGCTGGACAAATGAGCCGCGTCGATTCCGCTCGAATGGCGAGCATTAAGGCAGAGAACGCAGGTCTGAGCCTCAAAGGCTCCGCAGTTGCTAGCGATGCCTTCTTCCCATTCAGAGATGGCTTGGATGTCGTTGTAAATGGTGGTGCAAGCTGCGCCATCCAGCCTGGTGGCAGCATGCGTGATGATGAAATTATTGCAGCGGCCAATGAGCATGGCATTGCTATGATCTTTACTGGCACACGTCACTTCCGACACTAAGCACTCATGCGCTGGATAGGAATTGACCCAGGTCTACGAACAACGGGTTTTGGCGTTATTGATGTTGATGGCCAAAAGCTGAGCTACGTAGCCTCTGGGACGATTGAGAGTGGCGACCCAGCACAAGGACTCCCTGATCGCCTGGGAATCTTGTATGCAGGCATTAAAGAAGTTCTAGAGACATACCACCCAGAGCAAGCTGCTATTGAAGAAGTATTCCTGAACGTCAATCCTCGCTCTACCTTGATGCTAGGTCAGGCACGAGGTGCAGTGATTGCAGCCCTGGTATCAGACAAGCTCCCTGTTGCAGAGTTCAGCGCACTCAGAGTGAAGCAGTCCATCGTGGGAACCGGCAGAGCCACCAAACCTCAGATGCAAGAAATGGTCAAGCGTTTGCTGCGCCTAAGCCGCGCCCCTGGTACAGATGCGGCCGATGCATTAGGGGTGGCGATTTGCGCTGCGCATCATGCCCAGATTCCGAAAGCCATTACTGCCGCCCTTGCGCCCAAAAAGAGTAGCAAGAAATAACAATATAAACAGGTTAAGATCTTTATATGATTGGTCGCATTCAAGGTATTCTCGTTTCGGTTCACCCACCTCGCCTCTTGGTAGATTGCCAAGGCGTTGGTTATGAGATCGATGTACCCATGAGTACCCTGTACCAGTTACCAGAGACTAATCAAAAAATTACACTTCTCACGCACTTTCAAGTACGAGAAGATGCGCAGCAACTTTTTGGCTTTGCTACAGAAACAGAACGTGAAGCTTTTAGACAACTAATCAAAATTAGCGGTGTTGGATCGCGGACTGCCCTTGCAGTACTTTCCGGCATGAGTGTCAATGAATTAGCTCAAGCCATTGCAATGCAAGAAGCGGGACGCCTGACTCAGGTTCCTGGCATTGGGAAAAAGACTGCCGAGCGTCTTTGCCTCGAGCTCAAAGGGAAGCTAGCTCCAGATTTAGGAATTGTGGGTGGCAAGCCCCAGACAATTGAAGCCAGCAGTGAGATATTGCAGGCACTCTTGGCGCTGGGTTATTCAGAAAAAGAAGCGCATCTTGCCCTCAAACAAATACCGCCTGACACTTCTGTTTCAGATGGTATTCGCATGGGCCTCAAATACCTCTCGAAGTCTTCATAACTAAGTACTCAAACACCACTACACTTGCAGTATGGCAATCCACACCGAAGATCTCAGTTCAATTCCCGAAGATTTACCTGAAGCCAATGACCGTATCGTTAGCGGCGCGGCAGGTAATTCTGAAGCCGTCTTTGAAAGAGCCTTGCGCCCAAAACAGTTGGATGAGTATGTTGGTCAAACCAAGGCTCGCGCTCAACTAGAAATCTTTATTACTGCAACGCGAGCTAGACAAGAGGCTCTCGATCACGTACTGCTTTTTGGCCCTCCTGGCCTTGGTAAAACCACCCTAGCCCATATCATTGCTAGAGAGCTAGGCGTGAACTTGCGCCAAACTAGCGGCCCCGTTCTGGATAGGCCTGGTGATCTTGCCGCATTACTAACCAATTTAGAAGCAAACGATGTGCTCTTTATTGATGAGATTCATCGACTCTCTCCAGTAGTTGAGGAGATTCTCTATCCAGCACTAGAAGACTACAGCCTGGACATCATGATTGGTGAAGGTCCCGCAGCACGCAGCGTCAAAATTGATCTCAAGCCATTTACCTTGATCGGCGCAACTACTCGTGCCGGTATGCTCACTAATCCACTGCGTGATCGCTTTGGTATTGTGGCAAGACTGGAGTTCTACACCACTGAAGAGCTCACCAAAATTATTACGCGCTCTGCCAGCTTACTCAAAGCCGATATTGACCCAGAGGGATCGATTGAGATTGCAAAGCGCGCTAGAGGCACACCACGTATCGCCAATCGCCTACTACGTCGAGTACGTGACTATGCCGAGGTCAAGGGTACCGGCACCATTACCAAGCAAATGGCAGATGCAGCATTAAAAATGCTCGATGTGGACCCAAGTGGTTTTGATGTAATGGACAGGAAATTACTGGAAGCCATCTTGCATAAGTTTGATGGCGGGCCAGTGGGTATTGATAACTTAGCAGCCGCTATTGGCGAAGAGCGTGACACCATTGAAGATGTATTGGAGCCCTACTTGATTCAACAAGGCTATCTACAAAGAACCTCTAGGGGCAGGGTCGCAACACGTCAGGCTTATGAGCATTTTGGCCTAACGCCACCTGCTGGTGATGGCCAGATATCTTGAAATTATTCAGATAAGCTAGAAAAGTTATCAATCCTAGCTTGGTCTATTGGGGTAACTTTTACCAGTTAAATTGCTATAGGCTGCCGCAACCAAAACTAGTATTACAGAATCTATCATTATCGGAAATATTGCATACCGATAATGCATGACATTGCCAAGCACCACAATTAAAGCAATTGCAGCTGCAGGGGGGTGCAAGCAGCGCAAAATAAACATTCCTAAAATAGATAAGCTGGCTGCAAATGACATTGCCATCAGTGGATCGTCCACAAAATGAATTACTGAGATTCCGACTAAAGCAGATAGGGTGTTGCCTGCAATGACTGCCCAAGGTTGGGCCATAGGGCTCTGTGGGAGTACAAAAACCAGTAAAGCGCTGGCACCTAAAGAAGCCATAAGCCATTCATTTACACCACTGAGATCTCCAAGATATCTTGAGATAGTGAGTACAAGTAAAAGACCAGCAAATACTCCAAATACTGATCTAAAGCGCTCTAACCAAGAGACGTGTGGTTGATCACCACCAAAATAAAAAGCATATTTCTTTAAAAGATATTTAAGAGAATGTCTCATCGTGATTCATATTTTTCCCTCAAACATTAATTTCATGTATTGAGTTCTACAGTCAATTTTTTAGTACTACTTAACTAAAGTTACCTTAGCAAACTTACGCTTGCCCACCTGCACTACGTAAGTACCAGCATCAACTTTTAACTGTTTATCGGTAACTGTTGTGCCATCAATCTTTACGCCGTTTTGCTCGATGTTGCGCATCGCTTCAGACGTAGATGGTGCCAAGCCTGCAGCCTTCAAAAGGCTAGCAATCCCCATTGGAGCTTCAGTGAGACTTACTTCTGGGATGTCATCTGGTATCCCGCCTTTAGCGCGATGATTAAAGTCTTCCAAAGCTTTTTCAGCGGCAGCTTGCGAATGAAAGCGTGCGACGATTTCTTGTGCGAGCAGCACTTTGCAATCTTTAGGATTTCTACCGGCAGCTACTTCTTGCTTCATCAAGTCAATCTCCGCCATAGGACGGAATGACAGTAATGTGAAGTAATCCCACATCAAGTCATCGGAGATACTCAAAAGTTTGCCGAACATCTCACCAGCAGGCTCGCTAATGCCAATGTAATTACCTTTGGACTTACTCATCTTATCAACGCCATCCAAACCAACCAGTAGCGGCATGGTCAAAATACATTGAGGCTCTTGGCCATACTCACGTTGGAGCTCACGCCCAACTAAAAGATTAAATTTCTGATCCGTACCGCCGAGCTCTAAATCGCTCTTCAAGGCAACAGAATCGTAGCCCTGCATTAGCGGATATAAGAACTCATGTACAGAGATAGGTACACCACTGCGATAGCGTTTTGTAAAGTCATCGCGCTCTAACATTTGCGCAACGGTGTATCGCGCTGCCAATTGAATCATGCCGCGTGCACCAAGAGGGTCGCACCACTCACTGTTGTAGCGCACCTCAGTTTTAGCAGGATCAAGCACCATACTGGCCTGACGATAGTAGGTCTGCGCATTAACAGCAATTTCTTCGGCAGTCAGTGGGGGGCGCGTTGCATTACGTCCAGAGGGGTCACCAATCATGCTGGTGAAGTCACCAATCAAGAAAATCACGGTGTGACCTAAATCTTGAAGCTGACGCAATTTGTTCAAAACAACCGTATGCCCCAAATGAATATCTGGCGCAGTTGGATCTAAACCCAATTTAATACGCAAAGGTGTGCCTGTAGCCTGGCTTTTAGCTAGCTTCTGGATCCAGTCAGCCTCAACCAATAACTCGTCACAACCCCTCTTAGTCACTTCAAGGGCTGCAAAAACTTCAGGGGTCAGTGGGTATTTTTGTTCTGGTTTAGCCGTCATGCTGATTGGGTTAGCTTAGTGACTTACTTAGTCGGTTAAATTAGTATTTAAATTGCTAAAGCATAATTGTCGCATTCCTGAGAATAAAGCCCTGATACTGCATGAATAAGCCTCAATCCCTCTATATTGGCCTGATGTCTGGCACTAGCCTAGATGGGATAGATGCTGTTCTAGCGAAGATCGATGCCTCAGGGGAGGCTCGCCTTCTGGACTCCGTAAGCACCCCGTTTAGCTCGGAACTGCGTAAGGTCCTTGTTGATTTACAAAGTCCCGGCCCAAATGAAATCCACCGGGAAAATCAGGCTGCAAATGCCCTGGCAGCAGCCTATGCGGATGCGGTCAAAGAGTTGCTTGCTCAAGTCAAGCTTTCCCCTGCAGATATCAACGCCATTGGCGCACATGGTCAGACTATTCGTCACCAAGCGGATCTTGCTCATCACTTAGCTTATACGCACCAGACCCTCAACCCCGCACTTCTTGCAGAGTTAACTGGAATTGATGTCATCGCGGACTTTAGAAGTCGTGATTTGGCGGCAGGCGGTCATGGTGCACCTCTAGTGCCAGCCTTTCACGCACAGCAATTTTCCTCTAATGAAAATGTAGCCGTTCTCAATCTTGGTGGTATTGCCAATCTGACACTGCTTCCCAATAATGGGAATGTAACTGGATTTGATTGCGGTCCAGCAAACATGTTGATGGATGCGTGGATTGCTGATCAGCAAGGTCATGAATTTGATAAAGATGGTAACTGGGCTCTGCAAGGAAACTGTAATCAAGGTCTACTCGAAAGAATGTTGACTGACCCATTCTTTGCAAAATCACCCCCTAAGAGTACAGGCAGAGATGAGTTTCATCTTGATTGGCTGAAAAAATATATTGGTTCAGACAACATCAATGCCGAAGATGTACAAGCCACACTACTGCAATTAACTGTGGACTCAGCCCTGCAAGCTATAGATCGCCATGCCCCGCAAACCCAGACTCTGATTATCTGCGGTGGCGGTGCGCGCAATATCGCGCTACTCAATTTATTTAAAGCCAGAGCTGAAATCTTATTTAAAAACACACTTGAAATTTTGACCAGCGATGCGCTTGGGATTGATCCACAACTCGTAGAAGGCCTCGCGTTCGCATGGCTTGCTTGGTCTCATAAAGAAAAACGGCCAGCAAATTTGCCAGCCGTTACGGGAGCGAAGGGTCCTAGAATTCTAGGCGCTTGCTATCCTGCGTAAATAAATTGCTTTATCTCTTTAAGCAGAGAAAGAAGATCCGCAGCCACAAGTAGTTTGGGCATTTGGATTTTTGATTACGAACTGTGATCCATTGATATCTTCTTTGTAATCAATCTCAGCACCAACTAAATATTGGAAGCTCATTGAATCTACCAATAATGTCACGCCATTTTTTTCAAAGAGTGTGTCATCTTCATTTACAGCATCATCAAATGTGAAGCCATACTGAAACCCTGAGCAGCCACCACCTTGAACAAACACGCGTAGTTTTAATTCAGGATTGCCTTCTTCAGCAATCAAGTCAGCCACTTTTGCAGCAGCACTATCCGTAAACACCAATGGAACTGGTGGCTCAGCTAAATCTTGTACAGTATCTTGCGTAGCTAATTGGGTCATGATTTACTCCTAATTCAAAAGGCAATGATCTATTTTAGGCTTTTAATTCCAAGCGTGCTGAAGGGTCTTTCCCGGTAGCCACATTAAGGTGAAACGGCAATCTGGGTCAATCCAGTGGTCTCAGGCAAGCCAAACATCAGGTTCATACATTGAACACCTTGGCCTGAGGCACCCTTCACCAAATTATCTTCCACCACCAAAATGACTAAAGTATCTCCATCGCCTGGACGGTGAATGGCAATCCGCAAGCCATTGCTACCCCGCACAGACCGAGTCTCTGGATGACTGCCAGCAGGCATCACATCCACAAAAGGCTCACCTTTGTAGAAATCCTCATATAGCTTCTGGAAATCCACCTTCATACCAGCTTCAGTCAAGCGAACATACAGGGTTGAATGAATACCCCTAATCATCGGCGTCAGGTGTGGCACAAATGTCAGACCAATCTGATCGTGACCAGCAATCGCTTTTAAGCCTTGGACAATTTCTGGAAGATGGCGATGTCCTTTAACTCCATAAGCCTTGAAGTTATCTCCAGCCTCAGACATTAATGTACCGATCTCTGCCTTACGTCCAGCACCAGAAGTGCCTGACTTAGAGTCAGAAATAATATGCGTGCCATCAATCAGCTGTTTACCACCGGTAGACTTCGGTGAAAGCAATGGAGCAAGCCCAAGCTGTACAGAAGTAGGATAGCAGCCCGCTAAACCAACTACGCGAGCTTTTTTAATTTCTTCACGATTGATTTCAGCCAAACCATAAACTGCCTCCGCCAAGATTTCTGGGCAACCATGTTCCATGCCATACCACTTAGAAAATTCTTTAACGTCTTTCAAACGGAAGTCAGCAGCAAGATCCAAAATCTTCACATTGTTAGCAAGCAATTCTTTTGCTTGTGCCATAGCCACGCCATGAGGAGTTGCAAAGAACACTACGTCGCACTCATTCAACTTAGCTTCATCAGGAGTCGTAAATTTGAGATCAATTCGGCCACGTAAAGAGGGAAACATCTCAGCTACTGGCATACCAGCTTCTGTGCGAGATGTAATGGCCTGGATCTTGACTTCGGGGTGTTGCGCTAGCAGGCGCAGTAATTCCACTCCGGTATATCCAGTGCCACCTACGATACCAACTTTAATCATGTCATTCTCCAAAATGCCGACTGATGAATTTTATTCCTTGAATACCTTAATTGTAGAAACAAAAAGGGCCGCTTGCGCGACCCTTTCGATAAAACTGAAGCGACTGAAAGAAATTAGCGCTTGCTGAACTGCTTACGACGACGCGCGCCATGCAGACCAACTTTTTTACGCTCAACTTCACGAGCATCGCGAGTTACCAAACCTGCTTTAGACAGGGCTGGCTTCAAGGCGTTGTCGTAGTCGATCAATGCACGAGTAACGCCGTGACGAACTGCACCAGCTTGGCCAGTTTCACCGCCACCACTAACGTTTACTTTGATATCAAAGGTTGTTAGATGGGCTGTGAGAGCCAAAGGCTGACGAGCGATCATGCGTGATGTTTCGCGAGCAAAGTAAGCATCGATAGGTTTACCGTTAACAGTAATCTCACCTTTGCCAGATTTAATGAATACACGTGCAACAGAGCTCTTGCGACGACCTGTACCGTAATTCCAATTTCCGTAATTAATAGCCATTTGGTTTCCTTAAATCTCTAACGCTTTTGGCTGTTGAGCCGCATGCGGATGACTGGCGTCGCCATAGACTTTCAATTTCTTGATCATGGCATAGCCTAGTGGGCCTTTTGGCAACATACCCTTCACAGCCTTCTCCAAAGCGCGACCTGGGAAACGGTCTTGCATCTTGTCGAAGTTAGTCGAGCTAATACCACCTGGGTATCCGCTGTGACGGTAATAAATTTTGTTCAAGCCTTTTGTGCCTGTAACACGTAGCTTAGAAGAGTTGATGACAACAATAAAGTCGCCAGTATCAACGTGTGGGGTGTATTCAGGCTTGTGCTTGCCGCGTAGACGGAGTGCCACTTCACTGGCGACACGACCGAGGACTTTGTCCGTAGCGTCAATCACGAACCATTCATGCACTACCTCATGGGATTTTGCAGAAAAAGTTTTCATGATTTCTCAAATTGTTATGGTCAAAAAAATTACCCCAAGCAAATTACGTCCACCTTGGCCCTGCTTATGTTTGCAAGCTCGCAGATTCTGCAATTTAACTGGTACAACAAATTACCGCTGACCGGCTCGGTAATCTAGTAAAGCCTTGAATTGTAACCCAAAAAAAACCCAGGAACGAGTCCTGGGTTGGAATCCACCTATGTTTAAGTGGAGGAGACACTGGGAGGCGCATCGATCTCTTATATAAGACTGACAGCCAATATGGTTATTCTACACAAGAAATATGGTGCAACGCAAGAATATTGACCAAAATCAATTTTGTGATGTTTTTTAGCAAAACTAATCCCAAAACAAAGCTCCATCATTATTGGTAAACTATTGATAATATTGATTAATTTACTAATTTAGGGGCCACTAACATGGAATGTCGAGTATCTTGGTTGGGTATTGGCGGAATGGCGTTTTCAGCAGAAACCGGAAGTGGCCATCAGGTCACCATGGATGGGCCGCCAGAGGCTGGAGGTAAAAATAGTGCCCCAAGGCCTATGGAGCTTATTTTGGCTGGAACTGGGGGTTGTTCCGCCTTTGATGTAGTTTTAATCCTACAAAAGGCGCGCCAAGAGATCAGTGCCTGTGATGTCAAGCTAACTGCAGAGAGAGCTGAGACCGAGCCCAAGGTATTTACCAAAATTAACCTGCATTTCACGGTTAAAGGTAAAAATCTCGATTTAAGCAAGGTTGAGCGCGCCGTGAAGCTATCACATGAAAAGTACTGCTCAGCTACAACTATGCTCGCTAAAACAGCCGAGATCACTTATTCCATTGACGTTCTAAATGACGAATAAATAATTGGAAAGTGCAGAGTCAATCGATAAGCCGGATTCTGTCGCCTAGATTTGCATCTAGGGGCAATCATTCCTCTAGGCCGGCAGTTACCTGACGGCTCAAGCTCCCTACCCGCAGACTCAGCGGGACGCCTCATCGCCTGCTTACTTGGGATTGCTCCAGGTGGAGGTTACCGCGTTTCACCGTAACTAAATACGCTCGTCTCTGTGGCCCTATTCCTCACGTCACCGTGGATGGCCGTTAGCCATCACCCTTCCCTATGGAGTCCGGACTTTCCTCCCCCTCAATAAAGAGGCGGCGATTGCCCAATTGACTCTGCGCCTGCAGTCTAACGCAGTCGCAGAAATTTAGTCTAAAAATGAATTAGGGAAGTGCTGAACAACTTAAGCCAAAGTCCAAGCGATGGTCTCACCAGCACGCAGCGGCACAATCGTGGCATCACCCAAAGGAAGTTCTGCTGGAATGCTTTGTGCCTGTTTCACCAAAGTCATTTTCTTGGTATTACGGGGCAGTGAATAAAAGTCTGGTCCGTAAAAACTAGCGAAACCTTCAAGCTTATCCAACTTGTCAACACTCTCAAATGCCTCAGCATATAAACCTAAGGCATTGAAAGCGCTGTAACAACCAGCACAACCACAAGCAGCCTCTTTAGCACCCTTGGCATGTGGCGCACTATCGGTGCCCAAGAAAAATCTCGGACTGCCACTCGTTGCCGCCTCTAGTAAAGCAACGCGATGCTCTTCACGCTTCAGTACTGGCAAACAATAATTGTGTGGACGAATGCCGCCAGCAAAAATCGCATTGCGATTCATGAGTAAATGTTGTGGAGTAATGGTTGCGGCTAGTGTATTTTTTCCAGCAGTTTGTGCATCACGCACATAGTGTGCAGCTTGCTTAGTAGTGATATGTTCAAACACAATCTTCAGCTCAGGAAAATCTTTACGCAAAGGCTCGAGCACTTGATCAATAAATACTGCCTCACGATCAAAGATATCAATATGCGCACTAGTGACCTCACCATGCACTAACAAGGGCATACCGACAGACTGCATTGCCTCAAGCGCAGCATAACAACGCTTGATATCGCTGACCCCTGCATCACTATTGGTTGTTGCGCCAGCTGGGTAAAGTTTAAATCCAACAATGCCAGCCTCTTTTGCCTTGCGCACCTCATCAGCTGATGTGTTGTCAGTGAGATATAAAGTCATTAAGGGAGTAAAACTAGTCACACCCAATGATTGAAGACTTGCTTCAATCCGAGCGCGATAGGCGTTTGCCAAATCGACTGTCGTCACAGGTGGCTTCAAGTTCGGCATGATAATAGCGCGGGCAAATTGGCGCACAGTATCTGCCAATACATCTTTCATGACTTCACCATCACGAATATGTAAGTGCCAGTCGTCCGGCTGAATCAGTTGAATCTGTAATGGGCTAATGGTCATAATTAAGTATCAAGCAAGATGATGCGGAAATCATTTACATTCGTCAGTGTAGGGCCAGTTTCCACCAATGCATCTAATTGTGCAAAAAAATCGTAGCAATTGTGCTGAGTTAAATACTGCTCAGGAATGAGACCTTCCTTCCTTGCAGCCAAGCGAGTCTCGGGAGTAAACCACGCACCGGCATTCTTCTCACTCCCATCAATCCCATCAGTATCGGCCGCCAATGCCGCCAATTTAGGAAACTCCTGAGAGGCGGCAAACAGTGAGAGTAAATATTCGCTGCAGCGCCCACCACGACCTTTTATTCCATTGGGAATAGTGACGGTGCACTCACCACCTGAAATGAGGGCAATGGGTTTACCAGTCTTAGCTGACAAATGTTGACGCACCAAAGTCGCTTGCTCAACACCAACATCCCTAGCCTCACCAGTAACGGTATCACCCAAGATCACCGGCTCATAGCCTTGTGTACGGACGTAATCTGCTGCAGCCTCAAGACTCTTATACGCAGTAGCAATCACATGATTGTTTACTAGAGCGCCCTTTAGATCAGCTTCTTTTAAAGTCTCAGGAACTTCACCAGCAAGACCACGCTTTAAGTGGGATAAAACAGATGCTGGAATAGTATCGGCACTGAGCTCATGCTTATCCAGAATATCCAAGGCATCTTGATAGGTTGAGTAATCAGGAGCACAAGGGCCACTGGCAATATCCGCGGGTGTATCTCCTGTGACGTCAGAGATCAGCAAAGCCTCAACTCGGGCACCCCGTGCTATCGCCAGTCTTGCTAAATTACCGCCCTGAATCGCTGACAAGTGCTTACGAACAATATTCATCTCTTCGATCGGTGCACCAGAACGCAAGAGTGCCTCGGTTGTCTTACGCATATCGTCAATACTGATCCCAGCTTGGGGTAAGGTGAGCAAGCTTGAGCCACCACCAGAAATCAAGGCAATCAAAATATCACCAGCCTGTAGCTCAGCAACCAAGCGATAGATTTCTTTAGCACCATCCATACCAGCCTGATCAGGCACGGGGTGACCCGCTTCAATAATTTGAATGTGGCTCGTTGGAGAGTGGTGCCCGTATCGGGTTAATACAACACCTTCAAGAATTGCATCAGACCAATGACTCTTGGCATGAGACTCTAGAGCTGTTGCCATAGAGGCACTGGCCTTACCAGCCCCCACCACCAAACACCTTCCCTTAGGCTCTGAACCTGGGGCAAAGATCTTGCTGAGATACTCTGGCACGATTTTCTTAGGGTCAGCAACCTCTAAAGCTGCCGCAAAAGCATTTTTGAGAATAGTTTCTTGCTGGCTCATACGGATATTCTAATCAAGAGTACTTCGCTCTTGCATTTGCCACATCTCAGCATATCGGCCATTAGCAGCCAAGAGTTCAATATGGGTTCCGCGCTCCACAATTTGGCCATGATCCATGACCAAAATTTGATCGGCATGAACAATGGTCGAGAGCCTGTGTGCGACGATCAAAGTTGTACGGTTTTTAGCGAGACTAAGCAATTCTTCCTGAAAGGCTCGCTCCGTTTTGGAATCTAGCGCCGATGTTGCCTCATCAAAAATGAGCATCGCTGGTTTTTTGAGTAGGGTGCGCGCAATCGCAACACGCTGCTTCTCGCCACCTGACAGCTTTAAGCCACGCTCACCTACTTGGGTGTCATAGCCATCTGGTAGATGTTGGATAAAGCGATCTATCTGTGCAGCTCTAGCAGCCTCGTGCACTTCTTCAATGGAGGCATTGGGATTGCCATAGGCGATGTTGTAGCCAATCGTGTCGTTGAATAGAACTGTATCTTGCGGAACGATACCAATCGCCTTGCGCAAGCTCAATTGAGTGACATCAACAATATTTTGATCATCGATCAGGATCTTGCCAGATTGAACATCATAAAAACGAAATAGCAAACGTGCCAAGGTACTCTTACCCGCACCACTCTGTCCCACGACGGCAGTAATTGTTCCTGCAGAAATATTAAAACTCACGTCTTTCAGAATTTCACGCTTGGCATCGTAATGAAACGAAACATTTTCAAAGCGAATATCGGGTCCACGGCTTTGATTCGTAATTTGTAAAGGTTTCGCATTAGGCGCATCAGCAATCTCTTTCTCGGTGTTAAGGAGTGAGAACATGCGATCCATATCTGTGAGAGCCTGCTTGATCTCACGATAAATCACTCCTAAGAAATTCAATGGAATGTATAACTGAATCATCAGGGTGTTTACCAAGACTAAATCACCTAAGGTCATAGACCCGTCAATCACGCCCAAGGTAGCACGCCACAAGATCATGACTAGGCCAACTGCAATAATCGTCTGCTGACCAAAATTCAGGAGTGCTAAAGATTTCTGGGACTTCACTGCAGCTGCTTGATAACGCACTAAATTTTGATCGTAGCGACTCGCTTCAAAAGCCTCATTACCAAAATACTTGACGGTCTCAAAATTGAGGAGAGAATCAATCGCCTTCTGATTAGCCTTGGAATCCATGTCATTCATGGTGCGACGGAAATGTGTCCGCCATTCAGTCACGACAACTGTAAAGCCGATATAGAGAACTAAAGCAACCAGCGTAATGGCAGCAAACCAAATATCGTAGGCATAAGCAAAGTAACCAAGCACTAAACAAAACTCAATTAAAGTTGGCAGGATGCTATATAGGGAATAAGAAATCAGAGACTGGATGCCACGAGTACCACGCTCAATATCTCGACTCACCCCGCCAGTCTGACGAGCCAAATGAAAGCTCAGGGCCAAAGAATGCAAATGCTCAAAAACTTGTAGCGCTACTTTACGCACCGCATTTTGGGTAACGCGTGCAAAGAGAGACTCACGCAACTCAGTAAACAAAGAGGCGGAGATTCTTAAAAGGCCATAGGCCAATATCAATCCGGCCGGGACTACCAACAATGCTTGCGGAGAATCTGCCTTGATATTGAGAGCATCAATCAATTGCTTCATCAAAATCGGAATACCAAGGTTGGCAACCTTGGCCGCTACCAAACAGGTCAGCGCAATGGCAACCCTAAATTTGTATTCCAACAAATAAGGGAGTAAATCTCGAATGACTTTCCAGTCACTCCCCTGTGATAGTTTTGAATCGCCTGCTGAATGATGATGCCCTGATGAATGTCTCATCACTCTATCTTAGTCACTTCTGCACTAAGGTGCAGAGAACAATTGCAGAATGGCTGCACCATTGCTAGGAGAAAAACACTTTTTAGCAGCATCTGTAAATGGAAGCCACTGATAAGCGACATGCTCCCGAGGAGCTAATTGGACTTGAGTATCGTTCGGCACCAGTAGTGAAAACCAATGCTCAGTATTTCTAGTGACATCAGGAGCATAGCGAAGACGCCACTGCGGATAAATCTCGTACTCGATGTGATGCTGCATATCTCGTAAAGAGTCTGCTGGGAGAGATTGAACATCAATACCAGTTTCTTCAAGGACTTCGCGCGCAGCTGCGACACGAAGGTCTTCATCAGCGAAATCAACACTTCCGGTAACAGATTGCCAGAAGCCCGATTTATCGGCCCGCTCTATCAGCAAGACCTCCCCATTCGATTTGTAGATGACAACTAAAACCGAAATGGGGATTTTCAAGATACTTTAAATACTCTTTTGCTTAAGCAGCCGGAGCAGCCTGGCGCAAGCGAATGTGTAGCTCTTTCAACTGACGCTCATCTACTGGGCTAGGAGCTTGAGTCAATAAACACTGTGCACGCTGCGTTTTAGGGAAGGCAATCACATCACGGATAGATTCAGCACCAGTCATCATGGTGACAATGCGATCCAAACCAAACGCAATACCGCCATGCGGAGGCGCGCCATATTGCAAGGCATCCAATAAGAATCCAAATTTAGCCTGCGCTTCTTCAGCACCGATCTTCAATGCACGGAATACCTGGCTCTGAACTACCTCCTGGTGAATACGAACTGATCCGCCACCAATCTCGCTACCGTTGAGAACCATGTCATAGGCTTTAGCCAAGCACTTGCCAGGGTTGGATTCGAGATACTGCATGTGCTCATCTTTAGGGCTAGTAAATGGATGATGACATGCAACCCAACGGGCGTTGTCTTCATCGTATTCAAACATTGGGAAATCCACTACCCACAATGGCTTCCAACCCTCGGTAGAGAGGCCATGCTCTTTACCCCAAGCAGAATGGCCAATCTTCAGGCGCAATCCACCGATGGCGTCATTCACCACTTTTTCTTTATCAGCGCCGAAGAAAATGATGTCGCCATCTTTAGCGCCAGTGCGCTTCAAGATGCCTTCAATGGCAGCATCGTGCAAGTTCTTCACGATGGGTGATTGCAAACCATTGCGACCTTCGGCAACAGAGTTCACCTTGATCCAAGCTAAACCTTTGGCACCATAGATTGCTACAAATTGAGTGTAGTCATCAATTTCACTACGGCTAATTTCAGCACCACCAGGTACGCATAAACCAACTACACGACCACCTTCTTGATTTGCAGCGCCAGAGAACACCTTGAAATCGACATCCTTCATTAAGTCAGTCAACTCAGTAAATTCAAAATTCACACGTAAATCAGGCTTGTCAGAACCAAAGCGTGCCATACCTTCTGAATATGGCATTGTTGGGAATGGATTTGGCAACTCTACATTCATCGTGGTTTTGAAAATATGGCGAATCATATTTTCAAATAAGTCACGAATTTCTAATTCATCCAAGAAGGCAGTTTCACAGTCGATCTGAGTAAATTCAGGTTGGCGATCAGCACGCAAATCTTCATCACGGAAACACTTCGTAATTTGGTAGTAGCGATCAAAGCCAGCCACCATCAATAACTGTTTGAACAACTGGGGAGACTGTGGCAGTGCAAAGAACTGGCCATCATGAACACGTGAAGGGACTAAATAGTCGCGCGCACCTTCAGGAGTGCTCTTCGTCAACATCGGCGTTTCAATATCAATGAAACCAGCAGCATCTAAGTAGCGACGACACTCCATAGCGACGTTGTAACGCAAACGTAAATTCTTTTGCATCTGTGGGCGACGCAAATCGAGTACGCGATGGGTTAAGCGAGTGGTCTCAGATAGATTCTCATCCTCTAATTGGAATGGAGGAGTGATAGATGCATTCAAAATCACCAAGCTATGGCAGAGCACTTCAATCTTGCCACTCACTAAATCATTATTCTCAGTACCAGCTGGACGTGCACGAACCAAGCCTTTGATCTGAATACAAAACTCATTACGAACCTGCTCAGCTAAAGCGAACATTTCCGGACGATCCGGATCGCACACCACCTGCACAAAACCCTGGTGATCACGTAGGTCAATAAAAATTACGCCACCGTGGTCACGGCGTCGATTTACCCAACCAGACAGGGTAATTTCCTGACCAATGAGTGATTCAGTTACCTGACCGCAGGTATGGCTTCGCATCGACATAACAATTTCCTATAAATCAAAGATGACGGTTTGGCCCAATCGCGGGCAAACCAGTTGAACTGGTAGGAGGAACAGACCCCATTGAAACAATGTGCTTGAGCGCCGCTTCGACACTCATCTCTAATTCAATAGTGTTTGCACGAGGGACAATCATAAAAAATCCAGATGTCGGATTTGGTGTGGTTGGTAGGAATACGTTGACATAGTCCTCACCCAACTTCGCGGCTACTTCTTTAGCTGGCATACCAGTCTGAAATGCAATCGCCCAAGAATCTGCATGGGGATAGCGAATTAATAATGCTTTGCTAAAAGCTTGGCCGCTACCAGAAAATAGTGTGGAGGAGACCTGCTGAACGCTGGAATAAATTGATCGCACAATAGGAATGCGATTCATGAACTGGTGCCATATCTTTAGCCACCATTGCCCTGCAAAACTAATTGCAAGCAATCCAGTAAGCATGATGACTGCAACAACGATCAGAATGCCGACACCCGGCAACTCACGGAAATGCCTTAAATCCCCAGCAAACTGATTGGGGAAAATGGTGATGAGGGCTTGCATAACAGAGCCAAAAACACCGTCGAGCAGGCCCAAACCCCATGCAATCACCCAAATGGTGACTGACATTGGTGCCCACACCAGAATGCCTGCGATGAAGTATTTTTTCATTTGCCTATGCTTGAACTTTGCCTAACCTGACATTTTAGCGGTTTAAGCGCCGGCAGGCGACAGACTAGTAAAGACCAAGGCCGATTATCAGAATCCCAGCCAAAAAACCGCCGGCAAATAGCAAAGCCCCTGCCAAGAGGCGATGAGTACGCCTTTCCTGCAATAAAAGGCCTTTTAAGACCTCCAATTCAGCATTTGACTCTCTTCGAGGGATACGCGCCTGCGCCAAACTCTCGGCAATCAAACGCGGCAGGGTCGGCAAAATTTGCGCCCAACTTGGCGCCTCAGCCTTAATGCCATCAACTAAAGCCCGCCAACCAAGCTGCTGACTGACCCATTTTTCCAAAATTGGCTTTGCAGTCTTCCAGAGATCCAAGTCTGGGTCAAGCTGACGCGCAAGACCTTCCACGTTCAACAAGGTCTTCTGAAGCAAAGTGAGTTGCGGCTGAATTTCCACCTTAAACCGTCGGGAAGTTTGGAATAAGCGCATCAGTACGATCCCTAAAGAAATTTCTTTCAGTGGGCGATCAAAGTAAGGCTCACAAACGGAACGCACCGCTCCCTCAAGTTCTTCAACACGTGTGTTTGCCGGAACCCAACCAGACTCGATATGCAATTCAGCAACGCGACGGTAATCGCGATTAAAGAAGGCGAGGAAATTTAATGCCAAATAACTCTTATCAGACTGGCTCAGCGCGCCAACAATACCGAAATCCAAAGAAATAAATCTACCAAATGTTTCTGGCTCAAGACTGATCATGATGTTGCCAGGATGCATGTCCGCATGAAAGAAGCCATGCTCGAATACTTGGGTGAAAAATATTTCTACGCCATCGGCTGCAAGCTTTTTGAAGTCAACGCCAGCAGCACGTAAATCTGCTGTTCGTCCAATCGAGATGCCATCCATCTTCTCCATCACAATGACATTCGTATGACATAAATCCCAATACATCTCTGGAATCATCAGCTTCTTTGAATCGACAAAGTAGCGACGCAACTGACTTGCGTTTGCTGCTTCACGCATCAGATCTAATTCATCATGCAAGTGCGTATCAAACTCAGCAACATTTTCACGAGGCTTTAATCGACGCCCATCCTCGGAGAGTCTCTCAATTATTTTTGCTAAGTCATAAAGCAAAGCAAGATCGCCATCAATGATTGGCAAAATGCCAGGGCGCAAAACTTTAATTGCAACTGCGCGGCCCTCCCACTCTGGATGCTTCTCGGTTCCACGTAATAAGCCAAAGTGCACTTGGGCTACAGAGGCACTAGCCACGGGAGTTGCATCAAAACTAATAAATACTTCCTCGATGGATTGTCCAAGCGCTTGTTCAATGAGGCGGCAAGATTCTTCATTAGAAAATGGCGGGACTTGATCCTGTAATTTCGCCAACTCGTTGGCAATGTCTTCAGGCAATAAATCGCGACGCGTAGAAAGTACTTGCCCAAATTTCACGAAGATTGGACCCAATGCCTCTAGGGTCAAACGAATCCGCTCACCTCTAGGTAAAGATTGGCCTGGAGAGGTCCAACAAATGACAGTCAATATGCCACGACGAATACCAGGCTTCAGAATATCGCGCAGCAATGGCAACATGCCATAGCGCCATGCAGTAAAGAAAATAAAGGAAAGGCGGGCTAGACGACGCACAATGAATTAACCTTTTCGCTCTAAAATTTGGATGCGCTTTTCTATACGATCAACTGCATCACGCAAAGCGTTTAATTCATCTTTATGAATCATAAAATCTCGTTTATTCAAAAGTACTCTTCTTTCCTCGCTGACATACTCAATGACATTCTCAAGTAAGTCAGTCGCTGCAGCTTTCCCAGCAGAAACGAATTTCTTACCTTGGCGTACGGCAAAATTAGCAGGCGCATCCCCGATGAAGCGCGCCAGATCTTCTTCATACTCCCACCGAATTTGTCCTGCCAAGCGACCTAATAATTGCGCTAGGTCAGCATCGCCAGTGATCTTGACGGACTTCATAGCCTGCTCTCGTAAATTACCTGAACCTCCAGCTAAAACGCTCAGCACTTCAGAAGAGACTTCCAGCTCAAGAGATGGAGCATCAATATTGCTCACAGCAACCAAAGAGCCCTCAGGCGCTATCTCAAAACACAAGTTGCCGATTGGCAAACCCAGCAAAATTACTTTGCCAGCATGTCGAGCCAACTCTGCCATAGCCCATGGCTCGGCTTTAAGCACGTGATTAATGCCTTGAGAGGCAGCAGAAGCGGCAATGTGATGGGTAGCAGAAGAAGCGGTAGTCATAAGCGTAAAAAACCCGCACAAGTGCGGGCTTTCAAGGGAAAGTACCTCAAGCTTAAACTAACTGAGAAATACCCGCTAGTACCCAGCCTCCAGGACCGCTTACAGGCTTACTTAAGTTCCAGATTTCAGAAAAATTATTTGCTTGTGCGCCTGCTTGTTCACGAATCATGCCCGTGAACTGAACGCTACAGTAATAAGTATTGTCTGCCGTTTCAATTCCCAATAACTGTGCATTGAGGGTAACTACATCAGTTTGGTTAGCACTATCGGCACGACCTGATAGGTCTTGCTCAATCGTTGCAAACATTTCAGGTGTGGTGTACTCACGCAAAGCAGCTAAATCACCCTGATCCCATGCTTTTTGCAGGGTGGAGAAATATTGCTTTGCGTTATCGAGAAATGCATATTCATCAAAACCGGGTGGCAAGGTGGATTGGAATGGCGCTGGTTCACTAGCAATACCGCCAAATGCATTTGCAGCCGGTGTAAAAGCAGGCTCCTGCCTAGGTGCCTGATCCATATTGGCACGCTGCATTCCCTGGGAAGCCACTTGAGGACCTTTATTAGCACCAGATAAAGCAGGCATCATTCTTCTCATTACAAACATGATGGCAAAACCTGCTAGGGCAGCAATCAATAATCCAGTAATCAATGAAGCGGCGCCCTCACCCAAACCAAAATGAGATAAGAGGTAACCGATACCAAGTCCCGCAGCAAGTCCGCCGAGAATTCCACCCATACCGCCAAAGCGACTAGGTGCTGGTGCCTTAGGAGCCGTGGCCGCTGTAGCTGGCTGAGCTTGTTGAGCCGGTTTTTGTGCAGGAGCAGCTTGTTTTTGCATTGGTGTACTTGGTGCCTTACCAACACTTCTACCGCCACCCAAACGAGCGGCATCAGCATGACCAACGGTAGCAAAAATTAAGCTGACACTTAATAGAGTTGCCTTGAAAAAATGCTTATTCATCTTTTAATCTCCTATGAAACTACTTTAATTCTGGACTGCTAAAAACTACAAATTCACTAGTATTTAATACCAATATGGAGCGCAACGATACCCCCAGTCATCCTATGGGTATCTACCTCATCAAAACCGACCTGCAACATCATTTCCTTCAAGGTTTCAGCATCTGGGTGCATCCGAATGGATTCGGCCAAATAACGGTAGCTCTCAGAATCCTGGGCAATTTTTTCACCCAACCAAGGTAAAACCTTGAATGAGTATGTGTCATAGACTGGCTGTAAAAAAGCATCTGGCTTAGAAAATTCCAGCACCAGAACTCGACCACCTGGCTTAATGACACGCAACATCTCTGCCAAGGCAACATCTTTGTGAGTCATATTGCGCAAACCAAAGGCTACGGTCACCACATCAAAATGATTATTGGGAAAAGGGATTTTCTCTGCATCAAACTGAACACAGGGCAAAGCCAAGCCTTGATCTAGAAGACGATCGCGACCAACTCCAAGCATGGAAGCATTAATGTCGCTTAACCACACTTGCGCCTCTAGGTTATGACCCCATCCTGCCGCGCGTGCAAATGCCGCAGCCAAGTCACCTGTACCACCAGCGATATCTAAAACTTTTTGCCCAGGACGAACTTGCGCACGAGCAATGGTGACTTTCTTCCACAAGCGATGAAGACCGAATGACATTAAGTCATTCATCACATCGTATTTACCAGCTACAGAGTGAAATACCTCTGCGACCTTACCTGCTTTTTCAGCCTCATCAACGCTTTGGTATCCAAAGTGAGTCTTACTCATATTCTTTGCTCTATCTAATGAAATACTCAATGACTACCGCAAGACTTGCCACCAGCAACGCCCATTGGAGCATCTCGGTCTAATCCAGCAGCAGCTAATTTATCTAAATGCTCTTTCCAAAGCGCTTCATGGTTCTCACACAAAAATTGCAAGTAATCCCATGAATACAAACCAGAATCATGACCATCAGAAAAAGAAGGCTTCAATGCGTAATGGCCTACCGGCTCAATATTGGCGATGAGGACTTCACGTTTACCAGTTTGCAAAGTCTCCTGTCCAGGCCCGTGGCCTTGAACCTCAGCAGAGGGCGAAACTACTCTTAAGAACTCAAAAGGAAGGCGATAAGTATTGCCGTTCTCATAAGACAGCTCTAAAACTTTTGACTGCTGATGTACTACAACATTCGTTGGAATCATTAAACCAATACCCTTTCAATACCGCCTTGATTTGCCTTGATCACATAATCCTGCATCCAATCAGGACCCAATAATTTTTGCGCCATTTCAACTACGATGTAATCAGCAGTCGTACCACTATCCGCATCAAAGCGGGTAAGGCCTTGCAGGCAAGAAGGGCAGCTTGTTAGCACTTTGACATCGCCAGTGAAATCGTCTTTACGTAATTCATTGGCAGCCTTCTCCATCTCGATCTGCTTACGGAAGCGGACCTGAGTTGAAATATCGGGGCGAGTCACAGCAAGCGTTCCAGACTCACCGCAGCAGCGATCATTCTTCTGAATAGCTTTGCCATCTTCGAGCTGAATCAACTCATTCACTGTCTTGAGTGGATCCTGCAACTTCATCGGTGAGTGACATGGATCGTGATACATATATTTCACGCCAGTCACGTTTGAGAGCTTAACGCCCTTCTCGAGCAAATACTCATGAATATCCACAATGCGGCAACCCGGGAAGATCTGTTCAAACTGATAACCCGCCAATTGGTCATAGCAAGTACCACATGAAACTACAACCGTCTTGATATCTAAGTAGTTCAGGGTGTTAGCAACGCGATGAAAGAGAACGCGATTATCTGTAATCATCTTCTCCGCTTTATCGAAGTCGCCATTGCCGCGCTGTGGGTAACCACAGCAGAGATAGCCTGGCGGTAATACCGTCTGTACACCTACATTCCACAGCATTGCTTGCGTGGCCAAACCCACTTGCGAGAACAAACGTTCAGAGCCGCAACCTGGGAAATAAAACACCGCTTCAGTATCTGCAGAAGTCGTTTTTGGATCACGAATAATTGGTACGTAATTTGCGTCCTCAATATCTAAAAGCGCACGTGCTGTTTTCTTCGGCAAGTTACCAGGCATCTTCTTATTTACAAAGAAAATGACCTGCTCTTTTATATTGGGCTTGGTAACCGTTGCAGGTGGATGAGCAGTTTGCTTACGCGCCAGCTTACGGAATACATCATTGCCCAAACGCTGAAGCTTATAGCCCCAACCAATCATGGTCTTACGTGCCAACTTGATTGTGTCTGGATCAGTGGCATTCAAGAAGAGCATGGATGCCGCTGTTCCTGGATTGAAACGCTGTTGACCCATCTTACGCAATAAGTTGCGCATATTCATGGTGACATCACCAAAGTCAATTTTGACCGGGCATGGCGTTAAGCACTTATGGCATACAGTGCAATGCGCTGCAACGTCATCAAACATTTCCCAATGACGAATAGATACGCCACGGCGTGTCTGCTCTTCATACAAGAAGGCTTCGATTAACAGCGAGGTTGCCAAAATTTTGTCGCGTGGACTGTAAAGCAAATTTGCGCGCGGCACATGTGTAGAACACACCGGCTTGCACTTACCGCAGCGTAAACAATCTTTCACGCTATCTGCAATCGCACCAATATCACTTTGCTGCATGATGATGGACTCATGACCCATCAAACCAAAGCTCGGAGTGTAGGCGATGCTGAGATCCGCATGCGGCATTAACTTGCCTTTGTTGAAGCGGCCTTCAGGATCTACACGTTTTTTGTAAGCGCGAAAATCTTTGAGCTCTTCCTCAGTCAAATACTCAAGCTTCGTAATGCCAATCCCATGCTCACCCGAAATCACGCCATCTAATGAGCGGGCCAATTTCATAATCCGATCGACTGCACGATGTGCATCTTGCAACATCTCGTAGTCATCCGAGTTCACCGGAATATTGGTATGCACATTACCGTCACCAGCATGCATATGTAAGGCCACAAAAACACGCTTACGTAAGATGTTTTTGTGAATAACTTCTAATTCATTGAGGATCGGCTCAAACGCCAAGCCGCCAAAAATGATTCTCAGTTCAGCACGAACCTCAGTCTTCCATGAAGCACGCAAACTGTAATTCTGCAGATCTGGGAAGTACGTATCCATCTGTGTCAGCCAGTCTGACCAACGCGCCCGTACTTTAGCAATCATTTCTAACGCTTGCTGAACACGATCACCTAAGATTTCAGCGCTAGGGATCTCATAATCTTCGTCATTCTTACCAAGCGGCAAGGCGCTCTTTGTCAAAAATGCTTCGAGACCATCTAAAACTTGTAATTTATTTTTAAGCGAGAGTTCAATATTGATGCGCTCGATGCCCTCGGTGTACTCACCCATACGTGGCAATGGGATCACCACGTCTTCGTTGATCTTAAAAGCGTTCGTATGGCGAGCAATCGCAGCAGTACGCGCACGATCCAGCCAAAACTTCTTACGTGCTTCGGCACTAACTGCCACAAAGCCTTCGCCCACTCGGTTGTTAGCCATGCGCACAACTTCACTAGTCGCTGCAGCCACCGCCTCTTCATCATCGCCGGCAATGTCGCCAATTAGTACCATCTTAGGCAAAGCATTACGCTTGGACTTCGTGGAATATCCGACCGCTCTTAAGTAACGATCATCCAAATGCTCTAGGCCAGCAAGGATTGGTCCACCATCTTTACTCAAGCCATCGAGATAGGCTTTGATTTCTACAATGCTTGGGATCGCCTCTTGTGCTTGGCCAAAAAACTCTAAGCAAACCGTACGCATGTATTTAGGCATGCGATGCAAAATCCAAGAAGCACTGGTAATTAAACCGTCGCAACCTTCTTTTTGAACGCCAGGTAAGCCTGATAAAAACTTATCAGTCACATCTTTACCCAAGCCTTCTTTACGGAAGCGCTTACCTTCCACTTCCAAAGTTTCTGTTTTAAGAATGCGTTCGCCGGGTTCACTCAAACCATCAGACCAAGTCAGTTGAAAACGCACTTTATCTACTACGTGAATTTTTCCCAGATTGTGGTCAAGACGTTCGATATCTAGCCAATTACCCTCTGGATCGACCATGCGCCAGCTAGCTAAATTATCGAGCGCAGTTCCCCATAGAACCGCCTTCTTACCGCCAGCGTTCATGGCAATGTTGCCGCCAATACAACTCGCATCAGCTGAAGTTGGGTCGACTGCAAACACCAGCCCAGAGCGCTCTGCAGCATCTGAAACTCTACGAGTGACTACACCAGCCCCAGTAAAGATCGTAGAAACTTCATGATCTACACCCGGTAAGCGTTTGAGCTTGACGGCATCAATTTGCTCAAGCTTCTCAGTATTAATCACTGCAGACATAGCGTAGAGAGGGATGGCACCGCCGGTGTAACCCGTACCACCTCCACGAGGAATGATGGTTAAACCCAACCCAACACAGGCTTTCACCAAACCAGGGATTTCAGATTCGTAATCTGGCTTTAGCACCACCAGCGGAAATTCAACGCGCCAGTCTGTTGCATCAGTCACATGCGCTGCACGTGAGACACCATCAAAGCAAATATTGTCAGAGGCAGTAATGCGGCCCAACTCCTTACGAGCGCGCTTACGAATTTCAGTAACTTCCTTAAAGCCCTGCTCAAAACTTTCAACCGCATGATGTGCGGCTTTCAACAAAACCTGAACTTGCTCAGCAGATTCACCACTAGATCTTTTCTTCACCTCGCCAAGACGATGCCATAAAGCATCGATCAACAATTTGCGACGATTGGCGTTATCCAATAAGTCATCTTGTAGGAAAGGATTGCGTTGCACTACCCAGATATCACCCAGAACTTCGAATAGCATGCGGGCCGAGCGGCCAGTGCGACGCACTCCACGCAAATCATTCAGAACGCGCCAAGACTCCTCACCCAACAAGCGAATAACGATTTCACGATCGGAAAAGGAGGTGTAGTTGTAGGGGATTTCGCGGAGGCGGGGTGAGCCCGCTTCGGCATCCAACAACTGGTTCAAAGCTAATGGAGCATTCATAGCGTCATATTTGATAAATATGCATTTTAATTGAGGGATCCTGATATTGGCAGGAAACCAAGAAAGATGTTGGTCTAAGGCGATAAACCCTTGCAAATCTAAGGGCTTAGAGCCCATTCATGGTACGCTCATCGCATGGCAACGAACTATTTAAAGAAAATTTTATCGGCCCGAGTCTACGATGTGGCCAGGGAAACAGAGCTCCAAGTAGCCCCCGAACTCACGAAGCGCTTAGGTAACCAAGTTTTACTCAAAAGAGAGGATAACCAGCCGGTTTTCTCATTCAAACTGCGTGGCGCCTATAACAAAATGGCCCATTTACCCCCAGAAGCCCTAAAACGGGGGGTTATTGCAGCTTCAGCCGGCAATCATGCTCAAGGCGTGGCCTTGGCGGCAGCCAAAATGAAGTGCAAGGCGGTCATCGTGATGCCCCTCACCACTCCCAGCGTCAAAATTGATGCAGTTAAGGCGCGCGGCGGGTCTTGGGTTGAAGTCATCTTGCATGGTGAGTCCTATAGCGATGCCTTCCAATACTCTGAATTATTGGAAAAAAAACGGGGCTTAACTTTTGTCCATCCTTTTGATGACCCTGATGTCATTGCTGGACAAGGAACGATTGCCCAAGAAATTTTTCAGCAGTATCAAGATCCTATCGATGCCATTTTTGTCGCTATCGGTGGTGGTGGCCTGATTGCGGGCATCGGTGAATACGTCAAGGCAGTCAGCCCTAAAACAAAAGTGATCGGCGTTCAGTCGGTTGACTCAGATGCAATGAGAAGATCGCTCGAAGCCAATAAGCGCATCGAGATGAAAGATGTCGGCCTCTTTTCCGATGGCACCGCAGTCAAACTCGTTGGTAAAGAAACTTTCCGCATCTGCAAACGCGTAGTTGATGACATCATCACCGTTGATACAGATGAAATCTGCGCTGCCATCAATGATGTTTTCACAGATACCCGCAGCATTCTGGAGCCGGCTGGCGCTTTAGCCATTGCCGGTATGAAGAAGTATGTCGAGAAGCATCGCCTGAAAAAGAAAACATTGGTAGCAATTGCTTGCGGTGCGAATATGAATTTCAGTCGCCTGCGCTTTGTTGCCGAACGCGCTGATGTTGGCGAATTCCGCGAAGCCGTTTTTGCAGTCACCATTCCAGAGGAGCGTGGCTCATTCAAGCGCTTCTGCGAGTTACTTGGTAAGCGTAATGTCACTGAATTCAACTACCGTATTGCCGACCAAAGCGAAGCGCATATTTTTGTTGGTATTGGCACTCAAAAGGCTACTGATAGCACCGCTATTGCGAAGCATTTTCGCAAAGCAAAATTTGCAACCATCGATCTGACGCATGATGAGTTAGCAAAGTCTCACCTGCGCCATATGGTGGGTGGACGCTCATCTCTTGCTCAAGATGAATTGCTCTATCGCTTTGAATTTCCGGAGCGTCCAGGCGCTTTGATGAAGTTCCTGACCAGCATGGCACCCAACTGGAATATCAGTCTTTTCCATTACCGCAATCACGGTGCAGACTATGGTCGCATCTTGGTTGGCCTTCAGGTTCCCAAAAATGAGCAGAAGAAATTTCAAAACTTCTTGGCTTCGCTTGGTTACCCACACTGGAATGAAACTGATAATCCCGCTTATCGCCTGTTCCTTAAATGAGATGTAATCCGTAAATGTCATACACACTCACCGGAAAACTTGTCGTTGCGATTTCATCGCGCGCCTTATTTGATTTCGAAGAAGAAAATCGTATCTTCGAATCCACAGATGACAGCGCCTATATGAAACTCCAATTAGAGCGTTTATCTAAAGCCGCTCAAACAGGCGTTGCCTTTCCATTGGTAAAGAAGTTACTCGCTTTCAACGAAGAGGGTGAGCAGCGTGTTGAGGTAGTGATTCTTTCTCGCAATGATCCAGTGAGCGGCTTACGCGTATTCCGCTCGGCCGAACATCATGGCCTTCATTTGGAGCGTGGTGTATTTACCAGGGGGCGCCCACCTTATCACTACCTTCGCTCGCTACATGCCAACTTATTTCTATCAGCTAACGAAGACGATGTGCGTGCCACGATTGACGCAGGTTTTCCTGCTGCACGTGTTTATCCAGAATCTAGTAAGACTGCAGAGTCTCATCCCAATGAAATCCGCATCGCTTTTGACGGAGATGCTGTTTTGTTTTCTGATGAAGCGGAGCAAGTATTTCAGAGTGAGGGCCTGGTTGCCTTTGTAGATCACGAAAGTAAAAAAGCTGCGATCCCTCTGCCACCGGGCCCATTTAAACCTTTGCTAGAAGCGCTGCATCGCTTGCAACGCACCACTAGTGAGAAGGGCATGCGCATTCGCACCGCTTTAGTCACCGCTCGCTCAGCGCCTGCACATGAGCGTGCTATTCGTACGCTCATGGCTTGGGGTATTGATGTTGATGAAGCCATGTTCCTCGGTGGACTTTCCAAAAGTGAATTCCTGCGCGAATTTGAGCCAGACTTCTTCTTTGATGATCAAACAGGTCACTGCCAATCTGCTGCATCAGTAGCCCCTACTGGTCATGTCGTATCTGGCGTATCCAATAAACCTAAAAGCTAATGTCCACACTTTCTCTTGGTCAAGCAACGCAATATCCCGATCAATACGATCCGAGTTTGCTCTTTCCTATTCCGCGTTCAGAGAATCGCCTTAAGCTTGATATCAAGCCCAATCAAGCCTTACCTTTTGTTGGTGTTGATATTTGGAATGCCTTTGAGCTTGGCTGGCTCAATAAAAAAGGGAAACCCCAGATTGCTCTAGCGGAATTTCAGATACCAGCTGACTCTCCGAACATGATTGAGTCCAAATCATTCAAGCTCTACTTAAATAGCCTGAATAACGCTTGCTTTGAAGATGAAGCGGAAATTCGCGAAAGATTAATTACGGATTTATCGGCAGTAGCTGGCAGCAAGATTGCCACTCGCATCAATCCCACTGAAGCAGTTGCTAAAAAAGGAATGCAAGAGATGAGTGGCGTTCTCATGGACCGTCTGGATATTGAAATTGATCCGAGCCTATCTGCAGATCCTGGCTTGCTTGAAGTAAATGAATCCTTTGGCCCAATTGAGCAATGCTTGGTTTCGCATTTACTCAAATCCAATTGTCCGGTGACAGGTCAACCCGATTGGGCGAGCGTACAAATTCGCTATCAGGGTCGTCCCATTTTGGAAGAAGGTTTATTGCGCTATCTAATTGGATTCAGACAAAAGGGTGAGTTTCATGAGCACTGCGTTGAAACCATCTTCACTGACATCAAGCGCCAGTGCAAACCGGAGAAACTTTCCGTCTACGCTCGCTACACACGGCGTGGCGGTTTAGATATCAACCCATTCCGCACCGATCATAATGCGCCCTGGCCAGACAATACGCGCCACGCGAGACAGTAAAAAGTAAGTAAATAAAAAGCCCTTCGAAAAGGGCTTTTTACATTAGGCAAAACTCATTCACGAAAAGCTTAAAACGGAATATCGTCATCCATTGCGCCTAGGGATGCAGCATTTGAGGATGCTGGTGCAGACTGCTCAGCCGGCTTTGAGCGGCTATAACTTTCACCACCATCACCACTACCACCCACTGGCTTACCACCCAGCATTTGCATTGTTTCTGCAACGATCTCGGTGGAATATTTTTCTTGGCCACTGGCATCAGTCCATTTACGCGTACGTAAACGACCTTCTACATAAACTTGTGAACCTTTTTTGAGGTATTGACCAGCGATCTCTGCAAGCTTGCCAAAGAATGCAACGCGGTGCCATTCTGTGGTTTCTTTCATTTCGCCAGACTGCTTATCTTTGTAACGATCTGATGTCGCTACTGAAATATTGGTTACTGCGTCGCCGCTTGGCATATAACGTGTTTCTGGGTCGCGCCCTACGTTACCTACGATGATGACCTTATTTACCGAAGCCATGTTGTCTCCCGAAGAAAAATACTACTGTTATTACTACTGAAAAATAAACTACTCGCTTTAATTAAACCAATGAAGCTACGGTTATGCCTTTGCCGCTACATCCTTTGAAACGACTACTTTCGCAGGCAATTCACGCATCGACCAAGCAATTATAAGCCAGCATAAAAGCAATACTGCACCCATAACAAAGACCGATAAATCACCGTGGCTATCCATCAAATATCCTCCAATGACAGCACCTGTAAAGAGGCCTATCGACTGAGTAGTGTTGTAAACACCCAATGCTGTGCCCTTAGATTCTTTGGCAAAACGAGAGACTAATGATGGCTGTAATGCTTCAAGTAAGTTAAAGCCTACAAAATAAATCAATAAAGCAATAGCAATGCCAATAATGGAGTGCGTGCTTGTAAATACAAATTCAGCAATCAGGAGCAACACAATCGCGACTAATAAGATGGTTCTTAGTTGCTGCTTCTTTTCACCAAAAATTAGAATCGGCGCCATTAGGAAAAAGGAGAGCAAAACAACAGGGAGATAAACCTGCCAATGTGATGGTAAGGGCAAGCCTGCTTGCACCAATAAACGCGGCACCACTAAGAACATCGCTACTTGAGTTGCATGCAAAACAAACACGCCGGCATTAAGACGCATTAACTCAGGACGCAAAAAGACTTCCTTCAGGCTTGCTTGTTGCACCCTTGGCTCGGGCTTAGAACTTGGCAGAATGTAATAAGCAACAAACATCGCACCAATACCTAATACCGCTAAGACTACAAAAATTCCGCTCAAACTAATTAATCGATAGATTGGTGCAGCAATCACTAGCGACAAAGCAAAAGACAGGGCAATGCTGCCCCCCACCAAGGCCATAGCCCGAGTGCGTACCTGCTCACGCGTTAAATCGGCAACCCAAGCGGAGATCGCAGCTGAGACCGCACCAGCGCCCATTACCCCGCGGCCAATAGCAATCCAAAGAAGATCGTCTTGAGCAGCGCAAATTAAGGCACCTGCGACGAATAAAGACAATCCCCACAAAACGACAGGTTTTCGGCCAATTCGGTCAGAAAGCCGGCCTAAAGGGATATAGAAGCAGGCCTGGACAATATTGAATATTCCCAGGGTTAATCCAACCCATAGAGCATGCTCGCCGCCCGGCAAACCGTGCGCATGAATGCTGAAAACCGGCAAAAGCAGAAATAGGCCCAGCATACGGAGGCCAAAGATGCCTGCTAAGGCCAGAGTGGAGCGAAGTTCAGAAGGATTCATGGGAAAGGGCTATATTAACAAGTTACGCTAAAAAATCATGAATAACGAAATTAAGATCCGCGGTGCACGCACGCACAACCTCAAAAACATCAATCTAGATATCCCTAGAGAGAAACTGGTCGTTTTGACTGGCCTGTCTGGCTCAGGCAAAAGCTCATTGGCTTTTGACACCCTATATGCCGAAGGCCAACGTCGCTATGTAGAGTCCTTATCGGCTTACGCACGCCAGTTTTTGCAGTTAATGGAAAAGCCTGATGTCGATACGATAGAAGGCCTCTCCCCGGCAATCTCAATTGAGCAAAAAGCCACTAGCCATAATCCGCGCTCAACCGTAGGTACGGTGACAGAAATTCATGATTACTTGCGCTTACTCTTTGCCCGCGCTGGTACCCCGCATTGCCCAGACCACGATCTGCCATTGGAGGCGCAAAGCGTCTCTCAAATGGTGGATACGGTTTTAGCAATGCCTGAAGATACCAAGCTCATGATTCTGGCTCCGGTAGTTAGTGAGCGTAAAGGCGAATTCGTTGACTTATTCCAAGATCTCCAAGCCCAAGGCTTTGTTCGCTTTCGTGTGCGCTCTGGTGGCGGCACAACCAATACTGCCAAAGCAGAGATCTTTGAAGTGGATCAATTGCCGACACTGAAGAAGAACGACAAGCACTCCATTGAAGTAGTGGTAGATCGCATCAAAGTGCGTCCAGATATTCAGCAACGTGTGGCGGAATCCTTCGAGACAGCTCTACGTCTTGCTGATGGCAAAGCCATGATTGTCAATATGGACACCGGCAAGGAAATGATTTTCTCCAGCAAGTTTGCTTGCCCCATCTGCTCGTATTCATTACAAGAGCTAGAGCCACGGCTCTTCTCATTTAATAACCCAATGGGTGCGTGCCCATCTTGCGATGGCCTAGGTCATCAGTCTTTTTTTGATCCTAAACGCATTGTTGCGCACCCTGATTTATCACTTGCATCTGGTGCTATCAAAGGCTGGGATCGTCGCAATCAGTTTTACTTCAAGCTCTTACAGACACTTGCAAAGCATGGCGGCTTTGATGTCGAAAAACCCTTTGAAACTTTAAATAAGAAACAGCAAGATCTCATTTTGCTGGGCTCGGGTGATGTCACTATTCCATTTGAGTACATCAATGAGCGTGGCAAAAACAGTATTCGCAAGCATGCCTTCGAGGGCATTGTTGCTAACTTTGAGCGTCGCTATCGTGAGACTGACTCAGCAACAGTTCGGGAAGAATTATCACGCTACCAAAATGTACAAACCTGTCCATCATGCAACGGTAGTCGTTTACGCAAAGAGGCTCGCTTTGTCAAAGTAGGTGACGGCAAGCAGTCTCGCGCCATTTATGAAATCAGCGCCCTACCTTTAAAAGAAGCGAAAGAATATTTTGAATCTCTAGAACTCAAAGGCGCTAAACGAGAAATCGCCGACAAGATTGTTAAAGAGATTGGCTCACGTCTGCGCTTCCTCAATGATGTGGGTTTAGATTATCTTTCCCTAGAACGCAGCGCAGATACGCTCTCTGGTGGCGAAGCGCAGCGTATTCGCCTGGCATCACAGATTGGCTCCGGCCTAACTGGTGTCATGTATGTGCTAGATGAGCCTTCGATTGGTCTACATCAGCGTGACAACGATAGACTCATCGGAACACTCAAGCATTTGCGTGATTTAGGTAACAGCGTACTAGTAGTTGAGCATGATGAGGACATGATTCGTGCCTCTGACTATGTGATTGACATTGGTCCTGGCGCAGGTGTACATGGTGGTGAAGTTGTAGCTGAAGGCACTCCTGCAGAAGTAGAGGCCAATCCGAAGTCATTAACTGGCGCCTATTTATCTGGTCGTGAGTGGATTGCAGTTCCAGAAAAACGCATTCCAGTAAATGACAAGTTCTTAGAAATCATTGGCGCGCGTGGCAACAACTTGCAATCCGTTCATGCCAAGATTCCAGTCGGTCTATTAACCTGTGTCACTGGTGTATCTGGCTCTGGCAAGTCGACGCTGATTAACGACACACTGCACCACGCAGTTGCACAGCATATTTACGGATCAAATGCTGAGCCTGCAGCACATGATGCGATTAAGGGCTTAGAAAACTTTGACAAAGTCATCAGTGTCGACCAATCTCCAATTGGTAGGACGCCACGCTCTAACCCCGCTACTTACACCGGATTATTTACGCCGATCAGAGAACTGTTTTGTGGCGTCCCTGCTGCGCGTGAACGTGGCTATGAAGCGGGCCGCTTTTCATTTAACGTCAAGGGCGGTCGTTGCGATGCCTGTGAAGGTGATGGCGTTATTAAAGTCGAAATGCACTTCTTGCCAGACGTCTATGTACCTTGTGATGTCTGTCATGGCAAACGCTATAACCGCGAAACTTTAGATATTCGCTACAAAGGTAAGAATATTCATGAAGTGCTGTCGATGACCATCGAGCAAGCCCATGAATTCTTCGAAGCAGTGCCTATTGTTAAACGCAAACTCAAAACCTTGCTCGATGTAGGTTTAGGTTATGTGAAGCTAGGTCAAAGTGCCACAACCTTATCTGGTGGTGAGGCACAACGTGTCAAACTCTCCTTAGAACTTTCTAAGCGCGATACTGGAAGAACACTCTATATCTTGGATGAGCCAACTACGGGCTTACATTTCCATGACATTCAATTGTTGCTGACTGTTCTTCAAACTTTGAAAAAGCAAGGCAATACGATCGTCATCATTGAGCACAACTTAGACGTCATCAAGACTGCTGACTGGATTATTGACTTAGGCCCTAAAGGTGGCGCTGGTGGTGGACAAATTATTGCGACCGGTACACCTGAAGAAGTTGCGAAGAACGAGGCTAGCTTTACCGGTCACTACTTGGCACCGCTACTAGTGCGCAAACCAGCCCCTGCAAAAAAGAAGAAGTAATTCAGAAATCGGAAGTGACTGAATACACTCAGAGCAATTTAGATTCGGCTAAATCAGTCGCCTCTGAATTGCCTGAGAGCACTAGGATATCGTTAGCTTGCAAACGTAAGTCTGGAGTGAGCTCCAATTTGACATAGTCGGAGCCATCCACTTTTCGCCTGACTGCTTGTACGCTCACGCCTTCGTTTTCAAGGTGTAACTCTTCAAGAGTCTGGCCAATACTCGCTGACTCAGGCAACAAAGTTACCGAGTGCAAACGCCATGACTCTTTGGTGTCGACTTCATCATCAACCCCCCGGAAATAGCCGCGCAAAAGACTGTAACGCGCTTCGCGTGCACTGGTGATGCGACGTACGACCTTACGCATAGGTACGCCCATCATTAATAAAACGTGTGATGCCATCATGAGACTACCCTCGATTAACTCAGGCACCACCTCAGTTGCTCCAGCTGCTTGTAACTTAGCTAAATCAGCATCATCTTTAGTGCGCACCAGTATGGTCATACCGGGACGCAAGCGCTCAACCTGATGTAATACTTTTAAGGTTGCTGGGGTATCTGCATAGGTAATTACTACTGCCTTTGCTCTCGACAAACCCGCGGCTACTAAATAATTTTCTCGACTGGCATCACCATAGACCACGTTATCCCCAGCGGCAGCAGCTTCTTTAACTCGATCTGGATCCATATCTAAGGCAATGTAAGGAATTTTTTCTTGATCGAGCATGCGGGCCAAGCTTTGTCCTGAACGACCAAAACCGCAAATGACAACATGGTTTTCAGTTCGGACACTTTTTGCTGCGACGCGTGTCAGCGCTAATGATTGCAACAACCACTCATTACTCGAGAAGCGCATCGCAATCCGATCGCTATATTCAATCAAGAAAGGTGCGCCAAACATCGAGAGCAACATGGCAGCCAGTACAGCCTGACTCAAAGCAGGATCGATTAAATCCAAGCCATCAATCTGATTTAAAAGAACGAAGCCAAATTCGCCAGCCTGCGCCAAACACAAGCCTGTCCGAATCGAAATGCCAGGGCTTGAACCAAAAGCACGTGACAGTAAGGCAATCAAACCAAACTTGAAAATCAAAGGGCCAATCAGTAAGAGCAGCACTAGCAACCACTGTTGGTAAATGACATTAAAGTCCAACAGCATGCCAATGGTAATAAAGAACAGGCCCAAGAGGACATCCCTAAAAGGCTTCACGTCCTCCTCAACCTGATGGCGGTAGGGTGTCTCGGCAATCAACATACCCGCCAAGAAAGCCCCTAGCGCAAGTGATAAACCAAAATGTTCTGTAAGTGCTGACATACCCAAAACAATCAGCAGCAAGTTGAGCATGAATAACTCTTGCGAGCGCAGCTTGGTAACCAAACTAAACCAGCGACTCATTAAAGTTTGGCCAATCACAAAAATCAGAACTAGCGCCACCGATATCTTGATGGAGGCTGCGGTCAAGGCCAAAAATAAGTCTCCAGGATTTTTACCCAGTGAGGGGATCAAAATAAGCAAGAAGACCACCGCTAAATCCTGAAATAGCAAAATACCGATGATGTTGCGCCCATGCTCAGTCTCAATTTCTGAACGATCGGCAATGAGCTTGGTAACGATAGCAGTTGAGGACATAGCCAGGGCACCCCCCAGGGCAATGGCTGCCTGCCAGGAAATGGGGTAAATCCAGTTCATCATCAAGCTTGCCGGCACTGCAAGCAAGATAGTCAAAAGCACCTGGCTGCCACCCAAGCCAAATACGATGCTTCGCATGGCCCGCAGCTTGTGGAGGTTAAATTCCAGGCCAATTGAAAACATCAAGAAAACCACGCCAAATTCAGCCAAATACTTGACTGTGGCGGAATCATTGGCCAAACCGAGGGCATGCGGCCCAATTAGGACGCCAATGGCAAGATAGCCCAAAATGGGGGGTAGTCCAAAATAGCGGAAAATAACTACCCCGGCCACTCCGGAGGCCAACAAGATGAGAGTTAATTGAAGGACTGACGGCATATACTCACCCCATGATAGCTAAGACTCGTGACCGAACCCTAAAGCTTGCGCGTGACACCCTCACCATTGAGGCTGCTGCACTGCACACTATGCGTGATCGCCTTGAAGGCGCCAATGCCGATGCCCTCGTTTTGGCAGTGGATTTACTGCATTCCTGCAAGGGCCGTATCGTTGTTTCTGGAATTGGTAAATCAGGTCATATCGCCCGAAAGATTGCTGCCACCTTTGCCTCTACCGGCTCCCCCGCCTTTTTTGTACATCCCGCCGAAGCCAGTCATGGCGACCTAGGAATGGTTACGCGTGATGATGTCTTTGTTGCACTCTCTAATTCCGGCGAGACTGATGAGCTTCTCACCATTGTGCCAATCGTCAAGCGCACCGGTGCAAAACTCATTGCACTAACTGGTGCGCCAAATTCTTCATTAGCAAAGTTGGCTGATGCCCATTTAGATACCAGTGTTGAGAAAGAAGCATGTCCACTTAACTTGGCGCCAACTACCAGTACAACCGCATCGCTCGCTATGGGTGATGCCCTAGCTGTTGCCTTACTTGATGCTCGCGGCTTTCAGGCTGAAGATTTTCAACGCTCCCACCCAGGTGGCCGCTTGGGTCGCAAGCAACTGATGCATGTCAGCGAAGTGATGCGCAACTTTGATGAGACTCCTAAGATTACGATCTCCGCTTCCTTACAAGAAGCTTTACTAGAAATGACCGCTAAACGCATGGGCATGGTGGTCACTTTAGATAGTGAAAATAAAGTTGCCGGCATTTTTACTGACGGCGACTTGCGTCGTCTACTAGAGAAGAGCACCAATTTGGATGGGCTCACCTTAGAAAAGGCAACTACTTCAGCACCCCGCACAATTCCTCCCGAACTCTTGGCGGAAGAAGCTATTGAGATGATGGAAAAACATCGGATTAATCATTTGGTGGTCACCGATCCTCATGGAGCATTACTTGGAGCGCTCAACCTCCATGATTTATTTGCCGCCAAGGTTATTTAAGCTTTTTACTTTTTAATCATTCATCTACTCACCTACATGCCAACCGCCTTTAATGCTCACCAAACCAATCCTCTGAGCCAGTATCCACAGGCCTGGGAGCGCGCTGGGGCAGTCAAGCTACTCGTACTTGATGTCGATGGGGTCTTAACCAATGGCCAGGTATTTCTTGGTGAAAACGGTAAGGAGTCTCTGAAAGCTTTTGATATTCAAGATGGCTTGGGAATCAAGCTCTTAGAAAAAATTGGTATTCCAACAGTCATCATTACTGGGCGTAGCTCCAAAATGGTTTTGGCACGCTGTGATGAACTCGGTATCAAGCATGTGCACATGGGTGTTGAAAATAAAGCCGTAGCCCTAGAAAAGATTTTGCAGTCACTTGGGCTCAAGTCGTCTGATTGCGCTGTGATGGGTGATGATTGGCCTGATTTTCAAATGATGAAGTCTGCAGGTTTAAAAGTATGTCCTGCACAAGGGCATGATGCCGTGAAAGAAACTGCTCACTTTATTACCACTCGATCTGGTGGATATGGCGCAGTACGTGAAGTCTGCGACTTGATTCTAAAAGCGCAAAATCGCTATGACGAATTACTTGCTCAGGCACGCGCTTAAGGTTTGTCTCAATGGAACTGAATGCCCAACAAATTAAATTGAGTATCTGGCGTGGCCTATTGCGCCTAATGCCATTGATCTTGATGAGCACACTTACTCTCGTCACTTTTTGGCTGGTTAAGAAAAATGCTCCCGTAGAAAAATCAGCACTAGAACGGGTACGCTTACATGAGCCTGACTACACTATTACCAATGGCGCCCTTTCCGCGCTCAACGAAGCCGGCAATACCAAATATCGAGTACTGGGCAAGAAAGTGATTCATTACGACGATGACGCTTCAATTGACATTGAAACACCTCGTATACGTTTGTTCCCTCCTGAAAAGTCGCCGATTACCGTGAAAGCGGACTCAGGTCATTTAGATGGCGACATCACCATACTAGATCTCATCAATAATGCTGAAATTTTTCGTCCACCACAAGCTGCTACCGCGACCGAACCAGCAAGACCACGCATGATTGCACGCTCTTCGTATTTCAAGGTACTCATCAATGACGACATTATTGAGACTAATAAACCCATTACGCTTGAGCAAGGCGTTTCCATCATGCGGTCAACTGATGGTGGCACATTCAACAACATCGAACAAAGTATGGTGCTGTCTGGCCAAGTGAGAGGTCGCATCGAGCGTGTTCAACCTGGAGCACAGCCATGAGCTTCTTACGCAAACTAGCAATACATTGTGGATTGTTAACAGCTTGCTTTATCGCACCTGCTCATGCTGAAAAAGCAGATCAAGATAAACCGGTTGTTTTAGAAGCAGAAAAAGTTTCTGTGAATGATGTGCAACAGGTCTATGAGCTTGATGGTCAGGTACTCTTGACCAAGGGCAGCATTTTAATTACCGGCGAAAAAGGCAATATCAAAGTTGATCCTGAAGGCTATGAGTACGTTGATGTTCAAGGCAATCCAGAATCAACGGCCAGCTTCAGACAAAGACGCGAAGGTCCGGCTAATGAGTTTATGCAGGGTCGCGGTCAAACAGTTACTTACAATGCAAAAACTGAATTGCTTACCCTAACTGGTGATGCTAACTTGAAGCGTCTTCACAATATGCAAATGTTAGATCAATTACACGGCTGGAAAATTGATTACGACGATGTCCTGCAGCGCTATCAAGTCACGCCACCCCCAAACGCTAAACCAGAAGATCTGCCTTTGGCTAAAGCCATCCTTTCACCAAGAAGAAAAGCTACACTAGAGAGATGACCACGGATTCCAGCAGCATTCAAAAGCCAGCAACCCTCAGCGCCCAGCATCTTCAAAAGCGTTATGGATCTCGCACAGTAGTTCGGGATGTATCGGTAGAAGTTAAATGCGGCGAAGTGGTTGGACTCTTAGGCCCTAATGGTGCTGGTAAAACCACCTCTTTCTACATGATTGTTGGCTTGGTTCCACTTGATGGTGGAAGTATTGTTCTGGATGGCACAGACATAACCCATCTACCGATTCATGAACGAGCTCGTATGGGCCTGTCATACCTCCCTCAAGAGGCTTCTGTTTTCAGAAAGCTGAACGTAGCCGAAAATATTCAAGCGGTATTAGAACTGCAGGTGCAAGGCGGCAAACCATTGAGTAAGTCTGAGATTGCGCATCGCCTAGATGAACTCTTGGGCGAACTTCAAATTAGTCATCTTCGTGATAACCCAGCACTATCCTTATCTGGAGGTGAGCGTCGTCGTGTTGAGATTGCAAGAGCGCTCGCCTCTCAGCCTAAATTCATTTTGCTGGATGAGCCATTTGCCGGCGTTGATCCGATTGCAGTTGGAGAGATCCAGCGGATTGTGCGCTTCTTAAGAGACCGCCAAATTGGCGTACTCATCACGGACCATAACGTACGCGAAACCTTAGGTATTTGCGATCATGCCTACATCATCAGTGAGGGTAGCGTGCTGGCAGAAGGCAAACCGGACCAAATCATTGAGAATGACGCCGTTAGAAGAGTGTATCTAGGCGAAAATTTCCGCATGTAAATATTCTGAGTTTTTCGAATATTTATTAAATAAACATGATCTGCCCCCTTGGTTTTCAGCAAAATCGCTGATACGCTGGAGGCTCATGAAGTTCATTTCCAAATAATCAAGTACATCGTTACAGGGGCTTGCTGCGCACCTCGGGTAATTATTTGCGCATGCATTTGTTTTGCTATGAATAGGAGCTGCTGATGAATCTGAAAATTAATAGCCGTCATGTCGAAGTTACTCCAGCCATGCGTTCCCACCTCGAAGCCGGGTTAGCTAAAATTCGCAAACATTTTGATCACGTTCTAGATGCATCAGCATTTTTGATTGTCGATAACGCTAAAGAAAAAAATCTTCGCCAAGCAGCCGAAATCACAATTCACCTAAAAGGTAAAGATCTTTATGCTGAAGCGCATAACGCTGATCTGTACCACGCTATGGATGCGGTGGTCGATAAACTAGAGCGTCAAGTTGTTAAGCACAAAGAAAAGATTCAAGACCATCACCATGAAAAGCATTTTGAGTGATGCCTCGCTTCAGGACACCTATAATCAATTGACATGAATGCCCTGACCGATCTTTTCGCTTTAGACCGCATTGCCTTGAATAGCCCCTCTAAAAATCGGGCTGAGGCATTTGCGGCTGTAGGACAGCTATTTGCAAAACAGGCAGGTCTTGAATCTGAAGCAATCGTTGGCTTCTTAAATGCTCGCGAGGACTTAGGTTCTACTGCCTTGGGTGCCGGCGTTGCTATCCCCCACGGCCGTGTAAAAGGGCTGAAGAGTCCGATTGCTGCGTTCGTCAAATTAAAGGACCCGATTGAATTTGCCGCGCCCGATGGTGAGGCTGTCTCTATTTTGATTTTTTTGCTCGTCCCTGAAAAAGCGACTCAGCAACATTTAGAAATTCTGTCTTCCATTGCACAACTGCTCTCTGACCCAGATGCTAGAAAATCGCTTGCCACGGAAGACAACCCAGAAAAGGTGTGCCAGCTATTACAGACTTGGGGCTCCGCTTGACAACCCAACCCTTACTCCTTGAGAGAGTTACTGCCCAACAGATCTTTGATGACAACGTCTCTGACTTAAAGCTTTCTTGGATCGGTGGCCTAGAAGGGGCAGACCGTACATTCCCCTCGGAGGCTGTCAAGGCTGCCGCAGCTAGCTCTGACTTAGTAGGTCACTTAAATCTCATTCACCCAAGCCGTATTCAGATTTTTGGTGAGCAAGAGGTTGATTACCATGCTCAGCTCGAACAAAAACAAAGGCAAGATCAAATCTCTAGCTTAATTTCAAAAACACCACCTTGTGTCATTGTGGCGGATGGAAAAACAGCTGATGCAGATCTACAACTGTTCTGCCAAAGATCCTCTACCCCACTCTTTACAACAACTATTTCTGCTGCGGAGGTAATTGACCACCTACGCACCTACCTCACAAAGATTGGTGCGCCCCAAATTACGATGCATGGCGTGTTCATGGACATCTTAGGCTTGGGCGTCCTAATCATGGGCGAGTCAGGTTTGGGAAAAAGCGAATTGGGTTTAGAGTTGATTTCTCGTGGCCACGGTTTAGTGGCTGATGATGCGGTGGACTTTGCTCGTCTTGGACCAGATTACATTGAGGGTCGCTGCCCTGTGATTCTGCGCAACCTCCTAGAGGTTCGTGGACTAGGCTTATTAGATATCCGCACAATTTTTGGTGAAACGGCCGTGCGTCGTAAATTGAAATTGCGCTTGATCGTACAACTCGTTCGTCGTAATGATGGTGAGTTCGAGCGTCTTCCATTAGAAGCGCAGCATATTGATGTGCTAGGCATTCCAATAAGGACCGTCAAAATTCAAGTGGCTGCAGGGCGTAACTTGGCTGTACTAGTAGAGGCGGCAGTCCGCAATACTATTCTGCAACTGCGGGGCATTGATACCTTAAAAGAATTTATGGAGCGTCAGCGTTTGCAAATGAATGCAGAGGCTGAATCTACTAAGTCACAGGGTCGACTCATTTAATATGCAAATCAATCTGATTACCGGTATTTCCGGCTCAGGTAAATCTGTTGCGCTGAGAGCCTTTGAGGATGCAGGCTATGACTGTGTAGATAACCTTCCAGTCACCCTCTTAGAAAATCTCATCACCACTCTAGAGATCGAGAAGAGTGAACGCGTTGCAGTAGCCATTGATGCCCGTCGCGGCCAGTCAATCGCAGAGCTACCCCAGATCTTAGAAAACTTACGACGCAGCCATGATGTGCGAGTTGTTTTCTTGAATGCAGATACTAATACACTCATCCAGCGTTTTTCTGAGACCCGTAGACGTCATCCGCTCTCTGGTAAAACTCAGGAGACTCAGTCGGCTACCTTGATAGAGGCGATTGATACAGAGCGTAACCTACTAGAACCCCTTCGCACCCAAGCGCATAGCATTGATACCAGCAACTTACCCGCCCATGCCCTACGCTCTTGGATACAGGATCTTCTGAAAGATAAGCCTCAAGGGCTTACCGTGATTTTTGAATCTTTTGGATTTAAAAAAGGTTTACCTAGTGAAGCAGATCTTGTATTTGATGTTCGTTGCCTGCCGAATCCGCACTATGACAAAGCCTTAAGACCACTGTCCGGAAAAGATCAGCCTGTGCGTGAATTCTTGGAAAAAATTCCTGAAGTCGTGAGCATGGAGAATGACATTATTCAATTTATTGAAAAATGGTTGCCCCACTACATTGCAGATGGTCGTAGTTATTTGACTGTTGCTATCGGCTGTACTGGTGGACAACACCGCTCTGTCTACTTAGTCACTCGGATTGCTGCGCATTTTCTGCCGCAAAAAGATTTGTCATCACTGCAGATTAATTTCTTAAGCCGTCACCGCGAGTTAGACTCAATCCCTGCAGTAGCAATTTAATTGGTTGAGGTAGGCCGTATTTTCCAAGCTGACGTAATGGCACCCACTTCAAATTATCACTAGAGAATTTCAGGGCATCGCTTGATGTCACATGCCAGATTTGCATCCACAAACGTCGATGGGTAAAGATATGTTTAATCTCTACTCCTTGCCCGATGGATTGAAAGCTCTTTAAAACACTGACAGTCTTTTCATCTGGCAACACCAGCTGAAACAACTCTTTAGCAGTAAAAGTAGCTGAATTGCTTGCTGAAGGTTTAGAATTTTTTTCCTTAGCCCTCCACGCAGATTCTGGTAACGACCACAACCCACCCCAGATAGCTTTGTCCGGGCGCCTTTGCAGTAAGACTGAATCACCATGTCTCAGTAGCAACATATCGCAATTAAATTCAGGGGATTTTGCTTTGATTACCTTGCGAGGCAATAACAAAACCTGATCGCTGAGATTGGCTTGGCATTCTTTTTCAAATGGGCATTTTCTCTCGCCACTCAAACACACCGGCTTACGAGAAGTACACCACGTTGCCCCAAAATCCATCAGAGCCTGTGTGTATACCGGCATATCCGAAGAATTTTTAGGAAGGAGTGTTTTGGCTAGTGACCATAATTCTTCATTCACCGTCTTTTCTTGGATGGCGCCACCTACACCAAATAGTCTTGCCAATATACGTTTGACGTTTGCATCGAGGATGGGTGCTCGCTCATGAAATGCAAAAGCAGCTATAGCACCTGCTGTGGACCTACCAATGCCCTTGAGCTGTTCAAGCAACACCGGATCCTCTGGAAACTTTCCTCCAAATTCCAGCATCACTTGTTTGGCGCAAGCGTGAAGATTGCGAGCACGCGTGTAATAACCAAGTCCTGCCCATTCGGCTAAAACATCATCTACCGGTGCAGCAGCCAATCTCTTAACATTCGGAAAACGTTTCATGAAACGCGGATAACGCTCCAGAACAGTAGCCACTTGAGTTTGTTGCAGCATGATTTCAGAAACCCACACTGCGTATGGATCTCGAATACTCTGCCATGGCAAGCCTTGACGTCCGTCTTTACCATGCCAAGCAATCAGCTTGGTGGCGAAATGCTTGATCAACGCTTCTGACATTGAGGGCAGAAATAAGTGGATCGTTGACCCTGTACTATTTGTTTAATCGGCGTCTTGCATACCTTGCAGGGCTGATCTTTGCGATCATAGACTTTGGTTTGCACCATGAAGTGGCCTGGGTCGCCCTCGCTATTCACAAAGTCTTTCAAAGAACTGCCACCTGCAGCAATCGCTTTTTTCAAAATCAATCTCACTGCATTAGCCAGTCTCGAACATTGTGGACGCGTTAGCTTTCCAGCAGCCTTTGCTGGATGGATGCCAGCCTCAAATAAACTTTCCGAGCAATAGATATTGCCGACACCTACTACCGCCTGTCCTGCTAATAAAAACTGCTTCACGGCAACACTGCGCTTGCGTGAGTATTGATATAAGACATCCGTGCCAAGCTCACCTTCAAACTCTGCTGAAAATGGCTCAACCCCGAGTTTTTGCAAGAGTGGGTTTTTCTCAATCGGCCCTTTAGATTTCGGGTGCCACAAAACGGCACCAAACTTTCGGGGGTCATGCAGACGTAAACTGAGCTTGCCAAACTCGAATGTCACGCGATCATGCGGTTTCAGGGTGTCGCTGCTAGGCAGTACGCGTAATGTACCTGTCATGCCTAAGTGCAGCAATAAATACCCAGCCTCAAACTCCATTAAGAGGTATTTGCCTCTGCGTTCTATTCCGAAGACTTTCTGGCCAGAAAGTAGTGCATTTAAATTGCTCGGCACCGGCCAACGCAGTCGACCATCAATAATTTTGACCGCGCTCACCCTACGCCCCTCCAAATGGGGCGCAATACCCAAGCGGGTAACTTCAACTTCTGGGAGTTCAGGCATAAATGGATTGTAGATTCGCGGATTAGAATGTGCTCATGACCAAATTTTCATTCAAGCCTTCTTTAAGGGTCTTATTGCTCGCAGGCGGACTTGGCCTAGGCCTTTCTTCCAGCTATGCTATCGCCCAAAACAGTAGCCTAGATAGCGGTCAAGCTGTATTTGAAGTCTTGGCCTCCGAAATTGCCCTGCAACGGGGCGAAGCTGGTTTGGCATACACAACCTATTTAGAGCTCGCTCGCCAACTCTATGACCCCCGTTTAGCCCAAAGGGCTATGGAGATAGCCATTACTGCCGGTGCGCCTGATTTAGCGCTGCAAGCAGCTCAAACCTGGGATAGTTTGGCAGGGCCCAAGCAAACCAAACCCAAAGAAGTGCTCGTCACACTCTTAATCTTGAATCAACGTTGGTCAGATGCAGTCAAACCCGCCATCTCCCTTCTAAATCAGCAAACGCCGGCGCAACGTGAAAAAACTTTGCTACAGATTCAGTCACTACTCGCTAAGGCAAACAATGAATCAGAGGCCTTAAGAGCTTTTTATGAAATCGTCTCATCATTAAAGCCAGAGCCAAAAGATCCTGGACTGCTCTATACCTATGCCATGTCTGCTGAAAAATCTGGGCATATGGATGTGATGGAAAGAACTTTGCGAGAAATCTTGCGCAAGAATCCAAATGACGTCAATAGTCTGAATGCACTTGGATACTCTCTAGCCGATCGTAACCAGAAATTGCCCGAAGCGCTCAAGCTCATTAGTAAAGCAAATCAGCTCTCGCCTAGAGACGGTTTTATTTTGGATAGTCTTGGTTGGGTGAACTTTCGCATGGGCAAAAATACCCTTGCGCTCGAACAACTTCAACAAGCATTCAACATGAAGCCTGAGGCAGATATTGCGGCACATATCGGTGAAGTGTTGTGGGTTATGAATCGCCCAATCGAAGCGGAAGACATGTGGCGCAAAGGGCAGCAATTGGATGCTAACAACCCTACCCTTAAGGAAACTTTGAAGCGCTTGAAGCCCGATTGGTCTGTGGCTGATACCGCCCTAAAAGGCTCATGGGACGGGCGTTTTGCCGTGAAAGTTACCGGCCTTACTGAAAGTAAAAATCAAGGTGGATCAGGTGGATTTACCTTGACTCAAGATGCGCTTACTGACGTTTTAGAAATTCGCAATCCAGTGGGCGGCTCCATTGCGAAAATTACGATTAAACCTGGTGAGGCGATTCTGGAGCGCGATGGTCAACTCACCACTGCAATTGATGCTGACACTCTTATCCAAAATGCATTAGGTCTTCCACTTCCAGCCCGTGGTTTATCTGACTGGTTACGTGGACAAACCCGCCCTGGTAGTAATGCGAGTGTGGAGCGAAATGAAAAAGGGCAAGTCAGCAAAATTACACAAGACGGCTGGACCTTAAATTACAACTGGAATGATGCTCAGCGCTTAGAAAAACTGACTATGAATCGCAGCTCTAATATCGGATCGATTGATATCCGCCTGGTATTTGATACTCCGAACGAGTAAAGCATAAATCATGAGTAATGCGATAGAACTCGCTTGCCCCGCAAAGCTCAATCTCTTTTTGCATATTGTTGGGCGCCGTGATGATGGCTACCACCTACTGCAATCCGTTTTTCAACTGATTGATTGGTGCGATGTTCTGACCTTGAAGCGCATTCCGGAAAACAAAGTTCGCCGTATCAATCCCATTCCTGGAGTCCCTCCTGAGCAAGACTTGGTTGTTCGTGCAGCCCAACTCCTGAAGGAACATTGCGGGATTGATCGGGGGGTTGAAATCAATCTCACGAAAAATATTCCAATGGGTGCTGGCCTTGGTGGCGGATCCTCTGATGCAGCATCCACCCTGATCGGATTAAATACCCTTTGGGATCTTCATCTCGATATCGCCACTCTTTGCCAACTTGGCCTAAAACTTGGTGCTGACGTGCCATTTTTCATCTTTGGCCAAAATGCTTTTGTTGAGGGGATTGGGGAGAAATTACAGGCAATTTCCTTGGAAACCCAAGACTTTGTGGTGATCTTCCCCAACAAGGGGGTCGCTACTGCTCAGATTTTTCAAGACCCTCAATTGACCCGAGATCACGCTCCGATTACAATAGATGGCTTTCTTGCATCGCCAAGGTCATATCAGTCGAATGATTGTCAGGCAGTAGCGGTGCAAAAATGTCCTGAAGTGAAGCAAGCATTAGATTGGATTTACAAGGCAGTGCCAAACTCGGCGCCTTGTATGTCCGGCTCTGGAAGTAGCGTTTTTGCCGCCTTAGACCCTAAGACGGACACCGCAAATCTGGAAATTCTTCTGCAAAATCTTCCAAAGGGATGGATGGGTCGAATTGTTCGGGGGCTAAATAAAAATCCCGCTTACAATTTGATTTCTTCAGATTGACCTGTAGGGGAATCGCCAAGCTGGTTAAGGCACTGGATTTTGATTCCAGCATGCGAAGGTTCGAATCCTTCTTCCCCTGCCAACTACTGTAGATACGACCAAAAGACATCCATTCGACACCTACCCAAATTCCAAAATCACCTATGTCCGCCCCAATGAACGCTGATTTACTGACTCTTTTCACAGGCAATGCAAATCCGGTTTTGGCCCATGCGGTAGCCAAAGAGCTCAATCTCCAAATGGGAAAAGCATTTGTTGGTCGGTTCTCTGATGGTGAAATTCAGGTAGAAATTCAAGAAAACGTTCGTGGTAAGAACGTGGTCGTTATCCAGTCAACCTGTGCCCCAACAAACGATAGTTTGATGGAGTTGATGATCATGATTGATGCCCTAAAACGAGCATCAGCAAGCCGTATAACCGCAGTGATTCCTTACTTCGGTTACGCCAGACAAGACCGCCGCCCTCGCTCAGCACGGGTTGCTATCTCCGCCAGGATCGTGGCAAACATGCTCCAGTCTGTTGCTGGCATTGAACGTGTTTTAACCATGGATCTCCATGCAGACCAAATCCAAGGTTTCTTTGATATCCCAGTAGATAACATCTACGCATCCCCTGTCCTTTTGGCCGATTTAGAGGCCCAAAAGACCAAAAAAGATCTCATCATTGTTTCGCCAGATATCGGCGGCGTTGTTCGCGCCCGCGCAATGGCAAAGCAATTGGGCACAGATTTAGCGATTATTGATAAACGCCGCCCTAAAGCGAACGTATCAGAAGTAATGCACTTAATCGGCGAAGTAGAAGGTCGTCACTGCGTCATCATGGATGACATCATTGATACTGGCGGAACGCTCTGTAAAGCCGCTGAGGCCCTTAAAGAACGTGGTGCCAAGGGTGTTACTGCCTACTGTACTCATGCCGTGCTTTCTGGTGATGCTGTAGCTCGCATTGCTGCCTCAGAATTAGACGAATTAGTCGTTACCGACACCATTCCATTAACACCGGAAGCAATGAAAATCTCCAAAATTCGTCAATTGAGCGTTGCACCCATACTTGCTGAGACCCTTTCCCGTATTAGCAAGGGTGATTCAGTGATGTCGATGTTCGCTGAATAAGCCAAAAATAGCGTTTCTACCTCTGTTTTTGGCAGTTTTGAGCCTTTTCTAGGCAAAAATCACCATTCCCACGATATAATCAAAGGCTTTTCTGTTTGGTCGCGAACGGAAATTAACCTTAATTTAGGAATTCAATATGAAAGTAGTAGCCTTTGAAAGAAGCGTACAGGGAACGGGTGCGAGCCGCCGTCTGCGCAACTCCGGTAAAACTCCGGGCATCATCTACGGCGGTAAAGACGCCGCAACTGTAATTGAGTTGGATCACAACGCACTGTTCCATGCTCTCCGCAAGGAAGCATTCCACTCATCCATCCTTGATCTCGAAATCGGCGGCAAAGCACAAAAAGTGTTGTTGCGCGATTACCAGATGCATCCATTTAAGCCTTTGGTTCTGCACATCGACTTCCAGCGCGTTTCTGCGACTGAAAAAGTTCACATGCGCGTTCCATTGCACTTCATCAACGCTGACACTTCAGCTGCAGTGAAATTGCAAGGCGCTGTAATCAGCCACATCGCAACTGAATTGGAAGTGTCTTGCTTACCAGCAGACTTGCCAGAATTCATTGAAGTGGACCTGAACAAGATTGAAGTTGGTCATGGTATCCACGCTAAAGACATCGCATTGCCAAAAGGCGTTACCTTGGTATTGCATGTTGAGCAAGAAAACCCAGTATTAGCTAACGCACGTATCCCAGCAGTGAAATCTGCCGATACTGAAGCTGCTCCTGCAGCTGCTGCGGCTCCTGCTGCTGAAGCACCAAAGGACAAAGCTTAATTATTTAAGCCTTATCTTTGCGACAGAGGAAGCCCGCTGACAAGCGGGTTTTCTTTTTTGCAGAAATGCTTTTATCCTTAAGCACTCATCATGACTAAATTAATTGTTGGCCTTGGCAATCCAGGCGAAGAACACATAGAAGATCGGCACAATGCTGGCTTCTGGTTTGTTGACGCCCTTGCTAAACAATTGAATACCCGCTTTGAAACTGAAAAACGTTTTCATGGCAAAGTGGCAAAAGCTAAATGGGAGAGTGAAGATCTCTTCTTACTCAAACCCAGCACCTATATGAATCTCAGCGGTCAGTCTGTCGGGGCACTATGCCGCTTCCACAAAATTACACCCAAGGATGTGCTGGTAGTACAGGATGAGCTTGATCTCAAGCCCGGTACTGCGCGTATCAAGCTTGGTGGTGGCACCGGTGGGCACAATGGTCTAAAAGATATCCAAGCTCACCTAGGAACGCCTGAGTACTGGCGCTTGCGATTGGGTATCGGACATCCACGGGATCTCGCCGCAGAAGGTGCACGAGTGATGGACGTGGCGGACTATGTGTTGAGAAGACCTTTGCAGCTTGAGCAAAAGCAGATCGATGCGAGTATCGAGGATGGTTTACAGATTCTGGATTTATTTATGAAGGGCGATACTCAGGCAGCAATGCTGGAGTTGCATTCCAAAACGAATTAGTGCGCTATTTTGTAGCTAGGGCTTTTTTAGCTGCAGTTAAGGCTTGATACTTCACCATAAGTTGCGTTTGGTTTTCTGGAAACGCGGGATTCAGTGGAATGCAGTCAACTGGACAAACCTGCTGACACTGGGGCGCATCGTAATGACCCACACACTCAGTACATTTATTGGGATCAATCTCATAGATCTCTAGACCCATGTAGATTGCGTCATTCGGACATTCAGGCTCACATACATCGCAATTGATGCATTCGTCCGTGATCATTAGAGCCATCTTGTTTCCCTGACGCCTTACTCTTTGCCCTTGTTGGCTTCAATCTTTTTAACTAACCACTTTTCTACAGATGGGAATACAAACTTACTCACATCACCACCCATCGAAGCAATTTCACGAACAAATGTTCCCGAAATAAATTGGTATTGGTCTGAAGGCGTTAGGAATAGCGTTTCAACATCAGGCAATAAATAACGGTTCATGCCCGCCATCTGAAACTCATACTCAAAATCAGAAACAGCACGCAAGCCACGCACAATCACCCTCGCATTATGTTCGCGGGCAAAATCTTTTAATAAGCCTGTGAAGCCCACAATCTTCACATTGGAATAATGGCCTAGAACCTCTTTAGCAATCTCAATACGCTCATCCAAAGTGAAGAAGGGGCGCTTGCTACGGCTATCAGCAACACCAACAATCAATTCCCCAAAAATACTGGAAGCACGGCGCACCAAGTCCTCGTGACCACGAGTAAAGGGATCAAATGTTCCAGGGTAAACAGCAACAGTCATAATGCTCCTCAGGCTTTTTCAGCTACAGGCAAGAGTTTAGCCCCTCTTCGAGCGAAATAGACAAGCTTTTACCTGCCCAGCCTCTAGGTATTTCCCACAATGCCATTCGGGCACCAGTGCTTCAATCTCATCACGTGAGCGACTAGCAGGAAATTCCACGTAAATTCCCCCGCCGGGACTGTCATCGCAAACGCGAGCAGCCTCTATCAACGCTTGATTGAATAAGCCCTCCTCCTGAAAGGGTGGGTCAATAAAGATCAAATTACTAGAGCGATCGGCTTGTTGCTTTAAAAACTCCAAGCTATCTCTGTGCACAATCTGTACTAATCCAGGAGCAGGGGATGACTGTAGCAAAGCATAGTTAGCCAAAAGCTTTGCATGCGCCCTCTTATCCTTTTCTAACAAAGTCACTGAACTGGCATGTCGTGAAGCAGCCTCAAAACCTAAGGCGCCAGTTCCTGCAAACAAATCTAAGCAACGCAAACCCACCAGATCCTGGCCAAGCCAATTAAATAAGGTTTCCCGAACGCGATCTGTGGTGGGACGTAGACCAGACAGATCCAGCACACTCAGTAAACGACTACGCCACACTCCACCAATAATGCGAATTTTCTGAGGAGGCTCAGGGCGCTTACCTAATGAAGCAGGCTTTGCGGGTTTATTTATTTTTAGCCCCTAACACCACAATCTTCATTCGGTCCATAGCCAAGTATTTTTGGAATGCCTCCTTGACTTGGTCCAAGCTCACCATCTCCACTTGCTTAGTCCATACATCCATCGTGTCGAGCGGCAAGTTATTCCAAGCAATAGATGACACGTTATCAAGCAGCTTGCGATTGTTATCAATTCTCAAAGGATAGCCATTGATTAAATTTGCCTTAGCAGCATCAAGTTCAGATTGCATCGGTCCATTAGCAATAAATTGTGCAATGGTAGAACTCATCACTTCAAGAGCCAAAGTAGCTTGATCATTCTTGGTCTGTACACCCGCCTGAAATATCCCTACATCCTTACCAGGGGCAAAATAACTGAACACACTATAAGCAAGGCCACGCTTCTCACGAACTTCTGACATCAGACGTGATACAAAACCGCCGCCGCCTAAAACATAATTCCCCACAAGTAATGGGAAGTAATCTGGATTACTGCGAGTAACTGCAGTCATTCCCATCGCAATATGGGCTTGCTGCGTGTCAAATGGAATAGTGACTTCGCGTTGACTTAAAGGCTCTACTGGTGAGCGCTCAAACTCTGGCAGCTTGGAAATAGCAGGTCCAGACTGCGGTACTCTTTGCAATAAACTATGAACGATTTCAGCGGCCTCGACTTTACTCACATCACCAACAATACTGACAATCATTCGATCGCCACGGTAGAACTGCTTATGAAACTGCTGCAAATCAGTAGCATTGATGTTGGCAATACTTTGCACCGTTGGCGAGTTAGCCAAGGGATAGTCGCCATAAACCAATTTTCTAAAACGACGATCCAATACTGACTCCGGCTTTGTCTCCGACTCTAATAATGCAGTAGTCATTCTTTGCTTCTCACGGGCTAAGATTTTGGCATCGTAAGTAGGGGCACTCAACATGGCTGATGCCAATTGAACGGCGCGATCACGCAAATCTTTGCGACTTAAAGTCCGAATGCGCATGATGGCACGCTCCCCGCTGACAGAGACCCCAAGGTTTGCGCCTAAATCAGCAATCTCATCAGCAATCTGCGCCTCATTCAACAAACCCTTCTCTGACTTGGCACCATAGTTCATCAACTGCCCAACCACAGTAGCTAAGCCACTCTTGGCTGATGGATCATAACGATCGCCTGCATCAATACTGATTTCAATATCGACCATCGGTAGCGATTTGGTTTGAACTAGATAAGCCTGTGCGCCCTTGAATGAGTCTAACTTTTCAATCGGCAATATTGCATGGGCAGAGGTGCTGACTACTGCTATCAGTGCGAATGTAAGACAAGCCTGCTTGATTGATTTATTTAGCAGCATGATTACCCCCCTGCTTGCTCTCAGCGGACTGACGCCCCTGCGGATCTAGCACCGCAATAGTCAGGCCCTCATCTACCAAATATTTTTTTGCAACGTGTTGAACTTGTGTGGGAGTGATTTTTTGCATCTTATCTAACATCACATCAATGTCTCTCCATGAGAATCCCGCCATCTCTGTGCTACCAATTTCCATAGCCTGCCCAAAGATTGAGTCGCGCTTATAGATTTGGTCGGAAAGGATGCGCACTTTAATACGCTTGAGTTCTGACTCCAGAATTCCTTTATCGACAATTTCTTTCAGAGCCTTGCGAATACTGCTCTCAGCCTGCTCCACTGTTTTTCCTTTAGCCATGCTGGTGCTAATTACAAAAAGTTCTGGACCTCTTGAGACCATGTCGTAACCGACACTCACATCATTGACTACACGCTCCTGCTTTACCAGTGCGCGATTGAGGCGTGCATTGTCATAACCATCAAGCACTGCAGCCAACAATTCCAATGCATAAGGCTCATCATCATCTAGCTTGCCCACTTGTAGCTTGGGAACCTTCCAGGCCATCGCTAACTGCGCACTATCTGCGGGTGCTTTAACCTGGACTCGCTTAATACCTTTTTGCGGTGGTTCAATCTGGGGCTTGCGATCTGGCAACTCTCTTGCAGAAGCAACTCCATAATATTTTTCCGCTGCTTGCAAAATGGCTTTAGGATCAACATCACCAGCAATCACCACGGTTGCATTATTCGGTTTATACCAACTACGATACCAATCACGTGCATCAGCGGCTTTCATATTCACCAGGTCATTCATCCAGCCAACTACTGGATGACGATAAGGCGAACTCACGAATGCAGTAGCCATCAGTGATTCATATAGCAAGCTGGTGGGATTATCTTCAGTACGCAAACGACGCTCTTCCATCACAACCTGAATTTCTTTTAAAAACTCTGCATCATCAAAATTGAGATTAGACATGCGATCCGCCTCTAGCCTCATCACTTCATCTAACTTAGACTTTTCAACTTGCTGGAAATACGCTGTGTAATCTCGAGAAGTAAAAGCATTTTCACGACCGCCCACCGCCGCAACTAAACGAGAGAACTCGCCCGATTTCACTTTGTTAGTTCCCTTAAACATCATGTGCTCAAGAACATGGGCCACCCCAGTTTTACCGTTAACCTCATCCATTGAACCAGCGCGGTACCAAACCATATGCGCGACCGTTGGTGCTCGATGATCCTCGCGCACAATCAACTTCAGCCCATTAGCAAGGACAAACTCATGGGTATTTGATGGGGCGGCCTCAGGAGTTGCCCAAGAAGCTGAGCAAGAGATCAGTAAGAAGAAAGAAAAACGCAATAAAGTGGAGCGCATCTGTAAGATCACCTATCCCAAGAATTTAATTGATAAGATGCAAGGATTAAATTGTATCGATTATGTTCGGCTTACGTAAAACCCTCGGATCCCTGTTTAAATCGAATCAGACTGATGAAGCCTGGTTTGATGCCCTAGAAGAATCTCTCATTTTGAGTGATGTGGGTCTACCTACGACCGAACAACTGATGAGCAAACTTCGCAAGGCTGCCAAATCAGAAAATGCCAGCAGTCCAGAAGACCTAAAGCAACTGCTGATTCAAGAGGTGGCAAGTCTCCTAAAGCCTTTGGAGCCAATCACTAACCCTTTATTTGTTCATGAACAAAAGACCACTCCGGAAATATGGCTAGTAATTGGCGTCAATGGCGCTGGTAAGACCACCACCATCGGCAAACTCTGCAAACTCTTTCAGTCACAAGGCAAGTCCGTCTTACTGGCAGCAGGTGATACTTTCCGGGCGGCTGCACGCAATCAGCTCCTGGAATGGGGTGGGCGCAACCAAGTCGACGTCATCATGCAAGAAAGTGGTGATGCTGCAGCCGTAGCGCATGATGCGATTCATGCCGCAGTGTCTCGTAAGAGCGATATTTTGATTATTGATACCGCGGGTAGATTAGCCACTCAAGACCATCTCATGGAAGAATTGAAGAAGGTTAAAAGAGTCATTGGCAAGGCCCTTCCTGGGGCCCCTCACCAGACTTTGCTGGTTCTTGATGGCAATACTGGTCAAAATGGTTTAAGCCAAGTAAAGGCCTTTCATGCTGCTTTAGGCCTATCAGCCTTAATCGTGACAAAGTTAGATGGCACCGCTAAAGGTGGAGTGATCTGTGCGCTTGCTCACACCCTCAAAGATGGGTCAAAACCAGCGGTTTTAGCCCTAGGCAAAGGTGAGGGAATTAACGATTTAGCCCCTTTCACTGCCGCGCAATATTCTTCTGAATTATTCAATTAAATCATAGACTTATAGAAGTAAAAAACCATTAGCACTCTCTTGACAAGAGTGCTAAAATAGAGCTCTATTAATACCTAAAATATATAAAAAGAAAATGGTTCAAAAGAAAACATACAATCCGCAATTGCAGGCAAGGCAAACGCTGCCGGCAGCGCAGACTGCTGCGGCTTCGCTTGCCTTTCCGATGCTGCCTTCCCTTGGGGTTGGCACACTCGACTCTTATATCTCGTACGTAAATCGCGTACCTATGCTCAGTGCTGCAGAGGAGCTTCATCTCGCGCAAGAATTTCGTCGCACTGAAAATGTAGACGCTGCAAAAACTTTGGTTCTCTCACACCTTCGCTTGGTGGTATCTGTTGCTCGTCAGTATTTAGGTTATGGCATTCCGCATGCCGACCTCATTCAAGAGGGCAATATTGGTTTAATGAAGGCTGTTAAGCGCTACGACCCAAACCAAGGCGCACGCTTAGTCTCTTACGCAATCCATTGGATTAAGGCAGAGATTCATGAGTACATTCTCAAGAATTGGCGTTTAGTGAAAGTAGCTACAACCAAAGCGCAACGTAAGTTGTTCTTTAATTTACGCAGCAATAAGCCCACTTTGGCTGCGCTAACTCCAAGTGAAGTTGAGGCATTGGCCAAGGCTCTGGACGTCAAAGGTTCTGACGTTAAAGAAATGGAAATGCGACTTGCTGGTGGTGATGTTGCCTTAGAAGGTGATGACAGCGATGACGAATCAGCCTATGCACCAATTCAATGGTTGGCAGATAGTAGTCAAGAGCCTACCGAGATGATGGCAGCGGCTGCAACGGATGCATTGCATGGCCCTCAATTGGATCAAGCTCTCATGGCTTTAGATGAGCGTAGTCGCAACATTGTGCAATCCCGTTGGCTGGCAATGGATGCGGATGGTAATGGCACAAAGACATTGCATGATCTCGCAAGTGAATACGGCATCTCTGCAGAGCGTGTGCGTCAGATTGAGACTGCTGCACTCAAAAAGATGCGCAGCCTCTTGCAAGCTGAGACTGCTTAAGCAGTCCTCCCTCTGTAAGGCTTTACTTCAGTAGCTCTTTCAAGTCTTGCGCTAAGGTATCAGCACCTTGCGCATGCTTGATGTACAGGCGTAAATGCCCCTCTGGATCGAATGCATAACTACCCGCCATGTGATCCATGGTGTATGACCCAGGACTCGTACCGGGAACCTTCTTATAGTAAATCTTGAAGTCCTTGGTCACTTTTTCTAAAGCCGCCTCGTCTGCAGGACGCAGGCCTAAGAAACGAGAATCAAACGCTGGTACATATTGCTTCAAAATATTGGCGCTATCTCGCTCGGGATCAACGGTGACAAATAGCACCTGAACCTTATCGGCCTGGGGGCCCAAGAGAGTCATCACTTGCTGCATCTCCGTTAGAGTCGTAGGACAAATATCTGGGCACTGCGTATACCCAAAGAACATCACAACTGCTTTACCTTTGAAATCAGCTAGCGTTCGCACTTTGCCATCAGGGTCGAGTAGACTAAAGTCAGTACCGAATGCCTTGCCGCCGGTGATGTCAACATTTTTAAAGCTCTGCTTGGGACTGCAAGCTAGCAGAGCCAATCCAATGATCGACAGCATCAGGCTGCGCGCAAGAAGGCTTGAAAGTGTTGATAAATTCATATTCAACTCAGATGAAATAGTGGTCAATTAATAGTGCTGCGAATAGCAAAGATAAATAGGTAATCGAAAAACGGAAAGTTTTCTTTGCAAGATCATCGCTATAAGAAATAAATAAGGCAATCACATAGGCAAGGAATATTAAGCCCAATATGACTGCAGCAATTAAATACACCAGCCCACTCATGCCGTAAATGTAAGGCAACAAAGTGGCAGCGATCAATATTAAGGTGTAGAGCAAGATATTGAGGAGCGTGAAGCGCTCACCATGAGTGACTGGCAGCATTGGTAAACCACTTTGCACATAGTCATCCCGACGATACAAAGCAAGCGCCCAAAAGTGCGGGGGGGTCCACACAAAAATAATGAGAACCAAGAGCCAAGCCTCAGCAGATAAGCCATTCGTCACGGCAGCCCAACCTAAGGCTGGTGGCATGGCGCCAGAGAGTCCGCCAATCACAATATTCTGTGGTGTGGCAGGCTTCAGTAACCAGGTATAAATTACGGCATAACCAACAAAGGTTGCTACGGTAAGCCACATTGTTAATGGATTGCAGAAGTTCCATAAGATGATCATTCCTAGGCTACCAAGAATGATCGAGAAAACAGTTATGTGAAAAGGCGTCACTTCACCAGTTGCAGATGGCCTCCAAGAGGTACGCTTCATCTTGGCATCAACGGCTTGCTCAATTAAACAATTCATTGCAAAAGCTGCGCCCGCCAACAACCAAATACCCAAAATGCCACCAATCAATACTGGGTAAGGAACCATACCAGGGGTAGCCAGGAACATTCCGATTACTGCACAGAAAACAGCCAGCAGAGTAACGCGGGGCTTAGTGAGCACCCAGTATTGACGCCAACGCGGCATCGCTACGGTAGTGGAGGAAGTGGGACTGCTCATAATGAATTAACCATCTTAATATGAATGGAGGCGCTCCACGAAGACCATTGAGTTAGGCGAACCAAACAGAACACCAGCGCAGCAGAGCCTGCGGTATGCATTAAAGCGGCAAGCAAGGGCCATTGGAAGACCACATTAGAAATACCTGTTAGCGCCTGAAGAATTAATAAGCCGAGCAATAACTTTGCAATCTTGCCCATTTTGGGCAATGCTGGATTACTTAACTTGAGAGCGCTGACTCCGAGAAGACTTAAAGCTGCAATGGCAATCACAGCAAACATGCGATGCGCCCAGTGAATCGTCTGCAAAGCCACAGGAGAAATAGATTCACCCTGTGCATTCAGGCCTAACTGACGCCATAGAGTGAAGCCCTCTTGCCAATCAGTTTCAGGCATAAAAGTACCTAGGCAAGTTGGAAAATCAGGGCAAGCTAATACAGCGTAATTTGTACTTACCCACGCGCCCAAAAAGATTTGAATAGATAAGACGACCGAAGCAAATAAAAGCAACTTCGCTGAAAGTGGCTTGATCTGAGAGTGAGCGACTGAGGAATTTCCCTCTTCAAACTCTTGCTGCGCATACGCTGTTAAACAGGCAAGTAAAACTAAAGCCAGCATTAAGTGGATAGTCACAATGATGGGTTGCAATTTGAGCGTTACTGTCCAAGCACCAAATGCGCCCTGGATACACACCAAAATCAATAAACCAAGGCTACCCAATAAAGGATACTTGCCCAAGCTTTTTAACTTGCTCCACGCCACTCCCACCTGAATCAAAATTAATGCACCAACCATCATTGCTAAATAGCGATGGATCATTTCAATCCAAGCCTTGATAACGGTGACGGGACCCGTGGGCATATTGGCTTCAGCCAATTGAATCTCACCGATTGCATGCCATGGATTAGATGTGCCATAGCATCCAGGCCAATCAGGACAACCTAAGCCAGAATCTGTTAGGCGAGTAAAGGCGCCAAATACAATCAAGTCGAAAGTCATAAAGACCAAAACCCAATTGAGTTTTTGGAAAAAATTAAATCCTGACCGAGTCCAGAGATAGAGCAAGGGTAGACCTGCAAAGACAATTGCAATGGCAGCTAACTCAGCGAGCAATAACAAACCACTCATTGCAACTTCTCACCCTTACGATTGAGGCGCAGCAGTTTCTCGAGATCTTTTTTAATGCTGCCAAATTCTTTGGGAGAATTTGTCACCGGAAATATCATCATCTTGGCCGGGCTAGGGTCAATCAACTGAATTTTCTGACCAGCGCCATCACGATTCAACCAAGTATCAAATTCCGCTTTCAGCTGAGGGTCTGTCGGCAAACTGAGGATCTGAAATCCTGCTGTTTTTTGATCGTAGGCCAGCAATACCTCTGGATCTACTGGCTTGCCATCGGTATTGACCCAGACTAACTGAACGCGGCCACTCTCACGACCAACTGCGATACGTAACTGACGCATTAAAAATAAGGCCTCAAGGCAAGATTCATTTTTGATGGTGCACTCACCGGCTGGCCTGGCCACCAGCAATGTCCACTTGCCATTAAATGGAATATCAAACCAAGCAGGATTCATATCTTGCACTGGCTGAACAAGAGTTCCAAAGTTAGTTTTTCCACCCTCTGGCTTAAATACGTAATACGCCAAATAGGAGGCGATGACAGGTGCTGCACAAGCTAACAACAGAAATAACATCTGCAGCCGGCCGCGGCGGGTCTGCGCATTAATTGCGGAAGAATCCATTTGCGAAGCTGGGATCAATAATTCTTTATCACTCACACTCTATCTCCATTTACCGCTAGCTCTCGCCGGTACTTCATAAGCCCATTGATGAGCCAAAATAAAAATCCAGCCAATGCCAAAGCAAACCACTGAAAGGCATAAGCATAATGGCGATCGACTCCGTTCGTTGGGGAAGGCCAATTTCTTAGCAAACCATCCTCTTTCGAAGAACCTGACTCTCGAACGATGAAAGGTAGTTGCTTCCATTCATGGCTTTGGGCTTCTAATGCCAAATCAAAATTTTGCTCAATTCGAGGTCTAGCTTTCGGATCCCCTTTTTGACCTAATTCATAAACTCTTCCCGGGTGTGGGAAGGCAATACCCTCAATAGTCACAATCTCATCGGCTGTCTTGACTGCGGGGAGCTCAATACGATTTTGGTTGTTACGAGGCGCCCATCCTCGATTAACCCAAAGAACTGCTTCTTGCCCTTCCAATCTCAAAGGCATCATCACGTAAAAGCCAGATTGCCCAGAAGCACCAGATCCACCCTCTGGGATAGGGCGAGGACGGTTATCTAACCAAACTACTTCATCCTGCATAAACCTTCCCCGAGCAAGAATACGGCGCTCTGAAGCCTTTTCTAAGGTCAAATTATCGACATTGGCATTGAGTACAGGCATTTGCAATTTGGCAGAAAGCGAATCACCTAAGCGGATTTTTTGTTCCGCTCTGTTTAACTGCCAGATACCAGCTCCACAGCCTACTAAAATCACCAGAAGGGCTGATAAAGTAGCAACTATACGACTAGTAATTAAGCTAGAAAACATATTCACAGGGGTATTTTGAGATGAAATGGATTATTCCAGTTGCGCTGCTAATGATTGTAGGAAGCTTGGGCTCTGCTCTCTACTTCATGATGAAAGACAAAGGTGGGAGCTCAAGAATGGTTCAGTCTCTCATGCTGCGTATTGGACTTTCAATAGTACTCTTCTTGGGAATTTTGATTGCCCACTACTTTGGCTACATCGAGGCTAGTGGCGTTCGGGTGGGCACAAACTAAGTCCACTCCTTAGCTAGCAAGCATCTAAAGCAAATCGGGGCTTAACGCCCCGATTTTTTATTTCCTTACATCCAGTAAACAGCGATGTAGAGACCAAGCCAGACAACGTCAACAAAGTGCCAGTACCAAGCAGCCCCTTCGAACGCAAAATGATTTTCAGCAGTGAAGTCACCACGAATCATTCGACGAAGAACAATCGCCAGCATCAAGCCACCTAGAAATACGTGGAATCCATGAAAGCCAGTCAACATGAAGAATGTTGAGCCATAAATGCCTGAAGTTAACTTCAGATTCAAGGCATGGTAAGCATGGTAGTACTCATAAATCTGGAAGCCTAAGAAAACAACGCCCAAGGCAACAGTTGCAGCCAAGCCATTGATGGCTTGCTTCATATGACCTTCACGAATCGCATGATGTGCGTAAGTAACCGTCACACCAGAAGACAAGAGCAGCAAGGTATTGATAGTGGGGATTGGCCATGGGCCCATAGTCGTGAACTTCTCTACCAAGCCTGCAGGGCCATCATTAGGCCAAACCGCTGTGAAATCAGGCCAAAGTAATTTACTTTCAACATCACCCATCCAAGGCATCGCAATATTGCGCGCATAGAATAAAGCTGCAAAGAATGCGCCGAAGAACATGATTTCTGAAAAGATGAACCAAGCCATCGACCAGCGATAAGAAATATCTACGTTGACACCATTCTTACCAGAGTTAGACTCAGCAATAGTGTCTCCAAACCAGTTGTAGAGAACAAACAAAACCCAGAGCACACCAACTGCAGTTACTGGGCCGCCCCAAGCTGCATGGTTTACCCAGCCAGACATGCCAGCGCCAAAAGCAAGCAAGCCTAAAGCGGCTGAAGCTGGATGACTAGATAGTCCAGGAACGAAATAGTAAGGGGTTGAATTGGATGACATCTTATTCTCTCTATTCAATCAAAAAATAATCAATGGGACACAACTGCTTTAACTATCAAGAGGAGTATGCCCATAAAAATTATGGCACCCAAAACTCCCGCAATGACAATATGTACAAAACTTAATGACGCTACATCTTCCTGCAATCCTGATTTTTTACGCACACCCAAAAAAGCCCACAATACTGCGACCATGGATTGCATAAAAGTACTTTTTTTACTCATGACGCCGTTTTCGATTTAGGGGTGGTTGAGCCTGCTGGCTGCTGACCAACACCTAACTCAAAAAAGGTATATGACAAAGTAATTGTTTTCACATCAGCAGGTAGTCCTGCATCAATTACAAACATGACCGGCATCTTCTTCATTTCATGTGCCGCCAATGTTTGCTGCTGAAAACAAAAACACTCTAATTTAGTAAAAAACTCCATCGCGCTTTTAGGCGCATAACTTGGTATCGCTTGAGCCTCTACAGGACGATTCAAGTTATTTGTCACTTCGTACACAATCTCGGTCATCTCGCCTGGATGCACTTCAAGAAAGTTTTTCACAGGGCGAAAGGTAAATGGGCCACGGCTATTGGAGTCAAACTCGATTGTCACCTTACGGGAATAATCTACTTGAGTATTGCCAACCTTATTAGCGCTATAAGCCCGGATCCCATAGTCATTCTTACTAGTGACCACATTAATACCAGTCACTTCACACAAGGCCTTGTACATCGGCACCAATGCATATCCAAAACCAAACATCATCACTGAAGCAATCAATAGCTTCAGCATGATCTGACGGTTAATGGAGGCAGTTGCAGACATATTGATAGAAGGCTTTAACCCAGCACACTCCGTTTAATCACGATGCCAATGAAGAACACAATGGCAACGCTTAAAAGGATAAAACCCAATCTGCGATTATTAGCAGATTGGGATTTGTGATGAGCTACTTTAGATTCCTGCAGCATGCAACTCTTTAGCATCAGGCGGAGTTTCAAATGTGTGGTGTGGCGCTGGAGAAGGAATAGTCCACTCCAAACCTTTGGCGCCATCCCATGGCTTCATGGATGCTTTTTCACCTTTGGCGTTATAAGCAGGCAAGACAACGAATAGCAAGAAGTAAACCTGCGATAAACCAAAACCAAGCGCACCGATCGAAGCGATCATATTGAAATCAGCAAACTGAGTTGGGTAATCAGCATAACGACGTGGCATACCTGCTAAGCCCAAGAAGTGCATTGGGAAGAAGGTGATGTTAAAGAAAATCATGGAAGTCCAGAAGTGGATCTTGCCACGAGTTTCATTAGCCATGTAGCCAGTCCACTTTGGACACCAGTAGTAGAAACCAGCAAACATTGCAAATAATGAACCTGCAACTAATACATAGTGAAAGTGAGCTACAACGTAATAAGTATCTTGAACACCAATATCAATTGGGGCCATTGCCAAGATCAAGCCTGTGAAACCACCCATCGTAAATACGAAGATAAAGCCAACAGACCACAACATAGGAGTTTCGAAAGTCATCGAACCCTTCCACATGGTTGCAACCCAGTTAAAAATCTTCACGCCAGTTGGAACAGCGATCAACATCGTTGCGTACATGAAGAACAACTGACCTGTTACAGGCATACCAGTTGCAAACATATGGTGAGCCCAAACAATGAATGACAAGATCGCGATAGATGCAGTTGCATAAACCATTGAGCTATAGCCAAACAATGTTTTTCTGGAGAAAGCTGGAACGATTTCGCTAATGATTCCAAATGCAGGAAGAATCATGATGTACACCTCTGGGTGACCAAAGAACCAGAAAATATGCTGGAACATGATTGGGTCGCCACCGCCAACTGCGGAGAAGAATGAGGTACCGAAATGACGGTCTGTGAGAACCATGGTGATTGCGCCAGCCAATACAGGCATTACAGCAATCAACAAATACGCAGTGATCAACCAAGTCCAGCAGAACATTGGCATCTTCATCAATGTCAGGCCAGGTGCGCGCATGTTCAAGATAGTCACGATGATGTTAATCGAACCCATGATGGAAGAAGCACCCAATAAGTGGAGTGCAAAAATACCCATGTCTAAACCTGGGCCCATCTGTGATGTCAATGGAGCATACAAAGTCCAGCCGCCTGCAGGTGCACCACCAGGAGCCAAGAATGAACCGAATAATAAGCATGCTGCTACTGGAAGAATCCAGAAGCTAAAGTTATTCATACGAGCAAAGGCCATATCCGATGCACCGATTTGCAATGGAATCATCCAGTTTGCAAAACCAACGAAGGCCGGCATGATCGCACCAAACACCATCACCAAACCGTGCATGGTAGTGAGCTGGTTGAAGAACTCAGGACGCAAGAATTGAAGGCCAGGCTGGAAGAGCTCCAAACGGATACCCAAGGCCATTACACCACCAGCTAATAAGCTGACAAATGAGAAAATCAAATACATCGTACCGATGTCTTTGTGATTGGTTGCGAACAACCAACGACGCCAACCATGTGGCGTGTGATCATCGTGTGCGTGATCATGTGCGTGATCGTGGGTGGTAGAGGCTGTGCTCATGGATTACTCCGGTTTAGTTTGATCTGTATTAATAAATTACTTGCCAGCGCGTGCGGAAACAATGTCTTGGGTTTGAATAATCTCGCCCGTTTTATTGCCCCAAGCATTGCGGGTGTAGGTCATAACAGCAGCAATATCGCCATCAGAAATCACACCAGCCCACTTCGGCATTGCACCCTTACCATTGATAAGAATGTCGTATTGAGCTGCTTTTGGTCCAAGCACCATCTTGCTGCCATCTAATGCTGGGAATGCGCCTGCACCCTTACCGTTTGGTTGGTGACAAGCAGCGCAGTTTGCTGCATAGACCTTAGCCCCACGCTCCTTTTGCTCATCCAAGGTATAAACCTTTGATGGATCATCGGAGGCTGCACCCATTTCTTTTTTCTTCTCTGCTACCCACTTGGTGTAGTCGTCTTGTGAAACCACATTCACTACGATAGGCATAAAGGCATGCTCAGCACCACACAACTCTGAACACTGACCGCGGAATTTTCCGATTGTTTCTGCGCGGAACCAGGTGTCACGCACAAAACCAGGGATTGCATCTTGCTTTACGCCAAATGCTGGAACTGCCCACGCATGGATCACGTCGTTCGCAGTGGTAATCATGCGAATTTTTTTGCCAACTGGCACAACCATTTCGTTATCTACTTCCATCAAATAGGTATTTGATTTGGCTTCTAAATTATTAATGGCTTCACGAGATGTAGATAGGGTAGATAAAAAGCTAATGCCTTCACCCTCACCTTTAATATAGTCATAACCCCATTTCCACTGGTAGCCAGTAGTCTTAATGGTGATGTCTGAATTCGTAGTGTCTTTCATTGCCACAACGGTTTTTGTTGCTGGCAAAGCCATACCGATCACGATCAACAACGGAATTACCGTCCAGATGATTTCAACAGTAGTGCTCTCATGAAATGAAGCTGATTTAGCACCCAAGGATTTGCGATGCTTGAGGATGGAATAGAACATCACCCCAAAAACGCCAATAAAAATCAGAGCGCAAATAATCAACATCATCCAATGCAGCCAATGGATTTCTTGCATAATTTTGGTTGCTGCAGGGGTAAAGTTCAGCTGATTTACGGCCGGACCACCTGGCATATCTTCTGCCGCCTGTGCAATTGCGGTGCTAAAGGCTGCTACTAAGTAGAGCGATGCCCTAGTGACTTTTCCAAATAAATTCATCTTATTCTCTGTTTATTGTCATGAGCTTCTGTAGCAATACAGCCTCAGAAAGCCCAAAAAAACGGTATCAAGCAATTCAACTAGCGCTAATTATAGGGTTAATTAAGTTCAACAACAAACGGGATTAACCATGCTTGACTCAATCTTGACAATGGTTTAAAAGATAGTAAGCACTCACACTTAAGCAGAATCACTACTAGTCTTGCGTCCGATTTGATTTGGATCAATATAGGCAACATGATCTTGTGATTTAGCAAGGTGCTTACCTAAAGCCCAAGCATGCCCATAGACAACCTCTAAAGTGAGTTTGCTCGGCAATTGAGGCAATTGAGCATCATTTTTATCATTAAGGGCTAGTAGATTTAACGCTTTGGCATCTGACAGCAACAGCGCATCTGAGTCGTAATTCAGTTTTAAAAACTCCATATCCATTACGGGATCAGAAAAACGTTCGCCTAATAGAGCATCCCCCATATCGTGCATATCCCACGGGCTAGGCAAGTTCTCAATCTGCAATTGCTGAGCTAAAGATTCAGACTTGAGTTCTTTAGCGGTATCAGGCCCCAAATAACTCAATGTTAGTAAGCCACCCTCTTTAAGTACTCGCCAGCATTCCTTTAAGAATTGCTTAGGGTCGGCCAGGTTCTGAATCAAAAGAACACTCACTACCAAATCTACAGAATTACTAGGTAGATTGATGCGCCCCGTCTTCATATAGTCATTTAGAGAAACTACGGCGGTAGATTTCATCTTGGAATTCCAAAAACGAGTTAGTCTCAATTTATATAAATCAAAACTGGATAACTCACTTTCTGGCGCACAATGAAAACGAATTCCAGGAAAACGTTTTGTCAGAAAAGGGGCGTGCGCTCCAGGGAAATCTGGAATCAACAAGACGTCTTTTGCTTCCAACTTCACGATGTCTAATTTTTGCAGCATGCGGCCTGCAATTTCATCCTGAAGCCATCTGATTGATTGGGTCATTGGCTCAGTATACTCAGCAGCCCATGCGGCCAATAGAGAATATTTTTCAATCGATTTGTTCTCACCTATTACCAAGCTCATGTATTGTTTGCGGGACATTTCAGCAACTCACTCACTGTGCAGAGTGCTACGCCTTATTAGCATCTGAGCAGCTATTGAATTACGAATGCTGTCAGCAATGTGGCCTTACTCTTCAGGTAGATGAACTAAAAGAAAAAACTTGTCGAGAGTGTTGCGCTAACCCACCCTACTATGATGCAACTTACTGCCTAGATCGCTATGATGGCAAACTGCAATTTGCTTTGCATCAATTGAAATATCAGCGTCGACTTGCATATGCACATGGCTTGGCGTCTACATGGAATGCTCTGCTTGCAAAGAGCTTAGCAATAACCCAAGCAGACTATCTTGTACCGGTACCGCTGAGCCAAGAAAAACTCTGTGCCCGAGGCTTTAATCAAAGCTGGGAGTTGGCGAGGCGAATTCTTTGCGACAAACGCATTCATAAAAACCCACACATCTTGAAGCGCCATCACAGCGACCAGCATCAGGCTCAAGGAAATCGCACCAATCGTCACATTGCCATTCAAGACATGTTTTATATCAACCCAAGGTACCAGGGACAGCTAGAGTCTGCATCAGTCATTGTGTTTGATGACGTCATGACTAGCGGAGCAACCTTAAATGAAATCGCCCGCGTATTGAAGGACAATGGGGCATCTAGTGTTATTAATTGGGTATTACTAAGAACACTACGTCCATCATAAAGATCAGAGCATGTTTAACATTGTTTTATTCGAACCAGAAATTCCACCCAACACAGGCAACATCATTCGCCTGTGTGCAAACACGGGTGCAAAATTACACCTCATCGAGCCGCTTGGTTTTCCCATGGAGGATGCCAAACTTCGCAGAGCCGGATTGGACTATCACGAGTTTGCCAAAGTAAAAGTTCATAAAAACTGGGCGCAATTTCTGGTTGATGAAAAACCTCAGCCCGAGAGAATGTTTGCTCTGACTACCAAAGGATCTGGGAAGTTTCATGATGGCAACTATTTGCCAAATGACTATTTTGTTTTTGGTTCAGAAACTAAAGGCATTACAGAAGAAGTAAGAAGTTCGATTCCAATCTCCAACCAAATGCGCTTAGCAATGCAAGACAGTAGTCGCAGCTTGAATCTCTCAAATACGGTAGCGATTGTGGTTTATGAAGCATGGCGCCAAAACGGATTACTTGGCGGAAATTAAAACCTAGACCTCTACCTTGGGGTCGCGCCCCATGAGTTTTTTCACTGCATCATGCGGTGAGAGTTTTCCAGATAGGACCTCGCCCATCATGGCAGTGATTGGCATCTCTACACCCAAGCGAGTCGCCAGATTTCCAACTGCAGAGGCACACAGTACGCCTTCAGCAACATGTCCTAAGTTACCTAAAATTTCAGGTAAAGGTTTTCCTGCAGCAAGCGCTAAACCAACACGACGATTGCGCGAGAGATCACCGGTTGCAGTCAAAATCAAATCGCCTACGCCAGTTAATCCCATGCAGGTCTCTGGTCGGCCGCCGGCTGCCTTCACAAGACGCATCATTTCTGCAAGGCCGCGAGTTAACACTGCAGCGCGTGCATTTAAGCCAAGATCTAAGCCATCACCAATACCGGCCGCAATTGCAAGAATGTTTTTAATTGCGCCGCCCAGTTCAACACCAACTAAATCGTCGCTCGCATAGATACGCATATTGCCGTGATGAAAGGCGCCCTGAACAATGTCACATAAGGCATTCGATTTGCTGGCGATAGTTAATGCACAAGGCATACCATTACCAACTTCTTGCGCAAAACTAGGTCCCGATAATGCGCCATAAGAATGACGCATGCCATTGCTATGCAGATGATCTTCACGCTCCACTACTTGATGTGGCAATAGAGTAGTGCTGGGCTCTAAGCCCTTACATAACCAAACAATATTCAGCGGGTGCTTTGCGAGGCGCAATACATTTGCCACTGTTTCCGATAAGCCCGACATCGGAGTAGCAATCACTAAAAGATCTTTTTCAGAAAGACGCTCAATGGCGCGCTCAAAACTGGCTTCTAATTGCAGGCCCTTAGGCAGGATGATGCCTGGGAGATAGTCAGCATTTTCGCCAGACTTCTGAATATCCTCTAACTGCTCAGCGCTGCGAGACCATAAACAAACGTCGCCAGACTGAAGGTGGCGCGCAGCTTGCGCGGCCATAGCAGTGCCCCATGAACCAGCTCCAAGCAGCGTCACTTTCATGATCTGTGGGCTTTGACTAAATCAGCTTAGTGAGGAAGGATGATTTTGCTTTCATCGGTAGAACCGCTTTCCGTTGCGGCAGCTTGCGCAGCCTGCATCAGGCGATGTTCGTACATACCGTGGAAGTTAATTTCATTCAAATGAATTGGCTGGAAACCAGCACGGCTGATAGTGTCAGCAATATTCGAGCGCAAGTAAGGATACAAAATCGTTGGGCAAGCAATGCCCAACATGGGATCAATTTGCTCTGGTGGAATATTGCTAAATTCAAAAATACCCGCTTGCTTAGCCTCAACTAAAAACAGTGCCTTACTATCTACTTTGGCAGTGACTGTCGCAATTAAAGCAACCTCAAAAATTTCGTCACCCAAACGATTGACAGCAACATCAACCTCAACCTCAACTTGAGGCTCAGCTGCGACCAATAAAATTTGCGGTGCGTGTGGTTGCTCTAAAGACAAGTCTTTGAGATAAATACGTTGAATGCGGAAACCTGGCTCTTTTGAGTTATCTACTGCATCTGGAGTGGAAGTAGTTTGTTCAGTCATGGGAAACTTTCTGGGTAAATTTTTAAGCTAATAGTGGATCAAGTTGGCCGGCACGGTCTAGAGCAACTAGATCGTCATAACCGCCAACATGAGTCTCACCAATATAAATTTGTGGCACAGTGCGACGACCTGTTCGTGTCATCATTATTTCGCGCTGTGCAGGATCACGATCAATCAAGATCTTCTCTAAATTTGTAACGCCCTTCTTTTGCAAAAGCTTCTCTGCCATAACGCAATAAGGACAAACTTGGGTGCTGTACATCATGACTGGTGGCATATCTAGACCCGCTAAGTTATTTGATTAATGGCAGAGCTGCAGCCTGCCATCCTTGAACGCCACCATCCAAAACTGCAACTTCAGAAAATCCCAGCTTCTTTAACTCTGGAATCGATTTGCGGGCGCTTATACCGGATTGACATACCAAAATGACCGGATTCTTACGGTCCAGCTTGAGCTTGTCGAGTCCAGTAGAGATTCGGTCGGCCAAGATGTGCTTTGATCCTGGCAGATGACCCGCCTTAAAGTCCGATTCTGGACGCAAGTCCAAAACAGCCGCTTTTCGGCGATTAATCCAAATTGTTGCCTCCGAAGGCGATAAGCCTTTTCCGCTAATAAGCGTAGATAATGTAGGGAGGAAGAGCGCTGCGCCTGAAACAAACAAGAGGGCAATAAGCGCTAAATTATCAGTTTGCGTGAGAAAGTTCATCACCGGATTATAGAATGGCTCTATGAAACAACTTGTCCTTATTCGTCATGGCGAATCCGCCTGGAACCTTGAAAACCGCTTCACTGGCTGGGCGGACGTTGACTTAACCCCAAAAGGCACAGAACAGGCCCTAGCTGCAGGCGAAAACCTTCGAAAAGCAGGCTACGAGTTTGATTTAGCCTACACCTCGGTACTGAGAAGAGCGATTCGCACACTATGGCATGTTCAGGACACCATGGACCTCATGTGGTTGCCAGTAGTCCATAGCTGGAGATTAAACGAGAGGCATTATGGTGCCCTCACTGGTTTAAATAAAGCTGAAACTGCTCAGCAGTATGGAGACGCCCAGGTTCATATTTGGCGCCGTTCCTACGATGTGCGTCCACCACTCTTAGAAAGGGGTGATGAACGTAATCCGCAGAATGATCGACGTTACGAAAAACTCAACACTTCCGATATTCCTTTGGGTGAGTGCCTTAAAGATAACGTCGAGCGCGTACTACCTCTTTGGAATGAATCTATTGCTCCAGCCCTAAAAGCGGGTAAGCGTGTATTAATCGTTGCGCACGGCAATAGCATCCGCTCCTTGATTAAATATCTCGACCAGGTTTCTGACGCAGATATTATGGAAATTAACGTCCCTAACGGCATCCCGCTTGTTTACGAGCTCGATGACAATCTCAAACCCATTCAACATTTTTATTTGGATTAAGGTAAAACAGAAGCATGCGCGTATTTTTCAAGAACTTTGCCCTAGTCTCTGTTGGCCTCATCGCCGGGGTTGCAGCCACCATCCAACTCTCCGCTACCGCCCAGCAAGGCACGACACTGCCTTTAGATGAGCTGCGCACCCTATCGAACGTGTTTGCACAAATCAAGCGTGAGTATGTTGAGCCAATTGAAGACAAGCAGTTACTAACTGATGCTGTTAAGGGCATGGTGAGCAGTCTTGATCCACACTCAACCTACCTTGATAAAAAAGATTTTTCTGAAATGCAAGAGCAAACAAGCGGCAAGTTCGCTGGCCTTGGCATTGAAATTACTTCAGAGGATGGTGTTGTTAAAGTACTCAACCCCATTGAAGACAGTCCTGCTGCGCGCGCTGGCCTGCAAGCCGGGGACCTCATTACTCGCTTAGATGACAAACCTGTTCGTGGCATGTCTCTAGATAAAGCGGTACGCACCATGCGGGGTACTCCGGGTACAAAAATTACTTTGACGGTCTTTCGCAAAAGTGAAGAGCGCAGCTTTCCGGTAACCATCACTCGCGCTGAAATTAAAGTGCAATCCGTCAAGGCCAAAATTTTAGATAACAACATTGCCTGGGTCAGAGTAACGAGTTTTCAAGAGCGTACGGTTCCTGACCTAGCAAAAAAATTAAGCGACCTTGCCACTCAAGATCCTAAGATGAAGGGCATCATTCTTGATCTCAGAAATAATGGTGGTGGCTTGTTACAAGGTGCAGTTGGTGTTGCAGCAGCCTTCTTGCCGGCAGATGCCGTGATCGTCTCCACTAAAGGTCAGACAGCTGATTCAAAGCAGGTATTCAATGCGACGCCAGCTATGTATCGCCTGAGTGAGCCTGGCGACCCTTTAGCTAGCGTACCTGCGATGTATAAAAAATTACCAATGGTCGTTTTAGTCAACGCCTACTCTGCTTCCGCTTCTGAAATTGTGGCTGGCGCATTACAGGATTACAAACGCGCCACCATTATCGGTAAAACCACTTTCGGCAAAGGCTCTGTTCAGACCGTTCGCCCACTTACTAATGATTCTGCATTAAAAATTACTACAGCCTACTACTACACGCCAAGTGGTAAATCGATTCAAGCTTACGGCATTAAGCCTGACATCGCGGTTGATCAAAATAAAGATGGCGATCCCGATGATGTGCTGATTACTCGCGAGATCGACAGCGAGAAACATTTACGTAATAAGCAATCTTCAGAAGAAAAACTCGTTGCTGATCGTGAGAAGCGTCGCCTAGAAGAGTTACAACGCATTGAAGAAAAAAATGCCAAGAAGACTCCTGAAGAGAAAGAAAAAGAAAAGTCTAAGAAGCCTATCGAACTTGGTAGTGCAGATGACTTCATGCTTTCTCAAGCCGTTGCGTTTATTAATGGTGAGCCTGTAAAACGCTCAGCCTCCAAGCTAGAATAGGTTCTAGCGATGGGGTACACACATGAATGATGAGCAGCTACTTCGCTACTCGCGGCATTTATTACTAGAAGAAATTGATGTTGCGGGCCAAGAAATATTGCTTGGTTCGCACATCCTCATCATTGGTGCTGGTGGATTGGGAAGTGCTGCTGCGCCTTATCTGGCTGCAGCAGGCGTGGGAAAAATAACGCTTGTCGATCACGACAAAGTCGAACTCACTAATTTGCAGCGACAAATCATGCATACCCACAACTCCATTGGCAAAAGCAAGGTGGAATCTGGTAAACAGTTTTTGCAAAGTATTAATCCCACTCTGACGATTAATGCAATTGCAGAGAAGGCAACTGATAATTTATTGAAAGACGTCTTGCCAGCAGTTCATCTTGTTCTAGATTGCACGGATAACTTTGCAACTCGCCAGCTCATTAATGCGGCTTGCTTTCGCCAAAAGGTGCCCCTAGTATCAGGATCAGCACTCAAATTTGACGGCCAACTAAGTGTCTTTGATTTTCGTCATGAAGCATCCCCCTGCTATGCCTGTCTTTTTTCCCCAGAAGAACAGTTTGAGGAAGTCAGCTGTGCCAGCATGGGCATCTTTTCCCCCCTAGTTGGCATTATTGGAGCGATGCAAGCAGCTCAAGCATTGCAAGTATTGATTGGCTTTGGTCAGCCTTTAGTGGGGAGAATGTTGCTTTGGAATGCGATCAATACTCAAATTGATGAGATTCGCATTTCTCGAAATCCCGCATGCAAGGTTTGCGGCTCCCAGCATTAGGTGCTTAAGAGAGCAAGCGCTCCAACGCTTTAGCCTGCTCCTCAGGCTCGTAGGCACGCAGAACTCTAGGGACGCGGGCTTTCAATAGGCCTACATTTGCTTTTAAGATCTCGCGCTTAACTAACAACAATTGACTAAAGTGCATTGAGAAATCTGTCAGCCCGAGCGCGAGCAATAGCTTTGTTAATGCAGGGTCTCCAGCCATCTCTCCACAAACAGCAACAGGCACGTCCGCGCGTTTAGCCTGATCAATGATGCTTGATAGCAAATTCAAAATAGCGGGATGGAGGGGATCGTATAGATGTGCAACTGCATGATCTGCGCGATCGATTGCTAAGGTGTATTGAATTAAGTCATTCGTACCAATTGAAAGAAAATCGAAGCGATTAATAAATAAAGGCAGCATCAATGCAGCAGCAGGAATTTCAATCATTGCACCAACTTGAATATTGGGATTAAATGCCTTGCCGCGTTGGTGTAGTTGCTGCTTTGCTTTTTCAATCAATCTAAATGTTTCATCGATTTCTTTAGCGTGCGCCAACATCGGGATCATGATCCGCGCTTGTCCATGAGCTGATGCACGCAAGATAGCCCTGAGTTGCGTTAAAAATATTTCAGGTTCAGTCAGAGACCAGCGAATCGCACGCAACCCAAGTGGTGATGTACCAGTTTGAGAAATATCACCGCCGCCACCCAATGCCTTGTCGGCACCAACGTCGATGGTTCTAATATTGACAGGCAAACCATGCATTAAATCGACCACGCGACGATATTCTTGATATTGCTGCTCTTCGTCTGGCAAGGCTTGCTTGCGATCCATAAATAGAAATTCAGAGCGGAATAAGCCGACACCCACAGCACCCAACTTCACTGCCTGAATGGCATCCTCAGGCAACTCAATATTGGCAAATAATTCAATCTGAACACGATCAGCAGTTTCTGTCTTGGCGTGCTTTAACTGCTTTAGCTTGCGGGCTTCTTTTAAGGCTTGAGCTTGCAGCTTTCGATACTCGGCAAGAAGCTGCTCATCGGGCGCAACAACGACAACTCCATGCCCCCCATCCAATATCAACCAATCGCCATGACGAATCATTTCACTGGCATGTCGCACACCAACTACCGCAGGGATCTCCATGCTGCGCGCAACAATAGCGGTATGAGAAGTCTTGCCACCCAGATCTGTCACAAACCCTGTAAAGGCATGCTCTTTAAAACGCAGCATGTCATGCGGAGCAATGTCGTGCGCAACGATAATTGATTCAACACCGATATCGCTTGCTGGTAAAAAATCAGCATCATGTAGAGGGTCTTTTTTCTGCGCATTCAACGCTTTGATTACGCGCTCTGCGACCTGTCTAATATCATTAGCACGCTCTTTTAAATACGCATCCTCAATATCAGCAAATTGCTCTAAAAGATCATTGAGTTCGGTTGTTAAGGCCCAAGCTGCATTTAACCTCTGAGTGCGAATCAATTTCATTGGCTTCTCAGCTAAAGCTGGATCTGCCAGAATCATGCCGTGTACATCCAAAAACGCAGCCATTTCTTGAGGCGCATCTTTAGGCAATCCTTGACGCAATTGCGTTAACTCAAGGCGCACCTGCTCAAAAGCATCCAATAACTTTTGAGCCTCAGCCTCTTCTTTGCCAGCTTCAACTAAATAATGACTAACCTCTAATGCTGCACGCGATATCAGCACGGCTTTGCCAATAGCAATGCCTTTAGATACTGCTATTCCGTGTAAAGCAAAAGTCACCCTTATTCGCCCTCGCCAAATCGATCGTTGATCAATGCCGTTAAAGCTTGCATCGCCTCATCCTCTTTTTCGCCAACAGTCTCTAGAGTGACAGTGCTGCCAATTCCAGCGGCCAGCATCATGACGCCCATAATGCTCTTGGCATTAATTTGACGCCCATTGCGAGATAAAAAGATTTCACAGGGGAACTCAGCAGCAAGCTGAGATAACTTTGCAGATGCTCGAGCATGCAAGCCCAATTTGTTAATGATTTCGATTTCAGCAACAGGCATAGTGAGTCCTATTTCTCCGTAGTGGCTTGCGGTGTTTTAGAGCCCAAACGCAAAATTCCATTTTGACCGCCTAGAAGTGCTTTATGGGCAAGCTCTTCGAGCCCTTCACCACGATGAGAAATACAGCGCATCAGCATGGGTAGATTTAATCCGGCCAAGACAATCACGGGCGCATTTAAACCCGATAATGGCCCCAAAGCTTCAAGCTTCGATGCCACATTAGCGGGAGTCGCGCCCATTACATCAGTCAGTATTAAAACGCCCTGGCCCGTGTTGACGGCATATGCTGCTTTCAAGAGTCGGTCGAAGCTGGCTTTTGTATCTTCATGGGGCTGAATGTCGACAGCTCTTACTCTCTCTGGCGCTACACCAAATGCATGCTCAGCAAAACCAAGCATCGCACTTGCGACTGGAGTGTGAGCAACTATTACGATTCCAACCATTTTTATGCCAATGCCTTTTCAAGCGCTGTTAACCAAAATTTCGGAACATCAAATCTGCTTTGCTCAGTAATCTCTACGAAGCAGGTTGGGCTAGTCACATTGATTTCTGTGACGTAAGCACCAATTAAATCTAATCCTACCAAGAACAAGCCCCGGGCGTTCAAAATAGGGGCGAGACGTTCTGCAACCTTCCTCTCTGCATCCGTTAGCGGCATAGCAACCCCTTTACCACCAGCAGCTAAGTTACCTCGAATTTCACTTCCCTGAGGTATGCGAGCCAGCGCAAACGGCACCACCTCGCCACCGATGAGCAGCACGCGTTTATCGCCTTGAGCTATCTCAGGCAAGAATCTTTGCACCATTAGAGTACGTGCGCCATTCTCACCCAGTGTCTCCACAATACTGGCAAGATTTAAACCATCTGGCCCTACACGAAATACACCCATGCCGCCCATGCCATCCAGGGGCTTAATGACAATATCTTGATGCTCTTGGTGAAACACTTCAATCGCACTCAGTTCACGCGTGATTAAAGTTGGGGGAATGAGTTCCGGAAACTCCGTGATAGATATCTTTTCAGAATGATCACGAATAGCCGTTGGATTATTAAATACTTTTGCGCCCTGTCGAACCGCAGCAGATAACAACCAAGTGGTATTGAGATACTCGATATCAAATGGCGGATCAGTGCGCATCATGACTGCGTTAAAGGTATTTAATGGGCGATCCTCTACAGGACCTAATTCAAACCATGCTGTACCACTTGGCTTAATGGTGAGCGACTGACAATCAGCCACTACAAAATCGTTCCTCCACAGGATGTTGCGACTTTGGCAAAACCAAAGTTGATGACCAGCTTCTTGCGCAACGCGCATCATTGCCAAAGTGGAATCCTTGCTAACCTTAAATGACTCCAAAGGATCGGCAATGAAAAGAATGTTCATCTTATGTCCGAGCATTCAAATACAGTTAGGCGGCTTCAGCATTAGGATCAGAACGCTCCAACTCTAAAGAGGCGGCCAACAAAGCCAGGCGTGCAACAACACCATAAAGATAAAAACGATTGGGCGGTGCACTACCAGGCTTAGCACCCAGATCTGGCATGGAGTTTTGCTCGAATGCTAACGGTACAAAATGCATGCCCGGCGCATTCAGATTCTCATCTGGGCCACGATCAGTATGTACACGGTAGAAGCCGCCAATCACATAGCGGTCAATCATATACACCACTGGTTCAGCAACAGCTTCATTCACTTTCTCGAAGGTATACACACCCTCCTGAATTAAGACATCGCTAACTTCAAGACCTTCTTTAACAACACTCATCTTGTTGCGGTCTTTGCGATTCAGGCCCTTGAGTTGCGCAGGATCATTTACTACCATGACACCCATGCCATATGTACCAGCATCTGCTTTGACAACGACATATGGTTTTTCTTTAATGCCGTACTCTCGATATTTCTTGGCAGTTTTCTTGAGTACTTTCTCAACAGCAGCTTGCAATTCTTCTTCGCCCTTACGCTCATGAAAGTTCACGTTAGAGCAACTAGCAAAATAAGGATTGATCATCCAAGGATCAATATCCACTACCTTTGCAAATTTCTTAGCAACTTCATCGTAGGCTGCAAAGTGATTTGACTTACGACGGACATGCCAACCTGCATGCAAGCCTGGCAAGAGATACTGCTCGTGCAGATTTTCTAGGATCGGAGGAATACCCGCAGATAAATCGTTGTTCAGCAAAATTGAACAGGGATCAAAGTCTTTTAAACCTAAACGCTGCTTCTTTAGACCTAAGCGAGACAAAGGCTCCATCAAGAGACGATTGCCATCAGGCAAATCAATCCAAGTTGGTTTTTTAATTTCATCAGACAAAGTGCCCAAGCGAACATTAAGGCCTGCTTGACGCAAGATCGAAGATAGGCGTGCAATATTCTGCAAATAGAATGTATTGCGAGTATGTCGCTCAGGTATCAACAGTAAATTTTTTGCTTCCGGGCAAATCTTCTCAATTGCTGCCATAGCTGCCTGAACCGCCAAAGGCAACATCTGAGGTGAGAGGTTATTAAAACCACCTGGAAAAAGGTTCGTATCCACTGGCGCAAGCTTAAAACCAGCATTACGCAAATCGACTGAGCAGTAGAAAGGCGGGGTGTGCTCCTGCCACTCAAGCCTAAACCAGCGCTCAATAGTTGGGGTTGCTTCTAATACCTTCGACTCGAGATCGAGAAGAGGGCCGCTAAGGGCAGTGATGAGATGTGGAACCATTCCACCATTGTAAGATTTTTAAAAGAAAGACGCGGAATCCGAGGATCCCGCGCTTAAAAACTGGGCAGCCACAAGGCCACCCAGTGAGGGGTAAAAACGCTAATTAAGACTCGTAAGCAGACTCACCGTGGGAGCTGATATCCAAACCTTCGCGCTCTTCATCTTCCTTAACGCGCAAGCCAATCACGATATCTACTAATTTGAAGGCGATATACGAAACTACGCCAGACCAAATTAGGGTAACAATGACACCTTGGCTCTGAATCCACAATTGGCTAGCAATAGAGTAATCAGGGGCTGCAGCATTGGCTACGTAATCCCAAATACCTGTTCCACCTAAAGCCGGATCTGCGAACACACCAGTTAACAAAGCACCTAAGATACCGCCAACGCCATGCACACCGAATACGTCCAAGCTGTCGTCTGAACCCAACATCTTCTTGAGACCAGAAACACCCCATAAGCAAACTACGCCTGCAAGAGCACCGATCACGATTGCACCCATTGGGCCAACAAAACCAGCAGCCGGAGTGATTGCAACCAAACCACCTACGCAACCAGATGCAGCACCCAGCATGGAAGGCTTGCCTTTAGTAATCCACTCAGCAAATGACCAGCCCAACACTGCAGCAGCTGTTGCCAACAATGTGTTTACGAATGCTAATACTGCACTGCCGTTTGCCTCGAGAGCAGAGCCAGCATTGAAGCCAAACCAACCGAACCACAAGAGTGAGGCACCAATCATGACGAACACTAAGTTATGCGGCTTCATTGCTTCTTTGCCGTAACCCAAACGTTTGCCGACTACAAATGAACCTACCAAACCTGCAATCGCAGCATTGATGTGAACAACGGTACCCCCAGCAAAGTCGAGAACACCCTTTTGCCATAACCAACCAGCGCGAGCTGTAATAGCTTCGAGTGATGCAGCATCTTTGATGTCATCAGGACCAGGCCAGAACCAAACCATGTGAGCGATTGGTAAGTAGCTGAAAGTGAACCACAAAATCACAAACAAAATAATTGCAGAAAACTTTGCACGCTCAGCAAACGCACCAACGATCAAGCAGCAAGTAATGGTTGCAAATGCAGCTTGGAAGGCCATAAATACAAACTCAGGAATCACAACGCCCTTACTAAAGGTAGCTGCAACCGAGTCTGGAGTAATGCCCTGCAAAAACAAGCGATCTAGTCCACCAATGAACGCACCGCCTTCACTAAATGCAAAGCTATATCCATAAAGTGCCCATAAAACTGTTACTAATGAAAAGACAAACATGCACTGTACGAGTACAGAAAGAATGTTCTTGCTGCGTGTTAAGCCGCCGTAGAACAGTGCCAAACCAGGCAATGTCATCAAGATTACCAATGCAGTACACACCAATAACCAAGCTGTATCAGCCTTGTTAGGAACTAATGCAGGAGCGGCTGCAACTGCTGCTGCCGCGGCTGCTGCCACTGGCTTTGCTTCTTCAGCAAAAGCTGGTGAAGCCAGCATCACGCTAGTTGCACCAATAGCCAAGGCCATTGCGCTTCCAGCTAGGAGTCGTTTCATCCAAGTTAACATTTTGAGCCTCTCTTTAAAGTGCTGACGCACCGGTTTCACCGGTACGAATGCGAATGACGTGTTCAACTGGTGAGACAAAAATCTTGCCATCGCCAATCTTTCCAGTACGAGCAGATTTTTCAATTGCTTCAATCGCTCGCTCCAAGATGCCATCTTCAACAGCAGCTTCAATTTTTACTTTTGGCAAAAAGTCGACTACATACTCTGCACCGCGATACAACTCGGTGTGACCTTTTTGACGACCAAAGCCTTTAACTTCAGTGACGGTAATGCCCGAAACTCCCACTTCCGAGAGAGCTTCGCGCACTTCGTCAAGCTTGAAGGGCTTGATGATTGCGGTAATTAATTTCATACGTTTCTCCGTTCAGAGGAAAGAATTAGAAAGTTTTTGTGAGAGTAAGAACGCCTGTTGAACCAGCCAAATTCTTCCCTGTTGGTGATGCATAGTTGTATAGACCTGAAGAATTTTTTCCTGCATTAGTTCCAATATAAGCAGCTGCTAAAGATAGGCCGCCTCCAAAGTCTTTTGTTACGCCCAATTTCCAATCGGTATAGCTATATAAGCTGGAATTAGATGTGCCCGCGACTGTTCCAGCAATATATTGGTAGCCAACGTGAGCATTTACTCCAAGACCCCAAATGCCCGTATCGTAGTTAACAGTCAAATCAGGATAGTAAGATCCAGTACTGTTTTGATTTCCAAATGTATTGGTAACTGCATAAGAAAACTTTAAGAAACCAGTTACTGGACCAAATGTATAGTTTTGAGCTGCATAAATTTCAGTTGTATTTGGATTTACATTGGTGCCGGAAAAGTTTCCGCTAGTTGGATAGTAATACTGCAATACACCTAAGTCAGATGCAAAACCTTCGCCAATCAATTCTTTCTTCAGGCCTGCATAAAAGTCCATCTCAACAGATGAGGCTACTGAGCCCGAATTTATATTGTTTACCCAACTAATAGAGCTATTCCAGTTCCCAATGTAGAAACCGCTCTCATGGGCGTAGTCAAAGCCACCTTGAATAGCGGGCCTCAAGTTGGACTGTGAGAGGCCACGATAGCGGTAGTCACTTACCAAAGAAACGTTAGCTGTAATCGGACTCACTTCAGGAGTCTCTGGGGCAGCTGCAGGAGCTGATTGTGCAAATGCGGCAGTTGCAAATAAGCCAGATGCTGCTAGAGCGATGGCTGTCTTGTGAATAGTTTTCATGTGTTGCTCCTTGCTGTGTGTAATGAAAAGGGATAAATGCTTTATTGCATGGTGTGATCATGAATCTCGCGCCCTCTTTCAAATTGGCGCAATTCCCCTAAATAAGGCTTATGCACCCCATTAGTGCTTATATTTGCACCAATTTGAATCATTTTGGTGCAACTGCAGCATTTTTGACTTGTTTTGCCTGTTTTTGATGTCACAACTTAAAATAGGGGCCTGTATCTTTTAAGCAACTATCAACAGAATGGCGGGCAGCATTATGCAAAAACCAGGCGAGATCCTAGAACAAATCCAGCGCATTGCTAGCGATATGCAAAACAAGGTTGGGGATGCTATTCGTAACTCACCTGCACAAGAGATTGAAAAGAATGTGCGCGCCATGATGAATCAAGGTTTCCAAAAAATGGATCTAGTGACTCGTGAAGAGTTTGATTTGCAATCGAAGGTATTAGCAAAGACCAGAGAAAAGCTAGAAGCACTAGAAGCTAAAGTGGCTGCCCTAGAAAAGCCTTAACCAGAATTACAGTTTCGTCTGGAAACTACTCTGGACGGAACTCATCAAAGAAGTTGGCGTATGCCTCTTCAGAGAAAAACTGTTTTGCATCTACCCTTGCTGGTGCTTTATGCAAAACGGAGATTTGATAAATCCATACACCGTTATCTGGCGCAATTCTGGTAATCCAACGAACGCGCATTGACTGCTCTACTGCACCAGTAGATTTAAATTCTAAGAAGTAATCCTTAGTCGCAATACGCTGTTTATTGGCGGTCTGATATAGAGCATCAACACTAAGTGCACTCTCTAAACTGACATTCGCACGATTCAATAAGTTACCCTGTAATTGTTCTAATAATTTAGGTGCTAGGGTTGCTTGAATCTTACTCAAATGAATCGTACTCACTGAATAAATATCATCCTCAATTTTTACCGCTTCTAGAGTTTGTGGAATTTCTTGATTTTGATATGGGAGTTTTCGTTGAATCTTTTCAGGCTTACCTGGAAATAAAGCGCTATATCGATCTTGCGGAGACTGCACTGTCCGCCAATCTAACTTGGGACTACAAGCAGAAAGTAGCAATGCAAGCGTTAGAACTACACCAAACTTACGGAGCATATGTTTAGACAACACCTGCACTATGTGCTTGTTGATCAGCATGGTAGCTAGAGCGCACCATCGCACCCACAGCAGCATGAGAGAAGCCCATGGTATGTGCCTCTTCCTCAAAATGCTTAAACACATCTGGATGAACATATCGCTGCACTGGTAGATGGTGACCTGAAGGCGCCAGATACTGGCCAATAGTCAACATGTCGATATTGTGCTCACGCATATCACGCATGACTTCTAAAATCTCTTCATCAGTCTCACCCAATCCAACCATCAATCCACTCTTGGTTGGAATGTGGGGGAAGCGCTCCTTAAAGTCTTTCAACAGTTTCAGTGAGTGTGCATAGTCAGCACCAGGACGTGCCTGCTTATACAAACGCGGTACGGTCTCTAAATTGTGATTCATGACATCGGGCAAACCTTGCGGCGCATGCTCAGAAAAAATATCTAAAGCCTTGTCTAGGCGACCACGGAAGTCTGGAACCAATACCTCAATACGCGTATCTGGAGATAGATCGCGTGATTGAGAAATGCAGTCCACATAATGCATGGCGCCACCATCGCGCAAATCATCACGATCGACACTCGTAATCACCACATAATTGAGTTTTAAAGCAGCAATGGTGCGCGCTAAGTTGCCGGGCTCTTTGGTATCCAGCGGATCCGGTCTGCCGTGACCAACGTCACAAAATGGACAACGACGAGTACATTTGTCACCCATGATCATGAAGGTAGCGGTGCCTTTACCAAAGCACTCACCAATATTGGGGCAGCTTGCTTCTTCGCAAACAGTTACTAACTCGTTCTCACGAAGAATTTTTTTGATCTCAGAAAAACGTGAATTATTAGAGGCAGCCTTTACACGAATCCAATCAGGCTTTTTAAGCACCTGCTCTAGGGGCACGATCTTGATCGGAATACGCGCAGTTTTCTCGCTCGACTTTTGCTTTCGGGAAGCATCGTAATTCAGGTCTTGGCGACTATTGCTAGTGGCGGCAGTGTCGAGATCCGGCTTATTGGTGGTCATGATGAAGTTAGTTGCTTTTGCAAATGCCCTAAAAGGGTTTGGCTAATAATGTCTATATTGTCCTTGATCCCAAGGGTTTGCATATCAACCGTCCTTAAGCCCTCATACCCACATGGGTGAATACGGGAAAAAGCCTCTAAATCAGTAGATACATTCAGAGCAAGCCCATGATAGGAGCATCCTTTTGAGACTTTCAGGCCCAAAGCAGCAATCTTTGCACCCCGATACTCGGATGAAACTGGACTCTCCTGGGCAATATAAATACCAGGCGCACCAGCATGTCTTTCTGCCTGAATACCAAAATCAGCCAGAGTGTCAATTAAAGACTGCTCAATTCTGGAGACAAGCTCTTTTACAAAAACTCCCAAACGCCTAAGATCGAGTAGAAGATACACCACGATTTGGCCGGGGCCATGATAAGTAATCTCGCCACCGCGATCCACCTGGACTAAGGGAATTTGATTGCTAGGGGAATGTAAATTACCCGCATCGCCCGCCAAACCCAAAGTGAATACTGGAGGATGCTCCAAAATCCAAATTTCGTCTGGAGTTTCAGCATCTCGCTGCTGCGTAAAATCGCGCATCGCTTGATAGGTAGACTCGTAATCAGCTACCCCTAAATTTTTTACTAAAAAACTCATGCAAATAATTTAGAGGACAACACTAACCAAAGGATGCGTGGATAAAGTGCGATACAGCTCATCTAATTGCTCGCGGCTGGTTGCAGTAATCGGCAAAGTAATACCTAGATAATTTCCATCTTTAGAAGGTCGTTGCTCAACCTTGCTCTCATCAAGGGTGGGGTCAAATTGACGGGCAATGTGCAAAATTGCTGGCAAGTATTCTGGATTGGTTTTACCCATCACCTTAATCGGAAACTCAGATGGATATTCGATAAGAGATTTTCTATCTTCAGTCATGTATTTGATCCTTCTAATTTGCTTGGTAGTTTATTGATTGCGATGATCAGGCATACCTAACCAAGCACCGGTGATGATATTGCGTATGCAATGTAGACGTCGGTGGAAAAAATGATCTGCGCCTGGCACTACCTGAACAGTTAATTCTTGAGGACGCGCCCAATCTAAGACATCGATCAAGGGAATAGTTTCATCCACCTCGCCATGAATCAAAATCGTGTCGGCAGGCACCGGCGCCAAGACCCACTTACCTGCAGCACTTCCCACCATGACGAGTCGTTCAGCTGGGCGCCCAAGCTCTGACAAGCGTTGCACCAAATGCGTCCCGACAAAACTTCCAAATGAAAAACCAGAAACGACTAAAGGCAAAGTATTTGCAGTCTGGGTCCACGCTTGTTGTGAGCTAGCTTCAAATTGATTCCAGCCTGAGGGGGTTCGCATCCAATCAGTGACATGCAGTAGATCTTCCATCTCGCCAATACCGTCATCATGCACACCAGCAGTAGCCCCTACGCCTCGAAAATTCGGACGAACACTGACGTAACCCAACTGATTAAAAGCACGCGCCATAGTTTGTGCGACTTTGTTATCCATGGTTCCACCCATTAACGGATGAGGATGGGCAACTAGGGCTAAACCCCTCACTAAAAAATCAGCATTGGTTTTTAACTCATCCGGTAGGTCAATCGACATTTCGATTTGACCCACAACACCATCAATATGAATGATTTTTGTACGGCTATTCATGGAAACGCTTTCTGAAATCTTTTTACGCTAACCGCAGACGCTCTACTGGGCGCCCCTGCACTAAGTGAGACTGAATAATTTCTTCAATGTCTTCAGTATCGACAAATGTGTACCAAATACCCTCTGGATAAATTACTGCTACTGGTCCATCAGCGCAGCGATCTAAACATCCTGCCTTGTTTATGCGAATTTTTTCTGGGCCTGATAAACCCAGCTCTTTCACACGACTTTTTGCATACTCAAATAATGCAAATGCATTATGACGATCGCAACAATCTTCGCCATTCTTACGCTGATTTAGGCAGAAAAAAACATGGTGTTTAAAGGTCATACGTTATCTCAATTCAGTTTTTGAACTAAAGGCAGTCCGATTTCGGAGTGCCCAAATTAAAGCCAATGGCAACCATACTACTGAAACCCATTGCATTAGTTCATTAAAGTGTAATAGCCGGCCCTGGTACCACTGCCGTAATGTCAAAATGAAGTAAGGATTGTCTGGTAAGAGATTAATTGCCAGGGTGGCACTCAGCAAGCAAGTGATCGCAAGCCAAACTTTATTGCTTACAGAAAACCGGAGGGCCCATCTCAGCAACAGACTTCCCAGCAGCATCCCCCAGATAGCGCCAGCCGTGAGCCACACCAAGCTAAATACTGCCCCGAATTGCAATGCCGTAAAGGCAATTTTTACCAGAACGGTGAAGCAAAGTAGGCTGTTCAAGATTTTCCACTGAGGAGCTTTTGCACGCATCCCTAGAGACAGCAGAAGCCCAGTACCCAGCCAGCAGACCGCTGTAATGATGGATTCCTGTACAACATGGTTTATCACCATGGTTCCCCAGTCAACTGAGGCAAAAATCGCATGCCCCCACACTCCCGTCCCCAACCAAGAACTCTGGGGATAGATCTGAGTCCATGGAAAAAGTAGAAACAGGGCGCAAGCGGCCCAGTTCAATCCAAACCACTGGTCAAAACGACGGCGCACCACACTTCCAGAGAGCCACTGGGGGCCTAGGGGAATAGCTAGCAAGCCACCTAACAAAGCACCCAATACATTGGCCCACCAATCCATTTGACTCGGTATCCGGGTGGGTAGCCAGGTTTGCAAGGACTCCACACTTAATGCTAATGCTGCACTCAAGCCCAAGGCGATCCCTAAAGCAACAAAATTTTGCCAACGTGGGTAGCAGGCAAAGACCAACAAAAACCCTAGAGGGATATAGGCCAAGATGTTGACCGAGACATCAAAGAGCGTAATAAAGCGAGGCAAAGGGGCATCCAACCACGCTAATGTAGCAATACCATTGTCAAAGTGGAAATCAAAGGGATTGAGGCTGACGTAAAGGATTAAAAGTGCGTAGCTCAAGCTAATGGCCCTAGCTAAGGGCATCGCCTGGAGGGGCCAAACAAACTTGCGAGGACGCTGATCTTCGTGATGCATTCCCTTATTCTAGGTCAGCTAGGCTAGATCTTTCTACAATAGGAAAATGAGTCCGAATTGCATCCTAGAACGTGTAGCCGCCACCAAATCGACTAATGATGATTTATTGGCTCGCTGGCGTGCCGGGGAGCTAATCGATCCCGTTGCCCGCATTGCCCACGAGCAGACTTCTGGCAAAGGCAGAGCTGGAAGAGCTTGGCTTTCCAACCCAGAAGACACGCTATGCTTTTCCTTGGCCTACCCATTCGATAAACGCCCTAATGAGCTTAGCGGACTCAGTTTAGTAATTGGGCTGGCAGTCGTCTCCGGCATTGCTGAGGCTCTAGGAGCCAATGAACACGCGCTCTATCAGCAAGGTTTAAGACTAAAGTGGCCGAACGATTTACTGCTAAATCATTCCAAACTTGGTGGCATTCTGATTGAGGGTGGGCAAAGCAATCCAAACTCACCTACTTGGATGGTGATCGGACTAGGCCTAAATCTACGCAATGCATTACTGATTGCAAAGAATCTCGATGTCCAATCCTCACTTGGAGTTGCCGCTTTGGATCAACTCGTTCCCCACCAAAAACCTCTTCCCGATACTGAATTTATTTGGCTAAAACTCATTGATTCATTTGAAAAGCATTTAGCTCAATTTAAGCAGCATGGATTTGGGTATTTTAAAAATTCCTGGGCACCTTGGGATGCATATAACAATCAATCTGTTTGCATATCAGGTGCAGGCAAAGAGCCTATCATCGGAATTTCTGGTGGTGTTGATGATACTGGCGCACTGATCCTAAAGCAGCAGGGCAAATCCATTGTTATTCATGCAGGCGATGTTTCTTTGCGAGTTCAATCATGAGTCTCTATTTAGTATTTGATCTTGGTAATACTCGGCTGAAGTGGGCCGCTGTCGAATCTACACAAAACATTTCGGACCGCAACAAAAAACTGTGGGCATATTCTGGATCGATTAGCAATAAATCTTTCCAATCACCCGAGCTACGTGCTGAGCTATCCGACTATATTTCTAAAACATTACCAAAGCCAGATGCAATTGCATTTTGCTGTGTGGCTGGCAATGCTGCCATTCAAAATCTACGCAGCCTATTTCCGCAATGGCAAGAGCTTGAGTGGAAGCAGCTTTCAGGTGGCAGTACTTATGAGGGTGTACGTACACTCTATCAAGACCCAAGTAAACTGGGCGCAGACCGATGGGCCGCACTGATTGGTGCAAGAGCACTCTCCAATACCAATACGCTGGTGATTAACGCTGGGACGGCTACGACCATTGACTTACTAGGTGGCAATGGCGTTCATTACGGCGGCTGGATCTTGCCGGGTCTTAGCTTGATGCACGAGAGCCTTCAACAAAATACAGCCCAACTTCCATTAGCGGTTCGCCCTAGTAAGCCTGAAATACAAGCAGGCTTTGGTATTACAACGGATGAAGCTATTACCGGAGGGTGTGATGCGGCACAAATTGGAGCAATACTGCGTGCAGTCTATTTAGCTAAATCAATGAATCACCCAGTCGAACGAATTTGGCTTGACGGTGGTAATGCCAAAATTTTGGCAAATGCAATTAAACAATTTCCTGAGCTAGCGTCCCTACCTATTGAGCCTATCGAAGGCTTGGTACTGCGTGGTCTTTGGGCATGGCTCTTGCAAAATCTTTGAGTGCTAGATCTTTTTAATTTGCTATGCTTAGCTAGTGCGAATCTTACCCAGTAGTGTTGTAGTAGATCGCTCATATAAAAATGGAATAGCGACTGCTTTGCCGCCCCAGGTTTTTACCAAACGCGTTTCTTCAAGGGTATCGATCTCATAATCTCCACCCTTGACATAGATATCCGGATGAATTTTTGCAATCAGATTCACTGGCGTCTGCTCCGTAAATAACACGACTAAATCCACACTCTCCAGCGCCGCCAACAAAGCTTGGCGGTCAGCCTCGGTATTGATAGGCCTATCATCACCCTTACCCAACATCTTGACTGAGGCATCTGAGTTCACGCCCACGACTAGACTCGCTCCTAATGCTCGGGCTTGGGCCAAGTAACTAGCATGTCCGCGGTGCAAAATATCAAAGACGCCGTTCGTAAACACCAGAGGTCTTGGAAGTTCAGCAATACGAGCCTCGAGCTCTGCAGACGCACAGACTTTGGACTCAAAAGAAGGTAAAGGTAGGGAGCTCATAGCGTCATATTAATGGCATTGAGCCAGGCTCAACGATATTTGCCAGAATGTCTTAGACTTGGGCATGCCCACCCCTTTAATAGGCTCAAAATGATTCGCAACTTGCCAAGACATTTATTGGCACTTCTCTTTCTGGTGTCTGCAACGCAATTGGTTCAGGCTGCGCCCCCCACATCACCCAGCTGCAGCCCTCTTTTGTCCCATACTTTTTTGAGATTGCAGGATGAGGCAGCTCAAAGCCTATGCCAATACCAGGGAAAGGTCATTTTGGTCGTTAATACAGCCAGCTTTTGTGGCTTTACAAGTCAATATGAGGGTCTAGAGAAGCTATATGCCAAATATAAAGATCGTGGCTTAGTTGTATTAGGGTTTCCATCAAACGATTTTGGGCAACAAGAGCCAGGTAGCAATAAAGACATTGCTGAATTCTGCAAAAATACCTATGACGTGAAGTTCCCCATGTTTGCTAAGAGTTCGGTCAGCGGCAGCAATCCCAATCCTCTATTTAAGATGCTGATTGCTAAAACTGGTACAACTCCCAAATGGAATTTTTATAAATACCTCATTGATCGCAACGGTAATGTAGTGGACTCATATGGCAGCTTGACTAAACCAACGAGCAGCAGCATTACTAGTGAGATAGAGAAACTTCTTGGAGAGAAAATTTAGTGGGTAAGAAAAAAGTTGCCATCATAGGCGCCGGTATTTCTGGCTTAGGATGCGCATATGCATTAAGACAGCACCCAGAATTAGATCTCACTGTATTTGAAGGCGGCAATCATATTGGCGGTCATAGCAATACGGTAGATCTCACACTAGAAACTTCTGAAGGTAAGCTGACTCATGGGGTGGATACTGGATTTTTGGTATTTAATCGCAAAACCTATCCCCGCTTAGTTCGTCTATTTGAGGAAATTCAAGTTCCGATTGCACCATCAGAAATGTCTTTTTCCGTCTCAATTGATACGAGCGAAAAAACAGGGCGCAATAAAAAGATTGAATGGGCTGGCAATGACATCAATTCTTTTTTTGGACAAAGAAGAAATTTATTCTCATTGTCATTCTGGAGAATGGCTTACGACATCCTACGCTTCAATCGTCTCGCTACTCGACTCGCAGAAGAACAAATCACTGCTAAGCTTGAATACTCAGAGCCAGATGAGCGTATTAAAGATTTTTTAGATCGCAACCGCTTTAGCACTAGCTTTAGAGAAAATTATTTCTTGCCAATGATTGGTGCTATTTGGTCATGCTCTGTTGAGCAGATGCTGGAGTTTCCAATTCATACCATGGTTCGCTTCTGTCACAACCATGGTCTTTTACAAATTCAAAATCGTCCGCAATGGCTTACTGTTAAAGGAGGTTCGCGAGAATACGTGAAGCTTTTAGTCGCGGCGCTAGATAAACAGCAAGTCCAATTTGTGCGCGAATCGGTTTCTCGTGTCAATGTCCGTAAATCAGAAAATTCTCAGGTCGAAGTCATTACCCCCTTAGGATCTCACTGGTTTGATGAAGTAGTGATGGCTTGTCATAGCGATCAGACTTTAGAGTTAGTCCATGGCATTGACCAAGATGCTCGGAATATTTTGGCCTCTGTACCCTATCAAAAGAATCGTGCAATTTTGCATACAGACAGGAATTTTTTACCGGCCGCTGAGCGCTGCTGGGCGGCTTGGAACTACACTGCAAAATCTGGTGCGACACCAACTGCGCAACAACACGTCAGCGTCAATTATTTAATCAACCGCTTACAACCTCTGCCTTCAGCATTCGATGATACGCAGATTATTGTGAGCCTAAACCCGCTAACTGATCCCAACCCATCGCTAGTCCATGAAGAAATTCATTACTCACATCCAGTATTTGATATGCGCGCGGTCCAGGCACAAAAAGAGCTGCCCTTAATTCAGGGTAATTCCTCGATTTGGTATTGCGGCGCATGGACTGGGTTTGGCTTTCATGAAGACGGTTTACGTTCAGGTGAATTAGTGGCAATGGATCTAATGGAAAAAATTGCTCATCGCGCCCTGCCCAATTCCATTAAAGATGTTCAGTAAATGAATTTGCCAACGATTAATTTTGGTACGGTAAAGCATCGGCGTTTTCGTCCCGCTAAAAATGCGTTTGGCTATGGTGTATTTACTTTATCTATACCAATGCGTGCACGCAGGAGCGATCCGCAACTACTCAGCAAGCATGGTCTCAAAGACAATCAGTTCGGACTTTTTTCATTCTTCGATCAAGATCATGGAATAGGGAATGTAGATAGCCTGTCATGGATTGAAACAATTCTTGAGCAGCACCACATTCAGCATATTGATGGCGAGATTTGGTTGCAAACCTTCCCGCGAGTACTAGGCTATGTCTTCAATCCTGTCAGCTTTTGGATCTGCACTCAAGCCAATGGACAAGTTCAGGCCGTATTGGCGGAAGTGAATAATACTTTTGGCGAACGACACTGCTACTTACTTCACCATGACTCTGGTGCTGCACTGAAATCTGGAGAGACTTTGGTGAGCAAGAAAGTGTTTCATGTATCACCTTTCTGCGATGTTCGCGGGGAATACCATTTCCGTTTTTTATTTTCACAGGACAGTCGCTCCAAGAGAAATATCGTTTGTCGAATTGAGCTCCATGAGGATGGAAGTCCATTGATCAATACCAGTATCAGTGGCCTAGCTCAACCCCTGAGTAAAAGCGCACTTTACCTTGCCTTTCTACGCTACCCGCTAATGAGTCTTGGTGTGATTGGCCGCATTCATTGGCAAGCATTGAAATTATGGCTAAAAGGTGTACCCTTTCATTCAAAACCCAAACCACCAGAACTTGAAATTACCCGATGAATCGCCCCGGTCAATCACTACTGTCTCGCCTCACCTTCTCCCGTCCGGATAGGCCGAAATCAAAGCAACAGCAATATCGTGCAAGCACACACACCCTTTTAGGCCTCTTAGCGCAATTGCGAAGTGGGCATTTGGTTCTGACACTGCCAAATAAAGAAATAAGAGAATTTGGAAATAAGTCAGATCAACTACATGCAGAGATTCAAGTTTTAGATTGGTCTGTATTTAAACAAGTGCTATCCCATGGCGATATTGGCTTTGCCGAGAGTTATATTCGAGGTGAATGGAATACACCTGATCTCAAGGCTGTTCTAGAGCTAGCTATTCGGAACCGCACCATTCTAGAAAAAGCAATCTATGGAAGTTGGTTGGGCTCCATAGCGTATCGCCTGAGACATTGGTTTAGAGACAACTCCAAATCTGGAAGTCGTAAAAATATCCATGCTCACTATGATCTAGGTAATGCCTTCTATAGCCTCTGGCTAGACCCCACTATGAGCTATTCAAGTGCATGGTTCTCAGAAGGTGATAAGCAATCACTGATGGATGCGCAACGCGCAAAAATCAAACACATATTAGATTCCATCCACGCTAAACCAGGCGACCGACTGCTAGAGATCGGCTGTGGTTGGGGTGGATTTATGGAAGAAGCCTTACGCAATGGTAATCAAGTTACTGGTCTCACTCTGTCAGCAGAGCAAAAAACCTTTGCCGATACCAGACTTCAAAAGGTAGTTACAGAGACAGGGAACGCACATCAATTCGAGGTGCGCCTACAAGACTATAGAGACTGTACTGAACGATTTGATGGGATCGCCTCCGTTGAAATGTTTGAAGCGGTCGGTGAGAACCATTGGGATGAATATTTTCAAGTAGTTGCAAAGCGACTCAAAGCAGGGGGTCGAGCCTGCATCCAAACTATCGTCATAGCAGAAGACTTATTTGATCGCTATCGACACAGCACCGACTTTATTCAGCAATATGTTTTCCCAGGCGGCATGCTGCCCTCACCAAGTAAATTCAAGGCTGCTGCTGCCAGCGCAGGCTTAGAAGTTGAAGCTGAGTTTGCATTTGGTTCTGACTACGCTAAAACCTTATGCCTATGGCATGATAGCTTTAACCAGAAGATTGAAGAAATCTATCGCCTTGGATTTGACGAGGCTTTTATTCGACTGTGGAATTTCTATCTCATGTATTGCGCTGCTGGATTCTTCGAAAAGAATATTGATGTTGTGCAATACACCCTTAAACACCAAGATGCTATTCACTCAAGCGATGCCCTGTGCCCATGAAACAAAAAGGAATTAATTCATTTGTAAATCAACGTATTTGGATCATCGGCGCCTCCAGCGGAATTGGTGAGGCCTGCACTCAGGCCTTCATCAAGGCTGGCGCGAAAGTCGCTCTTTCTAGTCGTCGTGCTGAGCGCCTCAATGTCCTTGCTAAATCAGCGCAGTCGGGACAAGCATTGGTGCTCCCTCTTGATGTCACCAAGCAAGAACAGATCCTATCTTCCTACCAGAAAATTCTAGAGGCTTGGGGCGGTCTAGACCTACTACTATTTGTTTCGGGTGTATATACCCCCTTACGCGCTGACAATTTTGATTTTGAGATTGCACAGAAGACTATCGATGCCAATCTGCTAGGGCCTATGCGGGCAGTAGGCATTGTTTTGCCCAATATGCTCAAAGAGCATGCCGGTCATATTGCTATCGTGGGGAGCGTCGCCGGATACAGTGGATTACCAAAAGCCCTTGCATATGGACCGAGTAAAGCAGGGATTATTAATTTCTGTGAAACCCTGTATTACGACTTACTACCCCAAGGAGTGAGCGTACACATGATCTCACCAGGGTTTGTAGCTACTGAAGCGACTGCACAGAATGATTTTGAAATGCCAGCGCTCATTACCGCTGACGAGGCTGCAAAAGAAATCCTCACAGGACTACAGGCTGGAGAGTTTGATATTCACTTCCCTAAGCGGTTTTCAGGATTCCTAAAATTCCTCAGAATCCTGCCTTACCCACTCTATTTTTGGATCGTACGACGCTTCGTCAAAATCTAAGGCTTTAGATTACTTGTACTTGTCCTTGCGGATTTTTTGCTCTAGGAAATCCATCACTACAATCGCCTTAGCTTTAGTCCCGGCAATGGATGGTGATGTCACATAACGACCCTGCATCACAATAGTTGGCACGCCATCAATACGATAGGTATCAGCCATCTGTCTTGCAGCACGGGCTTTAGATACAACAGCAAATGAACGGTACGTAGCCAAGAAAGTATTGCGATCAATACCTTGAGAGGCGACCCAATCCGCAATCTCGTTTTCTGTCATGAGGCGCTTATTTTCTTTATGCATGGCGTACATGACTTTGTCATTCATCACCTCTCCCTTGCCCATAGCTTCTAAGGCATAGAACAACTGGCTATGCGGCATGAAGTCATCACGAAAGGCAACGGGTACTTTACGAAAAGTAACATCTTTAGGTTGGCGCTTAAGCCAGGCGTTGAGCTCTGGCTCAAAGTCATAGCAATGCGGGCAACCGTACCAAAAAAACTCAATCACCTCAACCTTACCCTTGGACTCAACTGGCTGAGGGGTAGGAAGAATGCGGTAGTCAAAGCCTTCTTCAATCTTAGGGCTTTGCGCACTAACAAAGCCTGAGAATGAAACTGCCAAGCCCAGAATGGTGGCGGATAAAAAAATTCTTTTAGATTTGGATAATGTAATCATGATTTACCAGATTTAATAACATTTGGTTTAATGCCCATGCTATTTAACTTATCACGCACGGGGTTACTTTCTTCAATACTGTTATACGGACCCACACGAACACGCCACAGTGTATTACCCTCACTTGTAATCTCACTTAATTGAGACTGGATACCCTGAATAGCTAAACTGGCTTTTTGAGCATCCGCATCCGCGCGCTTATTAAATGCGCCAACTTGTAAAAAATAAATTGCATCAGATTTTGCGACAGGGACTGGAACCACTTCAGCTGGCTTCTTACCGCTAGCTAAATCAGCAATTGGGTCCGAAGCATCGGAGGCTGGTGCGGCAGACTTACCTTGTAAAGGTTTGTTTAAATCTAAAGCCTCTGCTGGGGCAGCTGCTTCACCTTCCGCCGGTGCCGGTCCTGATTTAATAGTTAAGGGAAGATTGGGGGCTCTAACACCAGGGCGCTCTTGAGGTGTATTTTTTGAGAGATAAAAAGCAATCACAAAAGCAACGCCTAGACCAACACCAAGCCCTAAGATAAAGCCAAGGATGGTGCCGCCATACTCTGAGCTCGTAGACTGTGTCTTTAGATCAAAGCTGTCGTATTGATTGTTATTTTTCATCGAGTCCCCATCCTTCTTTTTACCTCTTAAACCCTAACGAGGGTTAAAGCTTACATCTTAGCGGGTGCTGATACACCCAATACTTTTAATCCATTTTCAAGCACTTGGCGAGTTGCTGAAAGTAATGCGAGACGAGCTAATTTCAATGCAGGGTCATCGACCAAAACGCGGTCTGCGTTATAGAAGGTATGGAAATCTCCCGCCAAATCACGCAAGTAGAAAGCCAAAGCATGTGGAGCTAAATCTGCAGCTGCATCAGTGAGCATTTCTGGATATTCAGCTAGACGACGTAAGAGATGATCTGAGGCCTTACTTTGCAACAAGGAAAGGTCTGCGCCCTTGAGGTCAGAAACTTGTCCACCCCATTGAGTCAAGATTGAGCAAATACGAGCATGGGCATATTGCACATAGAACACAGGGTTCTCATCATTTTGTTGCAATGCTAGATCAATATCAAATACAAACTCCGTATCCGCTTTACGAGAAATAAGGAAGAAACGCACAGCATCACGTCCTCGCTGAAGCGCAAGCTCACGCTCACCGCCAGCCATCTCTGGTGTAACACCACCGGACCACTCAACCAAGTCACGCACAGTCACATAAGAACCTGCACGCTTAGAAATCTTGACTTCCTCGCCATGGCGCATCACTGTCACCATCTTGTGAAGCACATACTCTGGATAGGTTTTCGGAATCTCCCAACCGCGCTTCTGAGCTACACCCTGCAAGCCTGAGCGCACACGTGCAATCGTGCCATGGTGATCGCTACCCTGAACGTTAATCACTTTTTCAAAGCCACGATTCCATTTACTGGTGTGATAGGCAACGTCTGGGACAAAGTAGGTGAAGCTCCCATCAGACTTTTTCATGACGCGATCTTTATCATCGCCATCGTCTGTTGTCCTAAGCCATAGTGCGCCCTCAGACTCATAGGTCTTACCAATACTCTGTAGCTCGTCGACAATTTTTGCAACACTACCATCGGTATACAAAGAAGACTCTAGGTAATAGCAATCAAACTTCACACCAAATGTTTTTAAGTCGATATCCTGCTCATTGCGCAAATATGCCACGGCAAACTGACGAATAGCCTCGATATCATCTTTATATTCAGATGAAGCCTTAAAAGCAGTAGCAATCTCCGCAATATATTCACCGTTATAAGCACTTTCTGGCCAAGCAGCATCACCTGGTTTAAGTCCATTCAAGCGAGCCTGTACTGAGAGCGCTAAATTCGCAATCTGCACCCCAGCATCGTTGTAATAAAACTCGCGATGCACCTGAATACCCTGAGTTGCCAATAAGTTTGCCAGCGCATCTCCTAACGCAGCTTGACGACCATGACCAACGTGAAGCGGGCCAGTAGGATTGGCCGACACAAACTCAATCATGGCCCTGGAAACGGGAGCAGCTTCTGGAGCTAGCTGACCAAACTGGGATCCCGCCGTAAGAACCTCGTTCACCACCGCAGTTTTAGCGGTGTTACTCAATCGAAAGTTAATAAACCCAGGGCCCGCGATTTCGCAAGAAGCAATGAGATCACCATAGCCGGCTTGCTGCTCTAAACGCTCAACCAGTGCTTGCGCTAATTCCCTGGGATTAAGCTTCCAAGCCTTGGAAAGCTGGAGGGCAATATTACAAGCAACATCGCCATGGTCTACTGCCTTAGGGCGTTCCAGGCGGGGTGCCGGGGCGTCACCCAAACCACGCTCCTGAGCCAAACCCAGCAGGGCAGCACTCAGCATTTCAATTAAACGATTTTTATTAGTTAACAACATAGATAAGTGAGTTTATCAGGTGGTAAGCTATCGAAATGATCTATCAATTTCGCTCCAAAGCGGGTCCTGACGTCATCATGCTGGCTGATCTGACCCAGCGAATCTTTGAGATTTTGGGCCGCCCATTAGAGCCCAGAGGTATTTTGATGGTGGAGCAACTACCAGCCCTCATCATCGCCTTAGAAACAGCCATCCTCAAAGATTTGGAAGATCGGGCTAAAAGTAATACGTCTGATCAAGAAAATACCGAAAAACCGAAGCTTGCCGATAGGCTGGGACAGCGTGCTTATCCCTTTCTGGAACTGATGAAGCAGTCTAAGGCAAAGGATGAGCCAGTAATGTGGGGCGTTTAAAGCCCTGCACCCCACTCAGATATAGCGGACTTAGTCGATTGAACTGGCTAGTTGGCGGCGGATATCTTCAACAGACTCATTACGACGCTTAGCAAGATCTTCAATTTGATCGGCTGATAGCTTGCCCACGTTGAAATAACGCGCATCTGGATGTGCCATATAAAAACCGCTGACGCTAGAAGCTGGATTCATAGCCATTGATTCAGTCAATGTCATACCAATATCTTCTGAGCCAATCACGCGTAATAAGTCTTTTTTAACTTCATGCGCAGGACAAGCTGGATACCCTGGCGCTGGACGAATACCGCGATATTCCTCATTGATCATTTGATCATTTGTCAAAATCTCATCGGTCGCATATCCCCAAAGATCAGTACGAACGCGGTGATGCATTAATTCTGCAAATGCCTCTGCTAAACGATCGGCTAAGGACTGCAACATGATTGCACTGTAGTCATCATGCTTAGCATGAAACTCAGCCACTTTTTTCTCAACACCGTGCCCAGTCGTAACAGCAAAGCAGCCGAGGTAATCAGTCACATTGGAATCTTTTGGTGCCACATAATCTGCCAAGCAACGATTAGGTCGGCGAACGCCGTCGACTACAGGCCGCTCAGACTGCTGGCGTAAGTTATGCCAAACAAATAATGGTTGCTCACGCGATTCATCGCTGTACAAGACAATGTCATCACCTATTGTGTTTGCTGGATAGAACGCTACTATAGCATCAGCTTGCAACCACTGACCTTTGATTAATTTATCAAGAAGAGCCTGGCCATCTTCAAATACCTTACGAGCCTCTACGCCAACGATTTCATCGTCCAAGATGGCTGGAAACTTACCAGCCAAGTCCCAAGTCTGGAAGAACGGTGTCCAGTCAATATATTTAGCAATATCGTTTAAAGAGAAATTCTTGAAAACGCGGCGCCCAATAAACTTAGGCTTCTCGGGCACATAACTAGCCCAATCAATCAGCTCTCGATTCTTACGCGCTACTTCTAATGAAATCGTTGGGGATGCTTTTTTATTGGCATGTTGCTCACGAATACGCACGTAGTCATCGCGTAAGTCTTGAATAAATTTCTTAGCACTTTCGTCCGATAGCAAGCTTGATGCCACCGATACAGAACGAGATGCATCTGGCACATAAACCACTGGTCCATCATAGTGCGGAGCAATCTTCACCGCAGTATGAACGCGTGAAGTTGTCGCACCACCAATCATCAATGGAATTTGACGCTCACGGAAATAGTCGTCACGCTGCATCTCTTGAGCAACGTAAGTCATTTCTTCTAAAGACGGGGTAATCAAACCAGAAAGGCCAACGATGTCCGCTTTTTCTTCTTTGGCGCGTTTCAGAATTTCCGCACAGGGCACCATGACGCCCATATTCGCAACTTCAAAGTTATTACATTGCAGCACTACCGTCACAATGTTTTTACCAATGTCATGCACGTCGCCTTTAACAGTCGCCATCACAATCTTGCCTTTGGCTTTCGCTTCGCCACCAGAGGCAATATGCAGGCGTTTTTCTTCCTCAATATAGGGAATCAAAATGGCCACTGCCTGCTTCATCACACGCGCACTCTTAACCACTTGAGGCAAGAACATCTTGCCGGCACCAAACAAATCGCCGACGACATTCATTCCATCCATCAAAGGACCTTCAATAACCTCAATTGGACGGCCGCCTGCACCCATAATTTGGGCACGCAGCTCTTCAGTATCTTCTTCAATAAAGGTAGTGATGCCATGCACCAAAGCATGGGTTAAACGCTCACGCACCGGGGCTTCACGCCATACCAAGTTCTCAACTTGCTTCGCGCCACCGCCCTTAAATTGATCAGCGATATCCAGCAAGCGCTCCGTTGGAGTCTTACCGTCTTTTTCTTTAAAACGATTGAGCACCACATCTTCAACGCGCTCACGCAATTCAGGATCTAGGTCTGCGTAAACGCCAAGCTGGCCTGCATTGACGATACCCATGTCCATGCCCGCCTGAATAGCGTGATACAGGAACACAGTATGAATGGCTTCACGCACACGATCGTTACCGCGGAACGAGAAGCTAACATTAGAGACACCACCACTGACCTTCGCGCCCGGCAGATTTTCCTTGATCCAGCGGGTCGCATTGATGAAATCTACTGCATAGTTGTCATGCTCTTCAATACCAGTCGCAATGGCAAAGATATTCGGATCAAAAATAATATCTTCTGCAGGAAAACCAATCTCGTTAACAAGAATTTGATAGCAGCGCTGGCAAATTTCTGTTTTGCGCTTAAAAGTGTCAGCCTGCCCCACTTCATCAAAAGCCATTACTACAGATGCTGCGCCATAACGACGAATCAAGCGTGCTTGTTTTCTGAAAGACTCTTCACCCTCTTTGAGTGAGATCGAGTTAACAATCGGCTTACCTTGAATGCATTTCAGGCCAGCTTCGATCACGCTCCACTTGGAAGAGTCAATCATGATCGGTACACGAGCAATATCTGGTTCTGAGGCGATCAAATTCAAGAAGCGCGTCATCGCTGCCTCTGAATCCAACATCGCTTCATCCATATTGATGTCAATCACTTGAGCACCATTCTCAACTTGCTGTCTTGCAACTACTAAGGCTTCATCAAATTGATTATTCAAAATCATGCGTGCAAATGCTTTAGAGCCCGTAACGTTAGTGCGCTCACCAATATTTACAAAACCAACTTCTGGCGTGACATTGAAAGGCTCTAGGCCTGAAAGCTTCATCGCCGGCATTACTTTCACGGCCTTAGTCATGCTGACACCTCCGCGCTCTCACGGTAGAAGGCACGTGGCTTGCGCTTAGCAACCGCATTAGCAATTGCACGAATATGATCTGGCGTCGTTCCACAGCAACCGCCTACAAGATTGACTAAGCCATCTTTTGCAAAGCCATCAACTAGGCTAGAAGTAATTTCTGGGGTCTCATCAAAGCCTGTATCACTCATTGGATTAGGGAGACCAGCATTTGGGTAGCAAGATACAGCAGCGTCACAAATACGAGCAAGCTCAGCAATATAAGGACGCATGAGGGCAGCACCTAAGGCGCAGTTCAAACCAAAGGTTAAGGGCTTGATGTGACGCAAGCTATTCCAGAAGGCTTCCACTGTTTGTCCAGACAAGATGCGACCAGAAGCATCAGTCACTGTTCCCGAAATCATCACCGGCAAACGCTCGCCAGTCTCTTCAAAAAATTCATCTAATGCAAATAATGCAGCCTTAGCATTGAGCGTATCAAAAATAGTTTCCACCAAGAATAAGTCGACACCACCCTCGAAGAGGCCTTCAATCTGTTCGCGATAAGAAGCCCGCAATGCATCAAATGTCACATTACGTGCACCTGGATCGTTTACATCTGGAGAAATGCTTGCTGTCTTTGGAGTGGGCCCAATTGCACCAGCTGCAAAACGTGGCTTATCTGGCGTAGAGTATTTTTCACAAGCAGCGCGCGCCAATTGGGCAGAGATCACATTCATCTCACGTGCCAAACCCGCCATCTTGTAATCTTCTTGTGCAACAGAGGTGGCGCCAAAAGTATTAGTCTCAATAATGTCGGCGCCCGCATCTAAATATTGCTCATGAATCTTGCTAATGATCTGGGGCTGAGTCAGAACTAAGAGTTCGTTATTACCCTTGATATCGCCGGGATGAGCCTCAAAGCGCTGGTTAGCTGGCAATCCACGGTAATCGGCTTCATTGAGCTTGTATTGCTGAATCATGGTACCCATAGCGCCATCCAAAATCAGAATGCGCTGCTTCAGTAGCTCGGGAAGTGCCTGACCGCGGGTGTAAGGCTGGGATAAACCATTAGATTGCATTGCTTAACCGGGATTAATCTCTAGAATCCCTTATTGTATTGGTAATAAGCCACTTTTATCTGACCTGGAGCACACCCTATGTTTGGCACTATCCCTGAATTCAATCAAAGCCTTGAAATGATGAAAACCATGTGGGGTCAGGGAGCCGGGGGACAGGTGCCAGGACAATTCCCCTTCACTACAGATGCCTCTAAGGCTGCCGGGGGGTTTGGCTCAGCATTTCCAGGGCTAGATACCGATGAGCTAGAAAAACGCATCAAGGATCTTAAAAGTGTTGAAAACTGGTTGAACCTGAATCTCAATGTCTTGAAGTCCACTATTCAGGGTCTAGAGGTTCAACATGCCACCATGATGGCCCTCAAATCATTTGGGGATGCTGTTTCAGCAACTGCAGCTGCCGCTACGGGTGGAGCCACCGAAGACTCAGGAACAAAGGCTACTAAACCACGCAAAACCGCAACACGTCGTCGTCGCAAAGCTGGCGACTCAACTTTCCTCGACGAAGTAGGTAATTCAGATGAGCAATAGCCTCACCCATGGCAAATGTCATTTGGTGAATATCTAATTCACGTTTAAATAAAACCGGCACGATCTCCCGAGCAGTTGCCGGTTTTTTACATGCTCCAAGCGTCTCTGCCAAGCGCTCATCGTGGTGCAATTTCAACTGATCAATTCGCGGCTTCATTCCCGTAAATGGTTTGCCATGAGATGGCAACACAAGAGTGTTGTCTGGTAATGGCAGATATCGATCTAAAGAACTGAGATACAAGCCTAAAGGATCCGCATCCGGATCAGCATCGTAGACGCTGACATTCGTAGAGATTCGTGGCAGCAACATATCTCCAGAGATTAATACGCCTAGGTCTTTACAAAATAGTGAGGCATGCTCAGGCGCATGACCAAAACCCATAATGACTTGCCACTCATGTCCACCAATCAAAATCATTTCACCGTCAATGATGCGACGATATTGCCGAGGCACACCTGGAACCATATTGCTGTAATAGTTTGATCGAGCCCGAATTTTTTCTAAATCTTCTGGGGCAACTAATCCATGCTTCTGAAAATGATCTGCAGACCCACCGCCACCAGCACGTGCACCAACTGCAGCACCACCCTCTTTATGACTTAACCATTGCGCAGTTAAATAATCCGTCATTGAAATCCAAAGCGGTGCATTCCATTTTTCACATAGCCATTGAGAGAGTCCAACGTGGTCTGGATGCATATGGGTCACGATGACTCTCAGTACAGGCAAGCCTTCTAGCTGCGTGGCAAAGATCTCATCCCAAGCTGCTTTCGTCTCATCATTCGCAATACCGCAATCCACGATGGTCCAGCCCTGAATACCCTCAAACTCATCGCGCAGTAGCCAAAGATTGATGTGATCCAAAGCAAACGGTAGACGCATCCGCAACCAACGCACGCCAGGCGCTACCTCCATTGAACTACCCACTTCCGGCAAAGTATCGGCTAAGGGATAATGAATAGAACTAAGATCGCTGGATTGGTTTTTGGTATTCATCTATTTCTATTCTAGGTTTACTTTGACAACAGTTCCATCGCCTTGTATCAACTGGTGCGACATCAATCCTGAAAATGGTTTTTGTCGTGGTTGCTATCGCACACTTACTGAAATTGCCGATTGGTCTGAACTCTCTAATCCTGAAAAGCTTGAGGTCTGGGCAAAACTGGAAACACGCAAACCTCAAGCACCACAATAAATATTACTAATTAGCAATTGCTTATTTATTTACATCTACGATTAATCGACCGCGCACATTTCCGGCCATCAGTTCTGCAGCATATTTAATGGAGTCCTCCAAACTAATTTCATGAGAGATCTCCTCTAAAGTTTTGAGATCGACCAACTTACTCAATTGCTCATAGGCAGCCATGCGTTTAGCTTTTGGCACTGTCACACTATTGATGCCATACAGAGTCACCCCACGCAAAATAAATGGTGCAACAGTCGATGGAAAATCCATTCCTTGAGCAAGACCACAGGCGGCAACCGCACCATCGCTCTTGGTTTGTGCACAAGCATTAGCCAAGGTATGGCTACCAACGCTATCAACCACTGCTGCCCAACGCTCTTTTGCCAAAGGCTTGCCAGGAGCTGACAGTGCAGCACGATCAATCACTTCACTAGCACCCAATTTCTTCAGATAATCAGCCTCGGACATGCGACCTGTACTGGCAACAACCGTAAATCCTAATTTGCTCAGAAGAGTAATAGCGAAGCTACCTACTCCACCTGCTGCACCAGTGACCAATACCTCGCCATCACTTGGCTTCAATCCATGCTTTTGTAATGCCATCACACACAGCATTGCGGTATAGCCAGCAGTACCAATAGCTAGAGCCTGCTTAGCAGTAAACCCTTTTGGCAAGGGAATAAGCCACTCTGACTTCACGCGTGCTTGCTGTGCTAATCCACCCCAATGACCTTCACCAACACCCCAACCATTGAGCAACACCATATCCCCAGCCTTAAATTCTGGGCTAGTGCTCTCTAACACCTCACCTGCAAAATCAATCCCCGGAACCATGGGAAAGCTACGCACCACTGGACCTTTCCCAGTAATCGCTAAACCATCTTTGTAATTTAAAGTGGAATAGAGCACCTTCACTCTGACATTGCCCTCGGGCAGGCTGGCCTCATCAACCTGAGTTAGCTCAGCACGATAACCGCGATCATCCTTATTTACCAAAATAGCGTTAAACATGTTTCTTCCTTTTAAATGCGCTGCATTCCCCGCAGCAAATGCGTAATAGGTTTATCCTAACGAGCATTGCTGATTATGGAGGCTTCCATGAAAAAAATTCTACTATTAACTTCGCTTTGCGGCTTAACTCTAGCCGGATGCTCTTCAAGCCAAATTCATATGTCTATGGGCAATATGCGCTTAATCAGCTCCAGCGCCTCCCCACAAGATGTGATGGATTTTGCCAATACGACCTGTAAGAATGACTTCTACCAAGGTGCAAGCTTTCTTTCGAAGGCAGGCAAGGAATATCGCTTTAAATGCGTCAAAGCTGAGGAGAACGAAATTCTGACCCCAATTCCAGGTACAACCATCCCCGCTAGTGCTTCTGCGCCGGCAGCTGCAAAGTAAGTAATTCATTAAGAAAACGAGATGACCCCATTTACCTCTCAAGAGCTCCGCAAAGGATTCTCCTCTTTCGCAACAGGGGTCACTGTGATTACTTGCCTAGATGCCGACCAGAACGCACATGGCATCACCATCAGCTCATTTAATACTGTTTCATTGGAGCCACCACTCATTTTGTGGAGCTTAAAGAAGCATTCACGCCTAATGCCTAATTTTGAAGTGGGTCACAAACAATTAATTCATGTGCTCGCGCGTTCACAAGAAGCCATGGCAATGCACTTTGCTACCGTCAAGGAAAATCAGTTCGACAACATTCCGCACAAAATTGCAGCAAGCGGTCTCACTCAAATTGAAGGATGCTCAGCCTACTTTGAATGCGAAACAGTTTCAGTCCACACCGGCGGCGATCACAATATCATTGTTGCTAAAGTGCTCAACCTAAAGCACACTCCAGAAAGTCATCCACTAATATTTGCGCATAGCAAATTTATGGGTTTAGATTCATCAATTTAAAATTATCTAAATAGGAATTCTCATGATGCGCTTATGGGGAAGAAAAAGTTCTATCAATGTGCAAAAGGTCTTGTGGTGCCTTGCAGAACTGGGGCTTGAAGAAGGCAAAGATTTTGAGCGCATAGATGCCGGCCTTCATTTTGGAATAAATCATACCCCTGAATTCTTAGCACTTAACCCGAATGGTTTGGTCCCCACTCTAGAAGACGGTGATCTTGTGCTCTGGGAGTCCAATACTATTTTGCGCTATCTTGTTCGTCAATACGATAGGTCGAAGCGCTTTCCTGCTGACATTAAAAATCAGTACCAATCTGAGAAGTGGATGGACTGGCAACTGGGAACTATGTGGCCACCATTACGAGTTGCATTCTTAGGACTCACTCGTACCCCTGAAGCAGATCGTAACTATGAGTTAATTAAGAGCTCGTATCAAGAGGCAGATGCATTGCTGGCATTACTTGATCAGACCTTAGAAAAACAGGCTTACTGCGCTGGCGAACAATTCAGCGTCGGAGATATTCCATTGGCTTTATGTGTAAGTCGATGGATTCTGCTACCACAAACTTTCCCCGAAAAAATAGGGCCTCGCTCACAATTAAACAATATTGATGCGTGGATGAAACGGATTGAACTTGAAACTAAATATAAAATCGTGGCACAAAAAGAACTCAATATCGTGAAGTAAATAACTGGTATCTCAGATTTTCTGAATCTGAGACATCAAGTAAAAAAGGATGAACTTAGTTCACCCTTTTTTCATAGCTATTTACAGAATAAATTACTGTTGCTTGAATTTCTTCTGATGGTGATCGGCACCAATAAACAAATACATCGCCGGAACCACGAAAAGCGTAAATAAAGTACCAATCGATAGTCCAGTAAAGATCACAATACCCATCGACTGACGACCAGCGGCACCTGCACCAGATGCAATCACCAGGGGAACAACACCCAGCACCATTGCCGCAGTGGTCATCAAGATTGGGCGCAAACGGACGCTACTAGCCTCTACGATGGCATCTAACTTACTGCGGCCAGCTTCCTGCAATTCATTAGCAAATTCCACAATCAAAATTCCGTGCTTGCTGATCAAGCCCATTAGCGTAACTAAGCCAACTTGGGTATACACATTCAAAGTTGTGAATCCCAAATTAATAAAGATTAATGCGCCAAATAAGGCGAGCGGCACTGAGACCAAAATCACGATTGGATCGCGGAAGCTTTCAAACTGTGCAGCCAAGACCAAGAATACGATCAAGATGGCAAAGAACATGGTCACCAAGAAACCGCCAGACTCCGCCATAAACTGACGGGATGGGCCGGCGTAATCCATGGTGTAACCATTCGGCGCCACCTCTTTTAAAGTTTGACGCATGAACTCAAGTAAGTCCGCCTGAGAAATAAATGGCGTACTCACACCAGAGATTGTTGCAGAGTTCAACTGTTGAAAGTGATTAATGGATTGCGGAACCACTTTTTGCTTAATTGTTGCTATTGTCCGCGCCTGAATCATCTGTCCACTTGGAGTACGTATGTAGTAATCCAAGATCTGATCTGGATTTAAGCGGTCCACTTGCTTTACTTGCGGAATCACGCGATAGGAGCGGCCAGCCACAGAGAAGTAATTCACATAACCACCACCCAAGGCAGCGGAAAGGGCGCTACCCACTTGTTGCTGCGTCATACCCAGTGCAGCTACTTTCTCACGATCGATTTCTAAAACGTCTTGCGGCTTATCAATCTTTAAATCTGAATCCACAAAGAAGAAGTTGCCGCTACGACGTGCCTTATCCAGAACCGCCTGAGACACTTCATTGAGTTGCTCATAAGACTCTGTAGTATTAATAACCACCTGAACAGGAAGGCCCTGTGCACCAGGCAAAGCCGGGAATTGGAAAGCGGCTACACGAGCACCGGCAATCGAATTCCACTTACTTTGCATAGCTTCCTGAAACTTCGTGGCATTACGACTACGTTGATCCCAATCTTTTAGTAATACACCACCAAAGCTACTAGTGGGGCTAGTGATCTGGAACATCTGCTCATACTCAGGCTCTGCAGCTGATATTTGATAAATCTGATCAGCATAGGTCTGCATTTGATTGACGGTGCTATTCGGCGGACCTGAAGCCTGCATCAAAACAATACCTTGGTCTTCTGTTGGCGCCAATTCAGCGCGAGCAGTAGCGTAGAGATAAGCCACACCTCCCAGCAAAATCACACCCATCACAATAATGACCTGCCAAGTGCTCAGGAGCTCACGCAAAGTAGTTTGATAACTGTGATGAACTTTTTCAAAAACGCGATCAATCTTTTGTACAAACGAAGAGGCTTCTTGCTCTTCAGTAAAAATGCGTGAACACATCATCGGTGAAAGCGTCAACGCAATCAATCCCGATACCGCGACTGCACTTGCTAAAGTAAAGGCAAACTCGGTAAAGAGCGCGCCCGTTAAACCACCCTGAAAACCAATTGGTATATATACGGCGATCAACACAATCGTCATTGCCAAGATAGGACCACCCAACTCGCGCGCAGCAATTAAAGAAGCCTCCAGCGGTGACTTGCCTTCCTTCATATGACGGTCTACGTTCTCAACCACAATAATGGCATCGTCGACCACCAAGCCAATTGCAAGCACTAGGGCTAACAGCGTCAGCAAATTAATGGAGTAACCCAAGATCTGCATCAAGAAGAATGTGCCAATTAATGAGAGTGGCATCGCAATCACCGGCACGGCAACAGCACGTGCACTTCCCAGGAAGAGATAAATCACCACCGTCACAATCAACAGCGCTTCTAAAAGGGTTGCCACTACCTCATCAATCGAAGTAGTGATGAACTTAGTCGAGTCATAAACCACTTTGCCCGACATACCGGTTGGCAACTGCTTCTGAATATCTGGGACTACTGCACGAACACGTTCTGCTACATCGAGCAAGTTCGCCTGGGGCGCCACCTTGATGGCAATAAATACTGAGCGCTTGCCACTAAATGCAACATTGGTGTTGTAGTCTTCAGAGCCCATGCTCACAGTTGCTACTTGATCTAGGTACACAATATTGATGCCATCTTTTTTGACAACTAACTTGCGGAACTCATCGAGCGTATGGAGATCCGTGCCAGCTACCAAATCGACGGCAACCATGTCACCCTTAGTGCTGCCTACCGCGGATAAATAGTTATTGGCTGCCATGGCACTATAAACATCATCAGCACCGACCCCAAGCCCAGCCATCTTCTCGCGATCAAGCCATGCGCGTAGGGCAAACTTTCTGCCACCAGTAATTTCAGCATTCTGAACACCATCGACAGCATCCAGCTTTGGCTTCACTACCCGTAATAAGTAATCAGTAATTGCATTGTTTGGAATGTCATCGCTGTAAAAGCCCATGTACATTGCCGCAGTAGACTGACCAATTTGTACAGTCAATATGGGTTGTTGGGCTTGCGGAGGTAACTGATTCTTAACCGAACTAATCTGTGTTTGGATCTGCGTGAGCGCAGCATTGGAGTCGTAATTAAGCTTGAGAGTCGCAGTAATGGTCGAGAGACCACTCACACTCATCGATGACAAATAGTCAATACCTTGGGACTGAGCAATCGCAGTTTCTAATGGCTGCGTAATAAAGCCTGCAATCGTCTCTGGATCAGCACCATAGTAAGCCGTCGTAATGGTGACAATCGCATTTTGGGTTTGTGGGTATTGGTTGACTGGCAAAGAACCGACAGCCTTCAAGCCAAACACCAAGACAAGCGCACTCACTACCAGCGAGAGCACTGGCCTACGAATAAATATATCAGTCCAATTCATCTAGGACTTATTCCTGTGGCTGTGGGTTTGGTGAATTGGACGGCAACACTTTGTTATTGATAATTAGCGGCGTGCCATTCTTCAACTTAAGCTGGCCACTAGTAACAACCGTAGCACCCTCTTCAACCCCTTTGAGAATTGCTACTTGATCTCCACGCGTTAGTCCTGTTGTTACAAAGACCTGTTGAGCCTCAAGTGCAGGCTTGCCCTGCTTATCCTTTTTACCAGTTGGCTTAGCAATAAACACCGTTGAACCATACGGGTTATAAGTCACTGCAGTTTGAGGCAAAGTTAGCAACTTCACTTCATCGCCTAACTTAATATTCACATTAGCAAACATACCTGGCAATATTTTCTTATCCGGATTTGCCAACTGAGCCTCAATCTGAATATTGCGTGTATTGGTATCGACCTTCGGACTCACGGCAGTAACCTTGCCAGTAAAGCTTGCGCCCTTGAATGCATCAGTCGTCACCACAATTTCTTGCCCAACCCGAATCTGTTCAGCATTACTTTGCGGGAGATTGAAATCGACAAAAATAGGATCTAAAGTTTGAAGGGTGAGCAACTTGTCACCTGGGTTGACGAATTGACCAGGGTTAATCATCACGATACCGACACGACCAGTAAAGGGGGCTTTTAGATTCTTCTTGGCGACTAAGGCTATTTGCTGCTCTACCTGCGCCTGCTTAGAGGCAGCATCAGCTTTACTAGTATCAAAGACATTCTTACTAATCGCCTGAATTTCTAATTGTTGCCTATCGCGTTCATTAATTACCTTAGCTAAATCTGCCAACGCTTTTAATGAATTGAGTTGTGCAACATCTGAGGCGTCATTCAGTTTAATCAGCAAGTCGCCTTCTTTTACATCCATACCCGATTTAATGGGTACAGTTTGCACAAGGCCACCGATTTCAGTGCTGAGATCTACCCCTCTAAATGCGCGGACATTACCAACGCTAGAAAGCTTAGGCTGCCATGCAGTCGTCTCTACTACCATCGTGGAAACAGTTGCAGGAGGCAAGCCCATGCCAGCAATGAAATGCTTAATCATGAAAGTCTTGAGTTGATTGAACCCAAAGATCAAGCCAAGCAACAAAAATACACCACACAACATAATGGTCATGCGTCGACCCAATGGGGTCATAGACTGTAACTTGGCATTTGCCTTGCTACGTATAAAGCGATCGCGCAAACGTAAGCAGGGCCCTTTTACTTTCCCCCAAAGCGCAATCAACTTCTCGCGAAGTTTCCACTCGATCGCCTTCGCAAGCGACCAAGCCCACATGGCAAGCGCGACTGCAGTTACTTTGGTTTTAATTGTTTCCAGAAGTTTCATTTTGATCTTTGTTCGCTATGGCTTTTGGTTGAAAGGCTGGGCTGGTTCGATTCCACCAGCCGCCGCCTAGTGCTGCAAATAATGCTGCTGTATCTGAGAATCGGGTTGCTTGTGCAGAAACCGATTTGACTTTAGCAATTTGATATTGATTTTGGTAGTAGAGAACAGCTAAGTAGCTAGCAGTGCCTAGCTTGTATTGCTGTTGCACTAATTCCAAAGTTTCATAAGCGTAACGTTCTGCATCTGATGCTGATTTCAATGCTTGTGCGCCAGTCTCGAGAGCTCGCAATGCATCGGCTACCTCTTGAAAGGCTTTGAGTACGGTCGCTTGGTATTGGTAAACCGCCTGCTCATAATTCGCAACAGCGCCACGACGTTGCGCTAATAATTGTCCACCCTGAAAGAGTGGCTGAAATATTCCACCGGCAACCGACCATAGGGTTGCGTTCGGCCCAAAGAGGGCTGAGCTAGTCAATGCTGCAGAACCAATAGCGCCAGTGATATTAAATTGTGGCAATAAATTGGCAGTAGCTACTCCCACCAAAGCATTGGTGGCCTTGAGCTGTGCTTCTGCAGCGCGTACGTCTGGGCGTTGGCGCACAAGGCTCGACGGCACTGAAAGAGGGAGCTTCTCTGGCAAGTGCAAAGACTTCAAGTCAAACTTCGTGATGTTGGCATTGCTAGGTAGCTCACCGACCAAGACGGCCAACTGATTGCGTGCAAAGGAAAGGTTGCGCTCATAAGTAAATAAATCTACTTGGGAGTTAGATACCAAAGTTCTTTGTGATGTCACATCCACTCGAGAAACCGTACCAATCGCTAGTTGCTTTTCTGTTACCTCAGCTAAATTTGTTTGTGCCTTGAGAATTTCTTCTGTGGCCTGCATCTGTGCCCGCAAAGCAGCTTCACGCACTGCACCAGTAACAATATTGGCGGTCAGCGAAAGATATGCGCCCTCTAACTGAAACTGCGCAATCTCTGCTTGCGCTCTGGCGCCTTCAACTGCTCGGCGTGCCCCACCAAAAACATCAAGCTTGTAGGTGACGTTTACAGAAGCGTTATAGAGGTTGTAAGTATCAGAGCCATAAGGCAAGCCATAAATAGCAGAAGGCTGTAACTGTCGAGTAGCGCCACCATTTAAACCAATTGCTGGGAAGTACTGCCCACCAATTTGTGCGCTGACATTTTCTTGGCTCGCACGCAGAGCGGCATCAGCTGCACCTAAATTAGGGTTTTGCTGCAAAGCTTTTTTGATCAATACATCTAGCTCGGGAGATTTAAATAATTCCCACCATTGGGCCTCAATATCAGCGCCTTCAATAAATTCTTGATTCGTTCCACCGGGTACTCCAGGTGCAGTAGCCAACTTTTGTGAAAGTGCAGTTTCGGTATACCCAGATGTATTAGGAGCATCAGGCTGCTTAAAGTCTGGACCTACAGCGCATGCGGAAAGAAATCCCGTAAAAATAAACGGAAGCAAACGCAAACTAGAGAAATCCTTAGAACCAAACATGAATGGTGACAAATATCCTTTTCTACAGTAGATATTTGAACACACTTTTCTAATTGAGTCTGTGTAACACCTTGATTTGACTAATAAATTTTTGTACACAGCTATGCGTAGAAGTCAAACGGATTTTTTAAACCCCAACCCTATTCTTCTGAGGCGATTCTTCCAAAGCTTCCGCTGTTGAAATCTTGCATTGCTCGGGCGATCTCCTCTTGGGTATTCATAACAAATGGGCCATATCCAACGATAGGTTCATTAATCGGCTCACCACTCAGTAGCAAAGCAATAGAGTCCTCAAGCACATTCACTTGAATATCTTGGCCCTGATTGCTAAACATCAGCATCTGAGCATCTTTAGCAACTACACCCTCACCGGCCTCAACTGCACCCTTGAGTACAACTAGGGATGCATTCCAAGACTCTGGCACAGAAATACTTGTTGAGCCTTTGTTCAATTTCAAGTCAATCACATTCATTGGGGTGAAGGTGTGAGCGGGGCCTTGGTGACCATCAAACTTCCCAGCTATGATGCGCGCTTGCCCTGCACCATTTTGCAAATCAAGCACAGGAATCTGTTTATCCACAATGGCTTGATAAGCTGGCTTAGTCATTTTCAGCTTTGCCGGAAGATTTACCCATAACTGCACCATTTCCAAAGTGCCGCCGCTTCTAGCAAAACTTTCTGAGTGAAACTCTTCATGCAAGATGCCAGACCCAGCAGTCATCCACTGCACATCACCAGGGCCAATTACGCCGCCTTGACCCGTTGAATCTTTATGTGCCACCTCACCTTCATAAACAATGGTGACTGTTTCAAAGCCGCGATGTGGGTGTGAGCCCACACCCTTGCGCTCAGTTGTGGAGGGGAACTCAGCTGGGCCCGCATAGTCCAGCATCAAGAATGGGCTCATTTGCTTGCCCAGGTCTTGATAGAAAAACAAGGTGCGCACAGGAAAACCATCGCCCACCCAGTGACCCCGATCATTGCCTTGTATGCCAATCAGTTTTTTCATCATTCTCTCAGGAGCATCCATAACTGCGTACAAATATTTACACTGAATTGAGGCTACTCGACCGTAACACTCTTTGCAAGATTGCGGGGCTTATCGACATCAGTGCCGAGGGAACAAGCCGTGTGATACGCCAAGAGTTGAAGCGGGACTACGTGCAAGATTGGAGATAAATTGCCGTAATGCTCGGGCAACCGAATCACGTTGATACCCTCGCTACTGGTGATATCGGTATCTTGGTCAGCAAAGACATAAAGCTTTCCACCGCGGGCTTTGACTTCTTGCATATTGGATTTGAGTTTTTCCAATAAGTCGTCCTTAGGAGCCACCGTTACCACTGGCATCTTTTCAGTAACCAAGGCAAGCGGGCCATGCTTTAACTCACCAGCTGGATAGGCCTCAGCATGAATATAAGAAATCTCTTTTAACTTGAGTGCCCCCTCAAGAGCAATTGGGTAGTGCATACCGCGCCCAAGAAATAATGCGTTTTCACATTTAGCAAACGCAGAACTCCAAGCCATGATTTGTGGCTCAAGGGCTAAAACTGCATGCAATGCTTTTGGTAAATGGCGCAAATCACGCAAGAGCTCTTTTTCTTTATCAGGACTCACTTTGCCTGCACGCTTAGCCAATGAAACGGCCAATAGATAAAGTGCAAGCAGCTGAGTGGTAAATGCTTTTGTAGAAGCAACGCCAATCTCAGTTCCAGCCTTGGTCAAGAAATTCCAATTGGTTTCGCGAACCATAGCGCTACTTGCAACGTTGCAAATTGCTAGCGTGTAATGATGTCCTAAAGCTTGGGCATGACGCAAAGCTGCTAAGGTATCTGCAGTCTCGCCAGACTGAGAGACCACCACAATTAATGCATTCGGATTAGGAACGGTTGTGCGATAACGATATTCACTAGCAATCTCAACTTGCGTCGAAATGCCAGCCAAATCTTCTAACCAGTATTTAGCAACACAAGCAGAGTAGTAACTAGTGCCGCAAGCCAAGATCAAAATTTGATCAAACTTTTTCCATTGCTCGGGATCGGCACTAAAGAGCTCTGGACCAAAACTAGCGATGTTGGCTAACGTATCACCAATTGCTCTTGGTTGCTCAAAAATCTCTTTTTGCATGTAATGCTGATAAGGCCCCAGATCCACAGAGTCAGCTTGGGCTGGCATTGGCTTTTGCTCACGCTGTGTAGTCTTACCTAATTGATCAATGATCTCAACACTCTCTGCCCTGAGAACAGCAACATCACCCTCTTCGAGATACATCATTGAATGTGCGCGGCCAGCTAAAGCCAAGGCATCTGAAGCAAGGAAGTTTTCATTCTCACCGAGTGCAACCACTAATGGAGAGCCCACACGTGCACCCACCAACATATCTGGACGATCTTGCGCAATCACCCCAATTGCATAAGCACCATGTAGTCGCGGTAATACAGAGCGCACCGAAGCAACCAGATCTGCCTGCTTACTTGCCACATAAGCTTGATGAATTAAATGCGCAATCACTTCAGTATCTGTTTCCGAAGTAAATACATAGCCCACAGACTTCAATTCAGTACGTAGTGATTCGTAGTTTTCAATAATGCCGTTATGAACAACAGCAATTAATCCACCAGAAATATGGGGATGTGCATTTTGTGTGTCAGGTTTACCGTGGGTTGCCCAGCGAGTATGTGCAATACCTAGGGTGCCATGAAAATCCTTGCCCTGCTCTGCTAACTCGGAAACACGAGCAGTAGTGCGAGCTCGTTCAATTGTGTGTTTAGCATCATTGCTATTAATTACTGCAAAACCACAAGAATCGTAACCGCGGTATTCAAGACGACGCAAACCTTCAATTAAAACTTCAACAATATTCTTACGCGATACCGCGCCAACAATTCCGCACATTATTTTTTAACCTTCACGGATTTTTTGGCGGCTACTTTTTTTACAGCAGCCTTCTTGATTAACGACTTTTTCTCTTGCGGCTTTTTATCTTGCTTTACTGGGCGTTGCCACTGCAATGAAACTTGCTTGGCTCGTGACACGGTAAGTTGATTCGGGGGCGCATCTTTAGTCAGGGTTGTGCCCGCACCCAGTGTGGCACCACGGCCAACGCGCACTGGGGCCACCAACTGTGTATCCGAACCAATGAAAACATCATCCTCAATGATGGTTTGATGTTTATTGACACCATCATAGTTACAGGTAATCGTACCGGCACCGATATTGACTCTAGAGCCCACGATCGAATCACCCACGTAGGCCAAGTGATTGGCTTTGCTATTGGCGGCAATCTTGCTGTTCTTCACTTCGACGAAGTTGCCAATATGTACATCATTGGACAGATCTGCACCGGGACGCAAACGAGCATAAGGCCCAATCAGCGAGCTTGCGCCAACTTGAGCTCCATCAATATGACTATATGGGTGAATGGTGACATTCTTGCCAATCAGGCTATTACGAATAATGCAGTACGGGCCCACTTTTGTGCCAGCAGCTAAAGTCACGCAACCTTCAAATACACAGCCAACATCAATGAAGACGTCCGTACCACACTCGAGTGTTCCTCGAATATCGATACGCGCTGGATCAGCCAAAGAAACACCGGCATCCATTAAAACGTTTGCTTGATTGAGCTGATGTACTCGCTCTAAAGCAGCTAACTGATCACGACTATTAACACCAACAGTTTCATACTCAGCATCAGCTTGTGCGGTACGAATGGGAACTCCATCTTTAACTGCCATAGCAATGACGTCAGTTAAATAGTATTCACCCTGGGCATTACTGGCTCGCAATGCCTTCAACCACTTCTTCAGTGAATTGGTTGGCAGAACCATAATGCCGGTATTAATTTCTTGAACACGCTTTTGCTCTGGTGATGCATCTTTTTCTTCAACAATCGCTTTTACCGAACCATCGATATCTCGCACGATGCGGCCATAGCCTGTTGGATGGTTGAGGTTTTGAGTCAGGAGTGCCAAAGCAGAATCTTGACCACGCACGCCATCAGCCAATTTGACTAATTTAGACAGCGTCTTTTTACTTGTAAGTGGCACATCGCCATACAGAACCAAAGTAGGTACATTTACATCCAGTTTGGGCAATGCTTGTAATAAAGCGTGGCCCGTTCCTTTTTGCTCAGCCTGTAATGCAGTAGCAACTTTGCCAAAGCGAGAATCTTGCACGCTAGCTGTTTGAAGAAACTCTTTAACATCGACTGCACCATGCCCAACAACAACGATGGGGCCAGTTTTAGTGCTATTACCCTGTAAATCTAAGGCTGTATTGAGAACGTGCTGGAGAAGGGGTTTCCCGGCCAAGGTTTGAAGAACCTTGGGTAATGCGGACTTCATCCGTTTTCCCTGCCCAGCAGCCAAAATAACGATGTTCATAAAGAGGGATTATAAGACCCCTGAATCAACGTTCCGCAGGCTATTTCATCGATTTCTGTCTCATCAATCGCTTTATCACCAGCAGATCTTGCAGCAATACCCGACAACTCAGTAGAAATCTCAAGATTCTTAAAATCAAAGGCCTCACCATCCATTAAATGGGACGGAACAATGTGATGCATTGAGCGGAATAGATTCTCGACGCGCCCCGGGTGCTTTTTCTCCCACTCGCGCAGCATCTCTTTCATGGCGCCGCGCTGTAAGTTAGGCTGACTGCCACAGAGATTGCATGGAATAATTGGGAAGTTCATATCTACCGCATAACGCTCCAATAACTTTTCAGGAACGTATGCGAGAGGACGAATGACAATATGCTTGCCATCATCAGATCGCAACTTTGGTGGCATACCTTTGAGCTTGCCGGCAAAGAACATATTCAACATCAATGTTTCTAAGATGTCATCACGATGATGACCTAAAGCAATCTTGGTGGCACCCAGCTCATCTGCTACGCGATACAAAATCCCACGACGCAAACGAGAGCAAAGACCGCAAGTCGTTTTTCCTTCTGGAACTACACGCTTAACGATACTGTAGGTATCTTGATTTTCGATGTGATACTGAACACCTAAAGCCTTTAAATAATTTGGCAAGATCTCCGCTGGAAATCCTGGCTGCTTTTGATCTAAATTGACAGCAACGATCTCAAAATCAATTGGGGCACGCTCCCGCAGCTTCAACAGAATGTCGAGCATGGCGTAACTATCTTTACCGCCTGACAAGCACACCATTACCTTATCGCCATCTTCAATCATGCCAAAGTCACCAATAGCTTGGCCAACTAAACGACATAACTTTTTCTCAAGCTTGTTTTCTTCGAAGACGACTTTACGGATATCACTCATAGCGACTAAATTTTTCTGGATTCTCTTTAAGCCTGCTTCATCCGAAATACTTCAACACCAACAGAGTGACAGTCTGGATATACATCAGGCTTAGCTGTACTAACACGAGCAGCAATTACCTTCGGATGCAAGAGCATCGCAGTCACGATGTCATCGCAGAAGGTTTCTTGCAAATGAATATGGCCTTGGGAAGACCGTGCCTTAATGGTTTCACGCATAAAGTCATAATCAACAACTTCTTCCAATAGATCCTTGGATGGCGTATTCATATTCAGCGGGATATAAAGATCTACATTAAGAATAACGCGCTGCTCAGCCTTTTTTTCAAAGTCATGAACGCCAATATTGATATAGATTTCATAGTCACGCAAAAATAAGCGGCGGCAATCCGCAAGTGCTGGGTGAGAAAGAATGGCATGCATATTTTTATGAACTCTTTTTGAATTTTTTTCTGTATTAAATTCTTAATTGGTTTTAAACATCACATCGCGTGATGATGGTAATAGATGCTGCCCACCATCGACATATAAAGTAGTTCCTGTGATCGCATTTGAGTTAGCTAAAAATACAGCGGCTTTTGCAATGTCACTAGGTGTGGATGACTTACCTAATGGCGTCATCTGATGTGCCTTGGTAAAACCAGACTCAGTTTGATCGCCTGAGGTCAATGTAATCCCAGGGGCTAAACCAATCACCCTTAAGTGAGGAGCAAAATCTACCGCCAGCACTTCAACTGAAGTGAGTAGTGCCGCTTTAGATAGTGTGTAAGACAAATAATCTGGATTGAGATTGATCAGTTTTTGATCGAGCAACTGAATCACCGAGGGGATTGATAAATTACTCTCGCTTGCTTTCTTTGTCTGACGTTTGTGATATTCAAACATCAGCTGAGATAGTAAGATAGGTGCAGCTAAATTGATTTGCATGTGGTCTTGCAAACTTTTACCACTCAGCGGAGTATCCGAATTGGCGCGATCATATTCAAAGATGGATGCGCTATTCACGAGACACTCAAGGCTTTGAAACTCAGCAACAACTGCGGCAAATAGAGAATGGATTTCTGCTTCGCTGGCGAGATCAGCTTTAAATGCGACAGCTTTACGCCCAAGCTTCTGAATTTCGGCCACAGTTGCTGTAGCATCGGATTCCGAATGGCCATAATGAATTGCGATATCCCAGCCCTGACGAGCAAATTCCAAGGCAATTTCCCGACCAAGGCGCTTAGCTGCACCGGTCACTAAAACCGCTTTATTTTGCTGAGGTGATGGGTTTGAACTCAAGTTCACTTAAATTCTCTTAGACTAAGGAGCTATGGATATTACCTTGACCAGCCTTGAAACGGCTCATACAGAGCATCTGAGCCAAAAAATAATGGCTGAAATCGCTTCCAAAGGCGGCTGGATGCCCTTTTCAAGGTATATGGAAATGGCTCTCTACGAGCCTGGAATGGGGTATTACAGTGCTGGAGCTCATAAATTGGGTGCTAGCGGTGATTTCACGACAGCCCCAGAGCTATCCCCCCTATTTGGCGCTGCCATCGTAGAAACCCTTTTACCGATTCTGGAGGGCCTTCAAGCCCAAGGGCTCCCCACCCAGATTCTGGAATTTGGTGCCGGCACTGGCAAGCTAGCTGAATCTATTCTCAGCCGACTGCACGATCTCGGATTCTCACTTGATCGCTACGACATCATTGAGATCTCACCCGACCTAGCCCAAAGGCAAGAAGAGCGCCTCAAGCAAGTTGTAGAGAAACTGGCCCTATCTACTCAATCCAATTGGTTAAGTTCTTTACCTGGCAACTTCAAGGGCATCATTCTGGCAAATGAGGTGATTGATGCTATTCCGTGTGATGCCATCATTTTTCAAAATGGCTTTTGGTATTGGCAAGGTGTTTCAGCTATTGATGGCAAGCTTACTTGGTCAGCAGGACAGCCTGTTGAGCAGTCACTGCTTCCAGAGACTTTGCTCACTGGAAACTTTTCTGAAGGCTACCTTACTGAATTGCATGCGCCAGCCAATGCTTGGATGCGCCAAGTAGCCAATCATCTTGATACCGGCCTCTTTCTGACTTTTGATTATGGATTTCCTGAGAGTGAGTACTACCATGCACAACGCCTCGAAGGCACGCTCATGGCGCATCATCGACATCATGCCATTCAAGATCCATTTCATCTTCCAGGGCTTTGTGATTTAACAACTCACGTAGAGTGGTCTCAGATCGCACGTAGTGCGCTTGAAGAAAAAGTTGATGATGTCTATCTTAGCAATCAAGCAAGCTACTTACTGGATGCGGGCATTGGCGATATTGCGCTAGAAATTGGCGATCCCAGCAAGCCAGAAACTTTCTTACCGATTTCGAATTCTTTGCAGAAACTATTGTCTGAAGCGGAGATGGGTGAGCTCTTCAAAGTCTTTGCATTCTCAAAGAAGCTATCTGAGATATTGCCAGATCATGTCTTAGAGGATTTGCCTGGCCTTCGAGGCAGAAACCGGCTGTAAGCTTTTAGCTTTTTATGGCTGCAGTAATGGCAGAGAGTCTTGCGGCATCCATTGCACTACGAATATTTTCACCATTAGTCCTCTGGTCTGCAGGAACACCTTCAATAATTTCCGCCGTGTTGAGCGATTGAGCATTTTGCATTGCTGAAATTAAAGTGTCGACATTTAAACCAATACGTTTAGCTAAATCGAGCAATGCGTATCCACGATCAGGCTTACGCCAAACATCTGCGCGATTGAACCAAGTTAATATATCAGCGGATTGATATACGCCACCGAGGTCACTAGCTGTTTTCTCAATCAGTACATTGAGCCCACTAAATATTTCACTGAAGTCACGCAAGTCATTTGGCATCTTGACGCACTCTGCCCATGAGCGAATTTCGCACGCAGGTAGATGCATGAGAGTTACAGCACAGCGATCTTCCAGCTGATTTGCGGCATGTAGGTATGCAATGAGCTGCTCACGATATTCTTCTTTAGCCAAATGAGATGTCAGCGTTGATGGTAGCAATACTTTAGCTGCACCAGCATCTAGCAAAACTTGGAACATGCGCATTGGCTTACTAGCAGTTAACCCTCTAGCCAACTCCTGCCAGATTCTCTCAGCCGAGAGCGCTGATAATTCATTGGAATGAACAATCGCCTGCAAGGCGGCCATGGTTTCTGGCGCTACTATGAATTCAGGAAAACGCGCTGCAAAACGAGCGATACGCAAAAGACGTAAAGGGTCTTCGGAAAACGCATCGGACACATGACGAAATACCTTAGCAGCTAAATCTTGCTGGCCATTGTGGGGATCCAAAATAGGCCCAACCCACTTGCCATCCGCGTCGACCTCTTGTGCCATCGCATTAATAGTCAAATCTCGACGCTCTAAATCCTGCTCTAATGTGACGGTTGGGTCAGCATAAAACATAAAGCCTTTATAACCCTTCCCCGTTTTCCGCTCTGTACGCGCTAATGCATATTCAGCCTGTGTCTCTGGATGCAAGAACACTGGAAAATCTTTGCCCACCGGACGAAAGCCCTGAGCAATCATCTCTTCTACGCTAGAGCCAACCACAACATAATCAATGTCGTGTATCGGCAAGCCCATCAGGGTATCCCGAATAGCACCACCGACCGCATAAATCTTCATCGACTTATTTCATGCCTTCTAATGTGCGACGGCTGATGCTAAAGACCTTAGTCAATGCGTCTACTCCATTAAGCGGGAGGATATTAGGCAACTGCATAGATGCAATGTTGTCACGCGACATTAAAGTTGGGACGGGCAGAAACTCAAAAGCTAAAGCTTGAAGATGTCCAACAAAATCATGAACAGGAATAATGGCACATTTTGTGTTGACCTTACGCGCAGCAAATTCCACAATCTCTTTCATGGTGTAAACAGTAGGCCCCACTAAATCATATGATTGATGAACAGTAGATGGCATTTTTAGTGACTTGGTAAATGCACTAGCCACATCATCCACGCTAACCGGCTGAAACTGTGCTCCAGAGTTTGCTAAGGGCATCGCTGGAAATAACTTTGTCAACTTAGCAAACAAATTAATGAACTGATCTTGGGCGCCAAAAATGACGGAAGGTCTAAAAATAGTCCAGTCAAGATTGCTAGCCTTTACAGCGGCCTCGCCATCACCTTTACTACGCTGATACATTGACGGGCCATTTGAGTCTGCACCCAATGCGCTCATATGTAGGTAACGTTTTAGACCGTGTAACTGCATAGCAGTGATAATATTTTTGGGAAGCTCTACATGCGCAGCTTCAAACACTTTTCCATAAGGCTGCGCAGGCTTGTCATGCAGTACGCCCACTAAATTAATGACTGCACCACCAGGCTTTATTCGTGAGCAAAGCTCTTGCAAAACATCAAACTCATGCACATTGGCATCTTCTAGATGCACTTTTGGCAGCATGCGCAATTCACGTGCAGACGCTAAGTGTCTAGTCGGCAATAAAACAGAATAGCCCTCAGATTGCAACTGAGCAGCTAAAACTCTACCTACAAAACCGTTACCGCCAATTAGCAGAATGTCATATTTCATAAAACTCCTATGCAGTTGAAATATTAAGGTAGCTCTGATGCGTTTGCTGCTTTAGGAGCGATTACCCCTAAACGCTGTTTTAAAGACTGTGTCTGACCGTGCATCACTGATGAATAATACGTTGCATTCGCCAAAACGTTTTTTACATAGGTGCGCGTCTCATTAAATGGAATCGTTTCTGCAAAGATCGCTCCCTCGGTCGGGCTAGTGAGCTTTTCCCGCCAAGTTTTAGAGCGTGATGGTCCAGCGTTATAGGCGGCAGATGCGAGAACCCAGGATCCATCTAAATCCAATAAAACCATATTCAAATAATTACTGCCCAAAGTTAGATTGGTGTTGGTATCAGTAAGCTTGTCATTGGTATAGGAGGTCATACCAATTTTCTTAGCCACATATTTCGCTGTGTTTGGCATTACTTGCATTAGGCCTGAAGCGCCTACTGAAGAGGAGGCATTCATGATGAATCGTGACTCTTGGCGAATCAAGCCATATGCCCACGCCAAGTTCAAATCAATTTGCTTAGCAATTGGTGATAGCTCATCGCGATAAGGTGTTGGGTAGCGTAAGCTAAAGTCATGCTCTTGCTTGGTACGATCAGCCGTATTCACAACGCGGTCGTATAAACCAATCCTCTTAGCGTATTCAGCCGCTGCAAGCAATTGCTTATCACTCATATTGCGCAACTCCCAATTCCAGTCGCGATTACCTTCAAAGCGCAAATTCATGGCATAGAAGCGCTCGCCCCTAATGAAGCCTTTGCGCTGAGACATAGATTCGATTTCTGCATCACTCACTTTAGTTCGGGCAGGCGCATGATTCGATTTGCCCAAGTCTTCGCGAGCAAGCTGTCCGTAAAAGTTGTACTGATCAGAAATGAGCTCAAGGTTCTCGCGTGCTTTTTCATTTTGACCATCAACTTTTAATGCACGTGCATACCAATAAGTCCAAGCAGGATCCCTACTACGAACTACAGGATTCATACCTTCAATTGCATTCTTTACCAGCACCCAGTCTTTGGCGCGCAGACCTGCGCGTACTTTCCACTCTTGACCTTCAGTTGAAAGAAGCTCGTTATAGCCCAGTTCTTGTTGAAAACGATATGCATCATCCGCATTGGGATCTAATTTCTTTGCAAGGAACTGGCCAATTACACCCCAAGCAACGGCCTGGTTTTCTTTGCTATAACGCGATGCATTTTGAGAAAAATCTCTAAATGCTTTTGCAGGGTCTGCTTTGGCTGCCTTCACAATATCGGCAATAGGATCCTCGCCACCCAAGCGACGTGACATGGTATCGAAACCCATTTCACTAGCAGCGCGGCCAATTGCCTTTGCTTCATTTGGTGTCATACCGCCCGCACTGACCAAAGCAGGCACCAATTCTTGGCAAGCCTGACCAAAATTACGTGGGTCTAATAGTATTGCGCGAGCATCAATTGCAACTTTAGTTGGGTTCTCCCCTTGTGCCAATTTTGACTGCAGTGCGTAGCACTTCACCTGAGTGTCATCATCCAAAACAAACTTAGGATATTCAGCATCAAAACGCGACCAATCCTTCCGCTTACCCAAAACGAGCAACCAATCATTGCGCATCCGATCAGCTAGAGCAGTACCCTGATATTGATTTAGAAAAGCCGCTACCTGTGAGTCCGCATTACTATCGGCTCGCGCCACACCAGCACTATCAAATAGCTGAGGTTTGATACGGAAATAGCTTACATAGTCTTCATATGGGTAATTGGAGAGGCTAGCAGCTAAGGTTTGTGCACGGACCGCATCATTTCTTTTGGCTGCTTCACGCAGCTCAATAAAGGTGCGATCACCCTCAGTAATTTCAAAGACTGAAATTCTGCTTTCTTTAGCGGAAATAGTTTTCTTGGCCTTCTCAGCAAAAATACTGGGCGAACTGCTCAATAGAGCCAGAAATAGAATTCCGCCCGCAGCTTTTTGCCAAATACTAAAAACATCAAACCTCTTTTTCACCGTCTAGCCTTATCGATTTACTATATCTCTCAATTTTCGCCTGATAATGGTCGATATGCACGGCAATTCTCCAAAATCGCTACGGCAGGACTTACTTGCCCAAAGGAAACAGTTTGCGGCTAGCGCAAGCTATCCCATGGCACGAGAAGCTATTTTGACTGGCTTAGCTGGTTTTCTGGCCGACCATGACACTCAAGTTCAATCTATTGCCTTGTATTGCCCCATACAAGATGAACTGGATCTTCGGCCGACTCTATTAGCTTGGGCCAAGGGCAATAAAGCTAGAACGCTAGCACTCCCTTTTGCGCGCCCCGATAAACATTTAGATTTTTATGCCTGGCAAGCGGGTGACTTACTAATTCCAAGTCGCCACGGCGTGCCGGAGCCAGACCCGAATAACCCTCGTAGACTTCAAGTCACTCCAGACTACATCTTGATTCCCTGCGTAGGCTGGTCTAAATCCAGAGTAGGCGATAAAACGCATTATTGGCGGCTTGGGTATGGGGGTGGCTACTTTGACCGCACCTTAGCCCAATTACGTAAAGCTAAACCAAGCCTACTGTGTGTAGGCATTGGCTTTGATTGGCAAAAATTAAGTGATGATCAATGGCAGACTCAAACACATGATGAGCCTTTGGATGCCATGCTGACTGAGTCAGGCTTATTAAGCTAACTCAGTTGTAGCCTTCGCTACTTATTAAGACTTAAATTATCTGCTATCGCCAAAACGGCATCTGCTTGATTCAAGGAATAGAAATGCAATCCTGGTGCGCCAGCAGTTAAAAGTTGATCGCAAAGATCAGTCACCACTTCCTCACCAAACGCACGAATCGAAGCAGTGTCATCACCATAAGACTGCAAACGCAAACGAATCCAACGCGGGATCTCTGCGCCACAAGCATCTGAAAAACGTAGCAGCTGAGTGCTATTGGTAATCGGCATAATTCCAGCAATGACTGGCTCAGTGACGCCCAAGTCATAAGCCTCATCCACAAAGCGGAAATACGCATCACTGTTGTAGAAATACTGAGTTACTGCTGAATTGGCCCCAGCCTTCATCTTCTGCACAAAGAAGTCCACATCAGTTGCGGGCGACTTAGCTTGAGGGTGTGTTTCTGGATAAGCTGCGACATCAATGTGAAACCAATCACCCGTTTCTGCACGAATAAATTCCACTAACTCGTTAGCATGGTGAAACTCACCATACTGACCCATGCCAGATGGTAAGTCACCACGTAAAGCTACGATACGTTTAACACCTAAAGCTTGGTATTGCTTCAACATGTCGCGCACGCTCTCACGTGAACTACCAACACAAGATAAGTGTGGGGCAACTGCTGCACCAGCAGCATGAATATCGCTCACTACTTTTAGTGTGCCAGATTGAGTAGAGCCACCGGCACCAAAAGTCACAGAATAAAAAGCGGGCTTAAGCGTTTCACTAAAACGCTCGCGCACGAGATGTAACTTATTCTCACCTTCAGGTGTTTTTGGAGGAAAGAATTCAACGCTTAATTCCATGATCTTGGGCCTGTATCTCTATTTCTCTATTGAACAATATCTAGCAAGGGGCAGATTAATAACGATAGTGGTCGGCCTTATAAGGGCCTTCCTTCGTTACACCAATGTAAGAAGCTTGCTGATCTGACAATACAGTTAACTGGGCATTCAATGTCTTGAGCTGCAAACGAGCAACCTTCTCATCCAAATGCTTAGGCAATGTGTAAACGCCGACTGGGTATTTATCTGTGCCAACTGCATTCCACAACTCGATCTGTGCAATCACTTGGTTCGCAAATGAAGAGCTCATGACATAAGATGGGTGACCTGTACCGCAACCAAGGTTAACCAAACGACCTTTAGCCAAGATGATGATGCGCTTCTCAGGGTTTCCATTGGCTGCTGGGAAAATTACGTGATCAACTTGTGGCTTAATTTCTTCCCACTTGTATTTCTCGATACCAGCTACATCAATCTCGTTATCGAAGTGGCCAATGTTACAAACGATAGCTTGATTCTTCATCTTGACCATGTGGTCATGTGTAATCACATGATAGTTACCAGTTGCTGAAACAAAGATGTCTGCCTTATCTGCAGCGTAGTCCATTGTCACTACGCGATAGCCTTCCATCGCTGCTTGTAATGCACAGATTGGATCCACTTCAGTAACCCAAACTTGAGCAGACAAAGCACGCAATGCTTGTGCAGAACCTTTGCCTACGTCGCCGTAACCACAAACCACGGCAACCTTACCGGCAACCATTACGTCAGTAGCACGCTTGATCGCATCAACTAAAGATTCGCGGCAACCATAGAGGTTATCGAACTTACTCTTAGTAACAGAATCGTTCACGTTAATTGCTGGGAACTTCAAATCACCTTTTGCGAACATCTGATAGAGACGATGCACACCAGTAGTAGTTTCTTCAGTTACGCCTTTTACTTTTTCTAAGCGTGTGGAGTACCAAGTTGGGTCTTGTGCTAATTTCTTTTTAATGGCAGAAAACAAAATAGTTTCTTCTTCGCTTGTTGGGTGATTCAAGCAAGCCTGATCTTTTTCCGCACGTGCGCCGAGGTGCAGTAGCAAGGTTGCATCGCCGCCGTCATCCAAAATCATATTCGTGAAGCCGCCATCAGCCCACTCAAAAATACGGTGGGTGTAATCCCAATACTGCTCAAGGGTTTCGCCCTTGATGGCAAACACTGGTGTGCCATTTGCAGCAATTGCTGCAGCAGCGTGATCTTGTGTGGAGAAAATATTGCAAGAGGCCCACTGCACTTCAGCGCCGAGCGCTTCAAGCGTCTCGATCAATACTGCAGTTTGAATGGTCATGTGCAATGAACCAGTGATACGTGCACCACGCAATGGCTGCTGTGATGCAAACTCGTCGCGAATTGCGATGAGACCTGGCATTTCAGTTTCAGCAATGGCGATTTCTTTACGACCAAAATCAGCCAAAGAAATATCAGCAATAGCGCAGCGGGTTGCTACAAAGTTGTTTAAATCGGAAACGGTACTCATGAATGCTCCAGCTAAAGACGATCCAATGCTGGAGTAGGAACTCGCTAGCCATTGAATCATGGGTTAGCGAGCGCAGTTGCAATTAGCAAACTCTGGGGTTACTAGGAGTCCACTCCCTTCAAGCCTGGGGAAACACTGGTTCTCAGCATTCCTTGCAACGCTCCTTGAAGGTATGGCGAAATTGTAATCAATTTCGCCATATTTCGTCTCAATACCACTACATACTGCAAATTTACTGCCTAGAAAGCAGATTACAAGCCAGCAGCTGCGCGTAAGGCAGGCGCCTTGTCGCACTGTTCCCAAGTAAATTCTGGCTCTTCACGACCAAAGTGGCCATAAGCAGCCGTCTTGCGATAAATCGGACGCAAGAGGTTCAACATCTTGACGATGCCCTTTGGACGCAAGTCAAAGTGCTCAGAAACCAGTTGTGCAATCTTCTCGTCAGAAATCTTGCCAGTACCGAAAGTGCTCACCATTACTGAAGTTGGTTTAGCCACACCAATCGCGTAAGAGATCTGAATCAAGCACTTGCTTGCCAAACCAGCAGCAACGACGTTCTTTGCCACATAGCGACCAGCATACGCAGCGGAACGGTCAACCTTGGAAGGATCCTTCCCAGAGAACGCGCCACCACCGTGAGGAGCTGCACCGCCGTAGGTATCCACAATGATCTTGCGACCAGTCAGACCACAATCGCCTTGCGGGCCGCCGATCACAAATCGACCTGTTGGGTTTACTAAGAAATTAATCGCGCCTTTGATCAAATGCTTTGGCAATACTGGTTTGATGATTTCTTCGATCACTGCTTCGCGCAATTTCTCGAGAGAGATTTCTTCATCATGTTGTGTGGAGAGAACTACTGTATCGATTGAGTCAGGCTTGCCATCCACATAGCGCAAGGTCACTTGAGACTTCGCATCTGGACGCAACCAGTTCAAACGGCCGTCACGGCGCAGTTGAGACTGACGCTCTACCAAGCGGTGTGACAAATGAATTGGCAAAGGCATGAGCTCTGCAGTTTCATCACAGGCGTAACCAAACATCAAACCTTGGTCACCAGCACCTTGGTCTAAGCCGTCATCATGCGCCTTGTCCACGCCCTGTGCGATATCAGGACTTTGCTTGTCATAAGCAACCAACACGGCACAACCTTTGTAATCGATACCGTAGTCAGTATTGTCGTAACCAATTTCACGCAAAGTATTACGAGCTACTTGAATGTAATCCACATTGGCATTCGTTGTGATTTCACCAGCTAACACTACTAAGCCGGTATTACACAAAGTTTCTGCAGCAACGCGCGCAGTTGGGTCCTGAGCCAGGATCGAATCCAAGATGGCATCAGAGATTTGGTCTGCTACTTTATCGGGGTGACCTTCAGAAACCGATTCTGAGGTAAAGAAGTAATCATTTGCCATTGCATATTCCTTTAAAAAATTAACACGATTTATGGGACAACTCGACGTGCCAGGAATTTCAACGGCGACGCTTTAGCAGAATTTATGAATCGCCCTGCAAGTTGCCTTAACTCAGCGATGGTGCAATTCTATCCGAAAAATGCCTTATTTATCAAGCTAGATCGGAAATTTGGCCCTAGCGCTGGCATTGAATATCATTAGAGGGTGCGCAAATTCCTTCTTAAGCTAACCCTCGCAGCAATAGCGGTATTACCCTTATTCCTAGTTCAGGTAATTGGGGCTGCTTTAGGGGTTCTGGCTTATGTGGGCTCCAAGCAATATCGATCACTTTTTCGTCCTCAATACGAGGCCGTTATTAAAAGTCATCATTTGCCCCTGCAAATCTGGCGTGCGACTGCTGCATCAGGGCAACTCTTCTCAGACAGTTTGTGGATTTGGCGAAATCCCAAAAAAGCACTTTCCCTTGTTGAAGTACAAGACTGGGATCTCGTTGAAGCAGCTATCAATGAAGGGCATGGCTTAGTCATGCTCACACCCCACCTTGGCGGCTTTGAAATTATTCCTCGGGTACTTGCGCAGCACTTCCCCGCCACCATTCTTTATCGTCCGTCCCGCCAAGAATGGCTTAACGAAGTGGTGGAAGAGGGTCGCGCTTACCCCAATATGCATTTCGTACCAACGAACCTTAATGGCGTTCGTCAAATGACGCGAGCGCTGACACGTGGTGAAGCAATTGGCATTCTTCCAGATCAAGTCCCGAGCGGTGGTGAAGGTGTGTGGGTTCCCTTTTTTGGACGCCCTGCCTACACAACCCCACTTCCTGCACGCCTAGCCAATCGCAACAACACACCGGTTGTGATGTTTACTGCCAAACGTAAAGGGCTTGGTAAAGGCTGGCTCATGCAAGCTAAGAGACTAGAGCCGCTTTCTGAAGACTCGACACTCGCAGCCACTGAACTCAACGTTGCCATTGAGAATGCAATCCTAGTTGCACCCAATCAATTCATCTGGGCCTATAACCGCTACAAACATCCCAGTGGAGCAGAATTACCACCGAGTAATTAGTTAGTAAATTTATAATTTATTCAACATGACCTGGTTACAAAACGTTTTCAATTTTCTAGCACTCAGCTTACTGCGCCTGTTTGCTTTTTTGCCTTATGGTCTCACCATTTACATTGGTTATGGCCTTGGCTGGTTGGCGGCGCATATACCCAATGAGCGTGCCAAGGTTGTTAAAACAAACCTACGTCTTTGCTTTCCTAATCTGAGCGAAGATGAAATTCATTCGCTTGCATTAGAACATTGGAAGTTATTCGGACGCAGCGTCATCGAGAGAAGTCGTATTTGGCTTGGCAGCGGAAAACAAATTACCGACATCGTCAGTATCAATTCTGAGATTACGCTGGGGGATCGCAAGCCACGTCTATTAATCAACCCGCACTTTGTTGGGCTTGAAGGTGGCTTCATGGCACTATCGGTTTTAGCAAGTCAGCATGATTGGCCTCGTGGTGCTGGCCTCTACCAAAATATGAAGAATCCTTTTTTTAATCAAAAGATGATTGAATGGAGAAATCGTTTTGGGGGGAAATCGATCGAGAGACAAAGTCGCTTGCGCGATTTGATCCGGGAAATTCAAACCGGGAACTTTATTTTTATTGCGCCTGATATTGATCTCGGTCCACGTGACTCGGTTTTTGTTCCCTTCTTTGGAATTCAAACCAATACCATCACCTCAGTCTCACGCCTGGCTAGGCTCAGCGGCGCAGAAGTGTGCTTCATGACCACCACCTTAAATGCTGATCGCATGGGATATACCTGCAATATCAGTGCACCACTTCCCAATTTTCCAACAGATGATGTTGAGGCAGATACCGCACGCCTGAATAAATATATCGAAGACCTTGTTCGCGAAAGGCCTGCAGAGTACTATTGGGTACACAAGCGCTTTAAACATAGGCCGCCTGGCGAGCCTAGCCTTTACAACTAATTGGAATTCTTTTGAGCACGAATTTAAACCGGTCTGCACGCAAATTACGATTCACCAAAATGCATGGTGCGGGCAATGATTTCATTGTGCTCAATGGGATTAATCAAGATCTCAGCGATATCACTCGTGAACAATGGCAAAAACTAGCCCATCGCCAGTTTGGTATTGGTGCCGATCAAATCCTGCTGGTTGAAAAAGCCACGCGCCCTGATGCCGATTTTCGTTATCGTATTTTTAATTCTGATGGTGGCGAGGTAGAGCAATGCGGTAATGGCTCGCGCTGCTTTGTTCGCTTTGTGCTCGACCAAGGCCTTTCTACAAAGAATCCCTTACGCGTAGAAGTTGCGCATACAGTGCTTACACTCAAGTCTCATGAAGATGGCGAGGTGGAGGTGGATATGGGCGCGCCGATTTTTGAGCACAGCCAAATTCCATTTAATGCGAGTGGCCTTGCAAGTAAGCAAGAGTTTCATGAAATGCTCTATGCATTACCTATTGCTACGCCTGCTGCACACGATAGCTGGATAGGTGTTTTGTCGATGGGTAATCCCCATGCAGTTCAAGTGGTGGGTGATGTTGACAGCGCACCCGTTCTCGAAGAAGGTCCGTCAATCGAGAGAGATCCGGTATTTCCAAAAAGAGTGAATGCTGGCTACATGCAAGTGATCAATCGCAATGAAATTAAATTGCGCGTCTATGAGCGGGGTGCTGGTGAGACTCTCGCTTGTGGCACTGGTGCATGCGCTGCAGTGGTCTCTGGCATTCGTCGCGGCTTACTTGACTCCCCCGTCAAAGTGCACACCCGTGGCGGTGATTTGCAAATTGCCTGGGGCGGAATGATTAATGAAGTGGCTCAGAGCGTCATCATGACTGGGCCAGCCATCACCGTGTTCGAGGGTGAAACACAAATCTAAAGAGTGGGGCTGCAGAAACTACTGCTACTGTTCTTTAAATTAAATTCCGTATTTCTCGCGATAGGTTTTCACTGCTGGAAGATACTTTGTTAACTCGGCATTGCTGGAGGCAGTTAAGAAGGCCATCAGGTCTGCCAAGTTTGCAATTGCTACTACCGGCAAACCAAACTCTTGCTCCACTGCTTGCACTGCTGACTTATCGCCAATCTCTGTAGCCGTCCCGGACTTCTCCATACGATCCAAAGCAATCAATACCGCTGCTGGCTCTGCACCTGCATCGCGAATAAGCTTTACGGACTCGCGTACAGATGTCCCAGCTGAGATCACATCATCAATGATGACCACCCTGCCTTTAACTGGAGCACCCACCAGTGAGCCTCCCTCGCCATGATCTTTGGCTTCTTTACGGTTGTAGGCATATGGAACATTGCGGCCAGCATCGGCTAGAGCAATTGCAGTGGCAGCAGCCAAAGTAATGCCTTTATAAGCTGGGCCGTACAGCATGTCATATTGCAGGCCAGACTCTTGCAAAGCCTTGGCGTAATACTTTCCTAGCGCACTGAGGCGGGTACCATCATTAAATCCACCCGCATTAAAGAAATAAGGGGAAAGGCGCCCCGCTTTAGTTTTAAACTCCCCAAACGACAAAACATTTGCCTCCAAAGCAAAATGAATAAAGTTATCTTGATTAGAATTTTTTGAGCTCATAGGCCTATATGTTACGCATCATTTCTGCCAACCTCAACGGTATCCGCTCCGCGGTCAAAAAAGGCTTTATGCCATGGGTGGTGAAGCAAAAGGCGGACTTTGTCTGTATGCAGGAGCTCAAGGCTCAGCAAGACGATTTAGAAGATGCCATTCTGAATCCGGATGGGCTACACGGCTTTTTTCATCATGCCGAAAAAAAAGGCTATAGCGGGTGCGGCATCTATACCCCTCATAAGCCAGATGAGGTCCTATATGGCTATGGCAATGAGGAGTTCGATGCTGAAGGTCGCTATGTCGAGGCTCGATTCAAAAAGCTCTCTGTCATCTCGGTATACATGCCCTCAGGCTCAAGCTCGCCAGAAAGGCAGGAAGCAAAATATCGTTATCTAGACTCTTTCTTGCCACACTTGGTTGAACTCAAAAAGTCAGGGCGTGAAATTGTGCTGTGTGGGGACGTCAATATTGCCCACAACGAGATTGACCTTAAAAACTGGAAAGGCAATCTGAAGAACTCAGGATTTTTACCCGAAGAGCGCGCTTGGCTGACAAACCTATTTGGCAAAATTGGCTACGTAGATGTCTATAGAAAACTAGAGCCCGAAGCAACTGATGCCTGCTACACCTGGTGGAGTAATCGCGGTCAAGCTTATGCAAAGAACGTGGGTTGGCGCATCGACTATCACATCACCACCCCAGGAATTGCGGGAAGCGCTAAAAATACTGCGGTGTATAAAGAGGAGCGTTTCTCAGATCATGCACCACTCACAGTAGATTACGACTGGTCTATTTAGCGACTTGTGAATCGTGTTTTTTGAATTCCACTACTTTGAAGTGGATGGTGAGCCAAATCAGAATTAAGACCGGCGCTCCAATAATTGCGGTACTGATAAAAAAACTTGCATAGCCAAAGTTATTTACAAAAACGCCAGAAAATCCAGCCAGCCACTTTGGCAATAAGAGCATCATGGAGCTAAACAATGCGTACTGCGTTGCGGAGTACTGGATATTCGTCAAGGCCGATAAGAATGCGATGAACGCTGCCGAAGCTATTCCGGAACTCAGGTTATCCGCAGAGATCACCCAAACCAAGCCATGCAAATCGTGGCCCTGTGTCGCAAGCCAAGCAAATAATAAATTGCTGACGGCCGATAAAATTGCACCCAATAACAAAATGCGCATCACGCCAAAACGTAAAGTGAGTACACCCCCAAGGAAGGCGCCGACTAATGTCATCACTACTCCAAAGACTTTACTAACAGCTGCGACCTCATCTTTGGTGTATCCCATATCTACATAAAATGGGTTAGCCATAATTCCCATCACCACATCGCTAATACGATAGATGGCAATTAAAGACAGAATCAAAATAGCGTGCCAACCGTAACGCTTAATAAAGTCGGCAAATGGTTCAATCAAGGTTTGATGTAGCCATGCCTTTGCATTGCGTGCTTTTGCAAGCTCAATACGAACCGGCTCTTTACTAAATAAGGTGGTGAGCACGCCCACACTAATCGAGAGCGCCATGCATAGATAGGCAAATTGCCATGCAGCAGGATCATAGCTAGCAGAGCCTGACTCAGCGCGGGCAGCCAACCAGAGAACGCCTGCACCAGACCAAATCAATGCGAGGCGATAGCCCGTTTGATAGGTAGCGGCTAATGCTGCTTGATGATCACTATCTGCAGACTCAATTCGAAAAGCATCTAGGGCAATATCTTGCGTTGCAGAACCAAAGGCAACCAAAAGAGCGCACCACACGATTGGTGTGAGTTGAGCTTTGGGATCAATGCTGGCCATACCGACCAAACCCAGAATAATGAGCAACTGCGCAAAAAGCAGCCAACTACGTCTTCTACCAAATAATGTTGATAACAAAGGGATGGGTAATCGATCTACTAAAGGGGCCCACATCCACTTAAACGCGTAGATCAAACCAACCCAAGTCAGATAACCAATCGTGCTGCGATCAATACCAGCCTCTCTTAGCCAAAAGCTCAAGGTTCCCAAAATAAGCAACAAAGGTAGACCGGCGGAGAAGCCCAAGAAGAGCATTCGGAGGCATGGCCATTCGAGATAAACCCGAAAATCTTTCAGCCAGGACTGAAGGGTACTAAGCACGTCGAACGCGGAACAGCGCTAGGCTTCCAAAAAGATTCGGCATCAAAGTAACCTGACGACCCTCATGCAAGATGCATTGATCCAGAATTTGGAGACCCAAGCTTGAGGCTAATTTTTCAAAATCAGCAACGGTAAGAACGCGCACATTAGGTGTGTTGTACCACTGGTAAGGCAAGCTTTTAGAAACTGGCATACGGCCAAAGCCAACTGCTAGGCGGTGTGACCAATGACCAAAATTTGGGAAAGAAACAACTGACTCTTTGCCAACGCGCACCACTTCACGCAAGATCTTTTCAGTCTCATGAATGGTTTGTAGTGTTTGAGAGAGTACAACCGTATCAAAACTATTGTTCTCAAAAAGTGCCAAACCGCCTTCAAGATTTTGCTGAATGACATTCAAACCCTTTTGCACACATGAGAGTACACGGGCATCATCAATCTCAACGCCATAAGCATGGACTGGCTTTTGTTTCTGCAAATACTCCAAGAAACTACCATCGCCGCAACCCAGGTCTAGCACTTCACTATTGGGCGCAATCCAGTTCGCTATCGCGGCAAAGTCAGCGCGCTTCATGATTTAACCTCAAGCATTTGTTTGAAATAAGCACGAATCAGATTGTGATAACGCGGATCATCCAACAAGAAAGCATCGTGCCCATGTGGTGCATCAATCTCTGCATAACTCACTTCACTCTTATTACTGAGTAAAGATTCCACAATTTCGCGGCTGCGATTAGGGGGGAAGCGCCAATCAGTAGAAAAACTCACGACCAAAAACTTAGCTTGCACTTCCGCTAGAGCACGATTGAGACTTCCTTCATAACGACGAGAAGGGTCAAAATAATCTAGCGCCCTGGTAATGAGTAAATAAGTATTGGCATCAAAGTAAGTAGAAAACTTATCGCCTTGATAGCGCAAATAACTTTCAACCTCAAATTCCACATCAAAGCTAAAGCGGTAGTCTTGAGATTCGCCATGTGGCCTTTGCAGCTCGCGCCCAAACTTTTCCGCCATATCATCGTCAGATAAATAGGTAATGTGTCCGACCATACGAGCCAACTTTAGCCCGCGCTTCGGCACTACGCCATGTTCGTAATAATTACCGCCATGAAAATCTGGGTCAGACAAAATAGCATTACGTGCCACTTCATTGAACGCGATGTTTTGCGCACTCAGTTTTGGCGTCGAGGCAATAACCAAACAATGGCCAAGGCGTTTTGGAAATTGGATAGACCATGCTAATGCCTGCATTCCACCCAAGCTTCCACCCATGACTGCAGCAAAACGACGTATACCCAATTTATCAGCCAAACGCGCCTGAGTATTGACCCAATCCTCAACCGTGATGACAGGGAAGTCTGCGCCATAAGGCTTTTTAGTGGCAGGATTGATGCTCATTGGCCCGGTCGATCCGAAGCAAGAGCCTAAGTTATTAACCCCAATAACAAAGAAATGATTTGTATCTACTGGCTTGCCTGGCCCAATCATGTTGTCCCACCAACCAATATCGCTTGCATCATCGGGGTTAGGACCGGCTACATGGTGCGATGCATTGAGCGCATGGCAAACCAGCACAGCATTACTTTTATCGGCATTCAGCTTGCCGTAAGTTTCAATAACTAAATCGTAGCCCGATAAGATGGCGCCACTTTGCAAAGGCAAGGGCTCGGCAAAGTGGATAGTGTTTCTAGAGAGATGTAACTCGCTCATTCGGACAGAAGAATGCGAAGGCTAATATCAGATGCTTCGGTTGGCAGCTTCTTAAAGCCGCTTCGAGCAAATCGATGCCAGCGACCTAGGACGCAACTCATCAACATAGCTGCTCGGACACTAACCTCATCTTGACTTACATTCGCCCAAGCACCGCCTTGGGTTTGAGCAATGCGTAAAGACTGCTTGAGAGATGCCTCCACGCGATCCAGCACCTGTGTAATACGCTCTTGCAGGCGATCATCCTCTTGCAACAAAGCATCACCCAAAAGTACGCGAGTCATGCCAGGATTTTTTTCTGCGAAGAACAACAGCATCTGCAAAATCCCGCGAGCTTGTGCAAGCCCAGATTCTTCTTTTTGATTAATCTGATTAATCAAACCAAAAACTGTTTGCTCAATAAATGAAATCAAGCCCTCAAACATCTGCGCCTTACTAGCGAAATGCCGATAGAGCGCCGCTTCTGATACCTGAATTTTTGCCGCTAATGCTGCAGTAGTGACTCGCTCACCCTTTGGGTTTTGCAACATCTCTGCCAACACCTGCAAGATCTGTAGACGACGTTCACCAGGGCGCGGGCGCTTGCGTGTCTTACCCTCTTCGGCAACTGTCGCTTCGATCTCTGATGCAGTAGGGTCTAAGGAATCACGCATATCTATATCTCTTATCCACTCTCAGCGGGAGCGAATCATTGTTCCAAAAGCTTGTTCAGTCAGAATCTCAAGCAACAGTGAGTGCTCAATTCGACCATCAATGATGTGAACAGAATTCACACCACTCTTTGCCGCATCTAATGCAGAGGAAATCTTTGGCAACATTCCACCAGAAATCGTGCCGTCAGCAAACAAACCATCAATTTCACGTGCAGTCAGGTCGGTTAAGAGTGTGCCGGCCTTATCCATCACGCCCGGAATATTGGTCATCATGACCAATTTCTCTGCATGCAAAATTTCTGCCATCTTGCCAGCGACCAAGTCAGCATTGATGTTGTATGCCTGACCTTCTTCGCTAAATCCAATCGGAGAGATCACTGGAATAAATGCGTCATCTTGCAATGCTTTAACAACTGCCGGGTTAATGGCTTCAATCTCACCAACAAACCCTAAATCAATAGTGCCGCCTACTTTCTTTTCATCGGCAACCAACATCTTCTTCGCACGAATCAAGCCACCATCTTTACCAGTCAAACCAACCGCCTGGCCACCGAAGTGGTTAATCAACATGACAATATCTTGCTGTACTTCACCGCCGAGAACCCACTCCACCACTTCCATGGTTTCTTCATCGGTTACGCGCATACCTTGAATAAAGGTGCCGGTCTTACCAATCTTCTTGAGGGCTTCATCAATTTGCGGACCGCCACCATGCACCACTACTGGGTTCATACCAACCAGCTTTAGCAAAATGACATCGCGCGCAAAACTTTCTTTCAGGCGCTCTTCGACCATCGCATTCCCGCCGTACTTAATCACAATAGTCTTACCGTGATAAGCGCGAATGTAAGGCAAAGCCTCGGCCAAAATCTCCGCCTTAAGTAAGGGTGGGATTTCGCTAATAGATGGGGATTGCTTAGTCATTGCTACTTGTATATTCAGTCTAGTAATTAATCGCCAAACAATTTTTGACGAAGTTCACGACGCTCTTGCGCCTCCAGTGAGAGATTTGCTGTTGGACGTGCAATTAAACGGTTCAAACCAATCGGCTCGCCTGTTTCCTCACACCAACCATAATCACCAGACTCAATGCGGGCCAAAGCCTGCTCAACTTTTTTCAAGAGCTTGCGCTCACGATCACGTGTGCGCAGCTCAAGTGCATGCTCTTCCTCGATCGTTGCACGGTCAGCAGGATCAGGCACCAAAATATTCTCACGCAAATGCTCTGTAGTTTCAGAAGCATTTTTCAAAATATCATCTTTTAAAGTCAGGAGCTTTTGACGGAAAAAATCCAGCTGAGCCGCATTCATATAGTCCTTTTCGGACATCTTGAGCAATTCAACTTCTGTTAAAGGGGCACCCTTAGCAGCCTTTGCACTTGCAGCCTTAGTAGGCGCTTTTGCTGTAGCCGTAGCTTTCGTTGGTGTTTTTACCGTCATTTCGTTCTTTCCATGGATCTAAACCATTATTACTTCATTCTGCCAAACTTTTACCGCCCTTTTGCCAATATTTATCAATATTGACCGTGGCGCCGGATTGTACTTGATATTTCTTAGGCCAAACACCCTTCAAGCCCAGCCAGCAGGGTATCTTTAGGCAAATCAATGCCGATAAAAACCATCCGCGTTTGCTTTGGCTCAGCACCCCAAACACCCGCCAAATCACTTCCCATCATCTGATGAACGCCCTGGAACACGACTTTTCGGTTGCTACCCTTCACATAGAGGACGCCTTTATAGCGCAACATCTTCTCTCCGAAGACCTCCAAAATACCCCCCAGGAAGTCCTCTAATTTTTTATGATCAAAGGGTTTATCACTACGAAAAACGAAGGATTGAATGCGGTCTGTATGGCCTGCATGGCCATGATGGTCGTGACTATGGTCATGCCCACAAGTGCTGTGATCATGGTGGTCATGGCTGTGATCGTGGCCACAAGTGGCGTGATCATGATCGTCTTGCTCCAAGAAGTGAGGGTCAATATCGAGCTTGGAATTCAAATTAAAGCCCTTAAGATCCAAAACAGCGTCTAAGGGCACTACCCCCTTAGATATTCCCTGAATTGGGGCGCGGGGATTCATATGCATCAAACGATTGCGCAAAGCATCCACTTCAGCCGGCGATACCAAATCCGTCTTAGTAATGAAGATTTGATCGGCAAAGCCTACCTGGCGCTGTGCCTCTTCATGCTCAGTGAGCTGCTGTGGGCCATGCTTGGCATCTACAAGAGTGACTACCGCATCCAATACGTAATGATCCGCAACATCATCATCCATAAAGAATGTTTGGGCCACCGGGCCTGGATTAGCCACACCGGTAGTTTCAATAACTACGCGATCAAAACTAATCTTTTTATCTTTACGCTGCTCCCAGAGTGAATTGAGGGCCTCCACTAAATCGCCGCGAATAGTGCAGCAAATACAACCATTGCTCATTTGCACAATGTTCTCTTGATTGTCTTGAACCAAGATGTCGTTATCAATATTCTCTTCGCCGAACTCGTTTTCAATCACGGCAATTTTTTTGCCATGCTCTTCAGTCAAGATGTGTTTGAGCAAAGTCGTTTTGCCGCTACCTAAAAAGCCTGTAAGAATTGTTACTGGAATTAACGCCATGATCGATCCATTCAAAATCTATAAATACATTCCCTAAATGGGAAACCTTCTATCTTACCGAGTTCCTCACGCTTTGCCAGCCTTTGCGCGTGGATGGGCTTTATCGTATGCCTGCGCTAGGTGCTGGAAATCTAAAGAGGTATAAATCTGCGTGCTGGCAATGCTGGCATGCCCCAGCATTTCCTGCACCGCCCGCAAATCTTGGGACGATTGCAATACATGACTTGCGAAGCTATGGCGCATCATGTGCGGATGCACATGGGTCGGCAGGCCGGCACGCATCGCCAAAGTGCGCAGACGCGCCTGCACAGTCCGAGGGGATAGGCGCGCACCGCTAGCAGAGATAAATAAAGCCATTGATACATTTGCCTGCTCCAGTTGGTCACGAACCGCACGCCAGACTTTGAGGGATTGCATTGCAGGTCCACCAATCGGGACTGAGCGGCGCTTGCCACCTTTACCCAACACCGTGACTTCTGCAGCATCCCAATCCAACCAGCCGGCAGACTCTTGTTGGCGATCTTTGCTTTGCATTACATCAATGCCAAGAAGCTCAGATAAACGTAGGCCTGATGAATACAGCAAATCAATGATCGCTGCGTCACGTACAGTCTCGAGATCTTTTTTTTCTTCGGCTTCTTTCACGGCTTGGTTTACTAAAGAGAGTGCCTGCTCAACTGAGAGCGCCTTAGGCAAAGACTTCAAACGTTTGGGCGCCTTCACATCATCAACAGGATTGGCGACTAGATTGGCGGTTACCTTTCCTGCCTGCGCATCGCGACGGGCATCTTTCTCAGTCAACCAGTCATACCAGCCGCGCCATGCAGAAAGCGCTCTAGCAATCGTACGGGATGATTTTCCTTTGGAATGTAAGCGACCCGCCCAGCGACGCACATGCGCATTTGTGACTTTTAATAACTCAATGGAATCATCTGCTGCTAATTCCTGCAGCTCAACCAGATCCATGCGATACGCTTTAAGCGTATGAGGTGAGAGCTGCCTTAAAACATGCAGCTCGTGCAAATACTCTTGCACTAAGGGATGAAGATCAGCTGGTGCTTGGCTCATAAGCCTGGATACGATCCAAAGCTGCAGCAGTGAGTTCGGCAATTTGACGCAAATAAAATGCGCCCATATCTGCCGTAAATCGAGTTTCATCTTTACTGGCCAACAAAAGCACTGCTGGCGATTGCGCCACACCAATACTCTTGCCTAATGGCAGGCCAATAGCCACCATACTTTGCCACTCAGGATCAATGCTCACTTGAGTTGCCAACAAATCTACGCTCGCTGCAGCCAGCTCTTTAGCAGAGCCACAAAGCGGCGTATCGATCCAAGGACCAAATGCTGTATTGGGTGACAAGAGTTGTGCAGCTTCCACCTCAAATACCTCTGCCAAACCCGCTGTCACTGCAGACTCTACATCTGCCTTCGTGTTGGCACCCATTAGGCGTAATAACCAAGCCACTAGCCTCTGTTGAGTTTTGTCGTTGTGACTACCGAAGTGCAACATCTCACTCAGGCGGCGGTTCAGCTCTTGGTTCTGTGTGCGCAACAAAGTCATCTGGCGCTCTTGCAATGATATAGCGCGATCTTCATGTGGATGCTTCAAGCGAATTTCATTTAAGAGATTGGCATAGCGCTCAAAAAAACCTGGGGTAGCGCGTAACCACTCTGCTACCAATTCTTCTTGCTCGGCCTGCTTGGGATCGATTGCGCTCATTTATTTCTTTCTTGCATATTTTTTATTTAACTTTTTAGCCCAGCTTTTTACGCAACAGCTCATTCACTTGCCCTGGGTTGGCTTTACCTTGTGAGGCTTTCATAATTTGGCCTACCAAGGCATTAAATGCCTTTTCCTTACCAGAGCGGAACTCCTCAACAGACTTCTCATTAGCTGCCAACACTTTATCGATCATGGTTTCCAACTCACCGCTGTCACTAATTTGCTTTAAACCTTTAGATTCAATCACTTCATCAACAGTGCTAATAGATTTACCAGTGACGGCTTGCTCCCACAGAATCGCAAAGATGTCTTTTGCAATCTTGTTAGAGATAGTGCCATCTGCCACACGAGTTAATAGCGGTGCTAAATGCTCAGCTTTTAAGGGGGCATCTGCGGTAGCAATACCAGCACGATTCAATGATGAAGCAAACTCACCCGCAATTAAGTTGGCCGCAGCTTTTGCCAAAGACTTACCAACAATGTCGAGCAGCTCTTCAAATACTTTTGCAGTGTCGCGATCTTGTGTGAGTAATTGCGTATCGTAGGCACTTAAACCAAACTCGCTTTGCCACTGCTCACGAAGCTGCGCTGGTAGAGCTGGCATCTTGCTGCGCACATCGGCAATCCAGGCATCGTCAATCACGACTGGCAATAGATCGGGATCCGGGAAGTAGCGGTAGTCATTCGCATCCTCTTTGCTTCGCATACTGCGAGTTTCTTGACGATCGGGATCGTACAAGCGGGTTTCTTGCACGACTGTGCCACCATCTTCAATTAATTCGATTTGGCGACGCACTTCATATTGAATCGCCTCCTCTAAAAAGCGGAACGAGTTCAGATTCTTAATTTCGCAACGGGTACCAAATTCTTTTTGGCCTACTGGTCGAACGGATACGTTGGCATCACAACGGAAAGAGCCTTCTTGCATATTGCCATCACACACCCCAAGCCAAACAACTAGCGTGTGAAGTGCTTTTGCATAAGCCACTGCTTCAGCAGCACTGCGCATCACCGGCTCAGTCACAATTTCTAATAATGGGGTGCCGGCACGATTCAGGTCGATACCGCTAGAGGCTTCGCCATGTGGGCCTAAGAAGCCCTCTTCGTGAACCGACTTACCAGCATCTTCTTCCATGTGGGCGCGCGTGAGCTCAACTACCTTGACTTGATCGCCAACCAATATCTCCAGATGACCACCTACAACTACAGGGAGATCCATCTGACTAATCTGGTATCCCTTTGGCAAGTCAGGGTAGAAATAATTCTTGCGCGCAAAAATACTTGCTGGCGAGATCTTGGCATTAACTGCCAAACCAAAGCGAATGGCATGCTCAACCGCCTGACGATTCAATACTGGCAAAACACCAGGTAAAGCCAAGTCAACTGCACAAGCCTGGGTATTGGGTCCTGCACCAAAGCGTGTACTTGCGCCACTGAAGATTTTCGATTGCGTTTGAAGCTGTGCGTGAGTCTCTAGACCTATAACGATTTCCCATTGCATCATGCCACCTCGCTTGCTTGACGCAAATGCCAGTCAGTACTTTGCTGATATTGATGAGCCACCTGTAGTAAGCGCGCCTCAGAAAAATAATTGCCAATGATCTGCATCCCAATAGGTAACTTGCTTGAATTAAATCCACAAGGAACACTCATTGCCGGCAGTCCTGCTAAGTTCGTTGAGAGTGTGTAAATGTCTTCTAAATACATCTGCACTGGGTCATTTGATTTTTCACCTAAGCGCCATGCAACATCTGGTGCAACTGGCCCCAAGATCACATCGCACTTCTCAAATGCTGCCTGAAAATCCGCGGCAATAATGCGACGAATTTTTTGTGCCTGTAAATAATAGGCATCGTAATAACCATGACAGAGCACATAAGTACCAACTAAGATACGCCGCTTCACTTCTGCTCCAAATCCTTCGGTGCGTGATTTCTTATACATGTCAGATAAATCACGATATTCATTTGCGCGGTGTCCGTAACGCACACCATCAAAGCGACTCAAATTACTTGAGGCTTCAGCTGGGGCTAAAACGTAATACACCGGGATGGATAACTTAGTCTTAGGGAGACTTACTTCAAGCAATTCTGCACCCAAATCTTGTAATACTTTTGCAGCTGCATTGACAGCATTAGCCACTTCCGGTGCAAGGCCTTCTGCAAAGAATTCTTTTGGCAAGCCAATCCGCAAACCTTCTAAAGGTTTCATAGGGCTTGCATTGCCCTCTTTCCAATTTTGTGTGAGGTAGCGGCTGTAATCCTCTCCAGAATCGGCAAGCGAAGTGGAGTCACGCGGATCATGGGAAGACATTGCTGTGAGCAATAAAGCGCAGTCTTCAGCCGTTTTACCCATCGGGCCTGCTTGATCTAATGAAGAGGCGTAGGCAATCATCCCGTAACGAGATACGCGCCCGTAACTTGGCTTAATTCCGGTTAATCCACAAAAAGCAGCGGGCTGCCTTATCGATCCACCCGTATCCGTGCCTGTTGCAATCGGGGCTAATCCTGCGGCCACTGCCGCTGCAGAACCTCCAGAAGATCCGCCAGCAACATATTCTGAATTCCACGGGTTTAAGACTGGGCCATAGGCAGAATTCTCATTAGAGGAGCCCATTGCAAACTCGTCCATATTGGTTTTGCCAAGGCAAACCATGCCAGCACCATTTGGATTCAACTCATCCGGAATTCCAAGATTCGAAACTACCGTTGCATCAAATGGGCTGAGGTAGCCTTCGAGCATTTTGGATGCCGCAGTGGACTTCCAGCCGCGCGTCACAAAGACATCTTTATGCGCAACTGGGATACCCGTTAATTTTCCGGCTTTACCTGAGGCAATGATTTTATCTGCTTTAGATGCTTGCTCTAAACTTAAGTGAGTGCTTACATCAAGGTATGCATTGAAGCGCTTTCCAGCCTCAATACGATCTAAAAAATACTTTGTCAGCTCGGTACTAGAGACCTCTTTTGCTGCCAATGCTTTGGCCATTAAAGCTATGGGGGTTTGGTGCCAACTCATTCGATCACCCGTGGGACTAAGAAGTATCCATCCTGCACAGCGGGGGCGGATTGCATATTTTCTGCACGATGGTCAGTTTCAGTAACGTCATCTTTGCGCAATGGTTGTGCCAAGTCTCGCAAGAAGAGGATGGGGTGAGCCAAGGGAGCAAGGCCTGTTGTATCAACAGCCTGCATCTCCTCAACCAAAGCAAAAACTGCCTGTAGTTGAGGCAATACTGCCTCGGCTTCTGCCTGACTTAAGTCAAGGCTAGAAAGGTGCGCAATGCGCTGGACATCATCAAGTTTCATGGGGCGCTAGGGTATCATTCATATATATATTTTTTAACACTTACTTATTTTCCCACTACATCATGTTTGGTTTTTTCCGCAGCTACTTTTCTAATGACCTGGCTATCGACCTAGGCACCGCTAATACCTTAATTTACATGCGTGAACGGGGTATTGTGCTTGATGAACCATCTGTTGTGGCAATTCGCACCGAAGGCGGCCCAAATGGCAAAAAAACCATTTTGGCAGTTGGAAAAGAAGCAAAAGCGATGTTAGGGCGCGTTCCAGGGAATATTGAGGCGATTCGCCCGATGAAAGACGGCGTTATTGCCGATTTCACGATTACCGAGCAAATGCTCAAGCAATTTATCAAAATGGTGCATGAGAGCAAGCTGCTAAAGCCAAGCCCACGCATCATTATTTGCGTACCGTGTGGCTCTACTCAAGTTGAGCGTCGCGCTATTCGCGAATCGGCTTTGGGCGCAGGCGCGTCACAAGTATTTTTAATTGAAGAGCCAATGGCTGCTGCGATTGGTGCTGGCTTACCAGTTTCCGAAGCTGCCGGCTCTATGGTTGTTGACATTGGTGGCGGCACAACGGAAGTGGGCGTGATGTCATTGGGCGGAATGGTTTACAAAGGCTCTGTTCGTGTTGGAGGCGATAAGTTTGATGAGGCCATCACCAATTACATCCGTCGTAACTACGGAATGTTGATCGGCGAACAAACTGCCGAGTTGATTAAGAAAACAATCGGCTCCGCATTCCCCGGCGCTGAAGTTCGCGAGATGGAAGTAAAAGGCCGCAATCTTTCTGAAGGTATTCCACGCAGCTTCACTGTGACTAGCAATGAGATTTTGGAAGCCTTAACTGACCCATTGAATCAAATCGTGACAGCAGTAAAAGCTGCTTTAGAACAAATACCTCCTGAGCTAGCATCTGACATTGCCGAGCGGGGCATGATGCTTACTGGTGGTGGCGCACTATTGCGTGACCTCGATCGCTTGCTCTTAGAAGAAACTGGCCTTCCTATCCATGTTGCAGAAGATCCCCTCACTTGCGTCGCACGTGGTTGCGGCATCGCCTTAGAGCGCATGGACAAGTTGGGCGGCGTGTTCTCTCAAGAGTAATTGACCTAAGCGTCGATTAGGGAATTGCAACATAGCGCTCCTCCTCTTTTCAGACAAGGCGTTCCGGCTTTAGTCAAACTGATTGTCTGTCTATCGATCAGCATCGCATTGATGTTGATCGATTTTCGCTATAAGGCGCTCGATCCAATTCGCAACAATGTCAATTGGCTATTGCGCCCACTAGAGTATGTGATGATGATGCCGCGCAATGCATATGAAGCGACATCAGAATATTTCACCAGTCGTGGAACACTCGATAAAGAAAACCAAGAAATGAAAGTCCGCCAAGCTGAACTTTCTCTGCTTGCGAATCAATCTGAATTTCTTTTAATTGAAAATCAAAATTTGCGTCAGCTCATCGACTTACAAAATCAAGTTCCCTATAAAACATTGTCGGTGGAAATTTTATTTAATCCCCCCAATCCAATTTCTCAACGGATTGTGATTAATCGGGGAAGTGCCGACGGACTAAAGCAAGGTAGTCCAATAGCCAATGATTCAGGCATCTTGGGTCAAGTAGTGCGTCTCTACAATAATTCTGCCGAGGTTTCTTTATTAGAGGATCGTGACTTTGCAGTGCCTGTTCAGGTAGCTCGCAATGGCTTGAGAGCAGCGGTATTTGGAGCTGGGCGCGGCAACCCTCTAGAGCTTCGCTATTTACCCGTGGCCAGTGATTTAGAAGTAGGTGACGTACTGATTACCTCTGGTATCGACGGCGTTTATCCGCCAGGTTTTGCCGTTGCAGTCATTAGTCGCATAGAGCGTAATGCGGATAAAAACTCATCGAATGTATTTTGTGTGCCAATTGCCCCCGTCAATCGCTATCGCCAGGCTTTAGCCCTTCTTTATGATCCTCAGTGGGATGCCAATGCCTCTACTGGCAGCAATAAATTAGGCGCACCGATAGTTAATGCTCCAGGTCGCCGTCAAACTCGTGCGCGAGGCATGCAATGATTGATTTTCAAAGCGGCTATATTCTGCGACCGGTTAACCCAGTCTTTATTTATTTCAGCCTGCTGTGTGCGTTGCTGCTTAACCTGCTGCCAATTGGGAATTACAGCTGGGTTCCTGACTGGCTCATTATTTGCATCGTATTTTGGAATATTCACCAACATCGCTATATTGGGGTAGGCGCTGCATTCTTTCTTGGACTCTTGATGGATGTGCATAACTCGGATCTCCTGGGCTTGCATGCTTTTAGCTACTCATTGGTCGCCTACCTTGCGATCTCTTGGCATAGACGAATCATTGTTTTGAATGTTCTCACTCAGGCGATGCATTTACTGCCCATCTTCTTGCTAGTGTCACTATTCCCCGTAATCACTCATTGGTTATTGAGTGGCGAAATTTATTGGTGGGCATTAACTGGTGCTATCCAAGCAATGATTGAGACATTGTTATGGCCAGTAGCAACACAAATTTTGCTTTCGCCTCAACGTCGCCCCATTGACGTTGACCACAATCGTCCGCTTTAAAGCGCTGCATGGTTTCATTTAAAAAACCAAACCTCGATTCATTTCAAGAGCGCATTCATATTGCGACCTTGTTTGTTACCTTTTGCTTCCTCCTGCTCATCACTCGATTGGTATGGCTACAACTGGTAAGTCATGGCAAATATGCTCTGCTAGCAGAAAGCAATCGCATCGCCCTTGTCCCTGCCCCCGCCAATCGTGGTCTATTGATCGATCGAAATGGAATTGTTATTGGCAGAAACTATTCAGCATTGACTTTAGATGTGAATGCTGAAGAGCTAAAAGGCAATGTTGATGAGCTCATTGATGAGCTCTCCCAAATCGTATTGATTTCTCCAAGAGATCGTCGGAATTTCAAGCGCTCACTTGAAGATTCTAGAAAAATGGGCACCTTTCCCCTCAGATCTATGCTTACTGAATCTGAAACAGCGCGATTTATGGCTAACCGCTATCGCTTTCCGGGTGTTGAAATACGTGCACGCAGCTTTCGCGAGTACCCCTACAACGAACTAGCCTCGCACCTGATTGGCTATATCGGACGTGCTTCCAAGCGCGATATCGAGCGCATGCAAGTTGAAATCGATAATTCAAAAGCAGGCGATCCCGATGCGCTACAAACATCATTTCTGCCGGGCATTCAATATGTCGGGAAAATTGGTATAGAGCAAAGCTACGAAACAGTATTACGTGGCACGCCAGGGTACGATGAGGTTGAAATTACTGCAGGCGGCAAACCAGTACGAACCCTCGCAAGCTCACCATCGGTACCTGGAAAAAACGTAGTACTGTCAGTTGATATCAAACTGCAATATTTAGTTGAACAGCTCTATGGAAATTTTCGTGGTGCATTTGTGGCTATTGAGCCCGAGACTGGCGATATATTGGCCTTTGTATCGAAGCCCAACTTTAATCCCAATGATTTTGTAGAGGGCATTGATTCAGTGACATGGAAGGAGCTGAATGACTCCCCACAAAAGCCACTCTACAACCGCCCACTCAAAGGGATCTACCCACCGGGATCAACATATAAACCATTTATGGCCCTTGCCGCATTGGAAACCAAAAAACGTACTCCGGCGCAAACGATCTCCGACCCAGGCTATTTTGAATTTGGTAACCATACTTTTCGAGATGATAAAAAAGGAGGTCACGGTATCGTAGACATGCAAAAGTCCATTGTTGAATCTTGCGACACCTACTACTACCTCTTGGCGCGCGATATGGGCGTCAACATGATGCATGACTTTATGAAGCCTTTTGGATTTGGTCAAATCACTGGTATCGATCTACAAGGCGAGTCTAAAGGCGTATTGCCATCGACTGAATGGAAGAAAAATACCTTCAAAAAACCAGAGCAGCAAAAATGGTACGAAGGGGAAACGATTTCTTTGGGCATTGGTCAGGGTTATAACGCATTTACGATTTTGCAGTTGGCACATGCAATGTCAAATCTCGCCAATAACGGTATTGTGATGAAGCCACACTTAGTTAAGGCAATTGAAGATCCCTTCACTAGACATCGCACCCTCACAACCCCCAAAGAAAGTTATCGCATTGATCTTGTTCCTGAGAATATTGAGATTATCAAGAAGGCTATGGTTGAGGTGAATAATTCTGGCACTTCCGCCTCCGTTTTTAAAGGCACAAGCTATCAAGCTGGTGGCAAGACTGGAACGGCGCAAGTATTTAGCTTGAACTCAAAAGAGTATCACCATGGCTCTACGGCAGAATTCTTACGAGACCATGCTTTGTATGTTGCCTTTGCTCCCGCCGAAAAACCAACCATTGCCATTGCCATGGTTGTTGAGAATGCTGGTTTTGGAGCCCAGCATGCCGCTCCAATTGCACGTAAAGCGCTTGATTTTTATCTTGAAGGTAAATGGCCAAAGGAGATTCCTGAATGGAAAAGAGCGCCATAGAAAAAATAAAAAATATTTTTCTGAGTATTTTTAGCGGCCTTGATCGCCAGCTAGGCCTTATTTTACTTGGCTTAGCAGGAATTGGATTTATTATATTTTTATCCGCAAGTCAAAATACGCCCGTTCGTTTTGAAGATGAACTGCGCAATCTAGCACTTTCATTTGTTGTGATGTGGATAGTTTCCCGCATCCCGCCAAAATGGTTGGAGATGGCCGCAGTTTGGATTTATGGGATCGGGGTTGCATTGCTGATAGCCGTTGCCGTATTTGGATTAATCAAAAAAGGTGCAAGACGTTGGCTCAATATTGGCTTTGTCATTCAACCTTCTGAGTTAATGAAGATTGCTATGCCCCTGATGTTGGCTTGGTATTTTCAAAAGCGAGAGGGAATTCAAAAATCTTGGGACTATGGGGTGGCTGCGATCATTCTTGGCATCCCCGTATTTCTTATTGCTCGTCAGCCTGACTTGGGAACTTCATTATTGGTTTTTGCCGCAGGCATGTATGTGATTATTCTTGCGGGATTACCTTGGAAGTGGATCTTGCCATTTATCGGAATTGGTGCACTCGGAATTCTTCTCATCATTATTTTTGGTAGCACTATTTGTGCCCAAGATGTTGTTTGGCCATTTGTCCACACATACCAAAAGCATCGCGTATGCACCCTGCTTGACCCTAGCAGCGACCCTCTTGGAAAAGGTTTTCATACGATTCAAGCCATGATTGCAATTGGTTCTGGTGGATTTTTTGGCAAGGGTTGGTTTCAGGGCACGCAAGCCCATCTGGAATTTATTCCAGAAAAACATACCGATTTTGTCTTTGCTGTTTTTTCTGAAGAGTTCGGCTTACTTGGCAACTTAGTCTTGTTAGGACTTTTCTTTGCCTTAATTAAGCGTGGTCTAGCTATTTCTGCGAGTGGACCAAATTTGTTTACACGTCTGCTAGGCGCATCAGTAACGCTAATCTTTTTTACCTACGCGTTTGTGAATATTGGCATGGTAAGCGGTCTATTGCCGGTCGTAGGAGTTCCATTGCCCTTTATTAGTTATGGAGGTACCGCACTGGTGACGCTAGGTTTTGGCGCCGGTATTTTGATGAGCATTCATCGTCATCGGAGATTAGTACAAAGCTAGTAATTCAGGCTAGTGGCGCAGGACAATTGCCCACACTTCAGAAACAAAAAAACCCGGCAAGCCGGGCTTTTTCATCAACAAAGTAAGAATTACTTCTTGCGCTTGTTAACTGAATCTTTAAATGCTTTACCAGCAGAAAACTTAACAGTTTTAGCAGCAGCAATTTTGAGTGGCTCGCCAGTTTTTGGGTTACGGCCCATACGTGCAGCGCGCTTACCAGAAGCAAAAGTACCGAAACCGATCAGTTGTACTGAGTCGCCTTTAGTAACAGCTTTAATGATTTGCTCAATAGCAGAATTCAATGCAAATTCAGCTTTGGCTTTTGAGATCTCAGCGTCGTCAGCAATCGCTGCGATTAGTTCTGCTTTGTTCAAGTGAAGCTCCTTATAGATATTGATGTCAGCGCACCTTGCGCTTACATGATTTTAACCACAAAAAATTACAAAAATAAAGCTGCGTCACAGCAAATTTTTTATTAACTACTTTTTACTCCTCCAAAACAGTGACATCTGACACAAAATACTCAGTATCGCCAAAGCAAGTTGTTGGCAATCCAATGTGCTGATCGTATTTAAGTGCGACTTTTTTGCCTAAATTGGCATTAATTTTTTGCGCTACGGCTTCTTGGCGTACCGTAAAGAGAAATTTTTCTGACATAGTTCCCGGCATAGAAACCATCGCCATTTCACCCTCCCAAGTTTTGCAAATATAGCCCCGATTGGAAAATTTCTGAACATAACCAGCGCGCTCACCACTGCCATAGCTCCAATTCAGCATAATCCAAGTATAAGCCGCTAAACCAGCCAAGCCAATTAATACAAGGCTTAAAAGCCATTTTACGAATCCATTCATACGGTTTTCCTTAATAAATCATCTTTGCAGCGCCAATTAGGTGCATTTCTTATGGCCTCTTTTGGCTATAGCTAACATTTGAGCATATTAGTTACAAAAATATGGGTCGAACGGCGCTCCATCCAAATTAAAATAGTAGTGTTAACGCTAATTGGTAAACCTCATGGAACTTCGTCACTTTGTTTTTTTGATCTTTGTTGTCTCTGCTGTTTATGTTTATTTCAGGGGCAAGGTGCGATTTGGCTTAGTACGCTCATTAACAGACTATCAAGTACTTTTAGCGCCAATTAATAGCCTGCTCTACTTGTTTTCAAAAACTAAGGCAGGGGCATTTATTCCAGTTGCTGATTTTCCTGAAATGAAACCACTTCAAGATCATTGGCAGATCATCCGTGATGAGGCCCTCGCATTAAACGCAGATGGTGCCATTGCAGCGGCAACAGGCTACAACGATATTGGCTTCAATTCCTTCTTTCGGACGGGCTGGAAACGCTTTCATCTCTACTGGTATGGCAAGGAAATGCCATCGGCGCAGCTAAATTGCCCAAAGACTGTCGCCCTCCTGAAATCCATACCCTCAATCAAGGCAGCAATGTTTGCCTCGCTGCCTCCTGGAGCAACGCTGGTTCGTCACAGAGACCCTTATGCGGGTTCGCTGCGTTATCACATTGGCCTTGTTACTCCAAACGATCCCAAATGCTTTATTGACGTCGATGGAGAGCGTTATTTCTGGAAAGACGGCGAACCAGTGATGTTTGATGAAACCTATATCCACTTCGCAGCCAACGAGACCGATCACCAACGGATTGTCTTGTTTTGTGATGTTGAACGGCCAGTTCACACTAAATTGGTGCAATTACTTAATCGCTGGTTTGGACGCTATGTGATGAGCGCAGCATCTTCCCAAAACGTTGAGGGCGAGAAAGTTGGATTTGTAAATATTCTCTTTAAGTATTTTTATCACCTCAGGGCGCAGGCTAAAAAACTGAAAGCCAAGCACCGCAGCGTTTATTACATCGGAAAATGGGTGCTGATATTAGGGATTCTTTGGGCGATATTTTGGTAAGCCTCAGGGACTTAGGACTTCAATAATTTGCTCTGGGGTAATTGAACCCCAGATCTCAACCCTCTTAATGCGGCTACTTTGCCCCGATAAGAGTTGAATTTGCTTTTGTGGCACTCTCAACTGCTTTGAAAGCCAAGATAACAACATCTCATTTGCCCTATTTTCAAGCGCAGGAGCCTGCAGAGATATCTTGAGACAACCGTCATGAAGACCGACTACCTTGGTCAGCTTTGCACCTGGCTGACAATGCAAATTAAGAACAATGCCAGTGGGGGTTTGTTTTAACCAAATGGGCATCATAAGAATACTTTAAACTCAAATCATGATTATGAAGAACTCCAACGCCTTAGACCAGCTATTTTCTAATAATCGCCAGTGGGCAGAAGCCATGGTCGCCAAAGATTCCAACTTCTTTAAGCGCCTCGTTTCTCAGCAAGCACCAGAATATCTTTGGATTGGCTGCTCAGATAGTCGCGTACCTGCTAATGAAATTGTGAATCTTCTTCCAGGCGAATTATTCGTTCATCGAAATGTTGCGAACGTAGTGGTGCATACCGACCTCAATTGTTTATCTGTAATTCAATTTGCAATTGATCTTTTAAAGGTCAAACATATTTTGGTTGTTGGTCATTATGGTTGCTCTGGTGTGCATACCGCAATGACGGATAGGCGCGTAGGCTTAGCTGATAATTGGTTGCGACATGTTAAAGACGTACACCAAAAACATGAGCGCTATCTTGGTGATGCCATTCCGACTCCCAAGCGCCAAGACCGTTTATGCGAGCTGAATGTGATTGAACAAGTTGTCAATGTTTGTGAAACCACCATTGTTCAAGATGCATGGTCTAGAGGACAAGATCTCACGGTGCATGGCTGGGCTTATCGTCTAGAGACCGGCTTAGTAAATGATTTGGGCATGTCTATTAGCTCCGACGAAGAAATGCATAGACGCTACGCCACATCCTTGTCTCGCTACGATTCCAATTAAATTGAGTTTTGTTTAAAAACTTTTCAAACTACTCAGGACTAGCGCTCCTCAGATTTCTGGCATCGCTTCCTTACAAGACCCTTGTCTCTATTGGCTATGGCTTAGGTTTTTTGGCGGCGCATATTCCTAGCGATCGCAATCGCGTAGTTCAGAAAAATTTAGAGCTATGTTTCCCTGAGCTTAGCGCGCAGGAAATTGATCTACTTAGAAAAAAACATTGGCGACTACTTGGTCGCAGCTTGGTTGAGAAAAGTATTATTTGGCTTGGAAGTAAAAAACAGCTTGCCGATATGATTGAAGTTCAATCAGAGGTTGATTTAACTGATCGACAACCGCGCATCTTAGTAAATATGCATTTCATTGGAATTGAAGGCAGCATTATTTTGAGCGCACTTGCAAAAGATAAAGGCTGGCCTCGTACCTCTGGATTTTTTCAGAGAATGAAAAGCCCCTTCTTCAATAAGAAAATTATTGAGTGGCGCAATCGCTTTGGTGGAAACTCGATTGATCGCCAGGGCAACACTATTGAGCTGATTAGAGAAATCCGCAAGGGTAGCTTCATCATCATTGCACCCGATATTGACTTGGGCCTAAAAGACTCAACTTTTGTTCCCTTCTTCAATATTCAAACCAATACCATTACTGCTGTATCCCGTCTCGCTAAAATTACGGGGGCACAGGTCTGCATGATGATTACGACTCTCAACAATAATGAAGCTGGATATGTTTGCTCTATCAGCAAACCATTGGAAAATTTTCCAACCGAGAATCCAGAAGCAGATACCGCACGCTTAAACCAAATTTTTGAACAAGAAATTAGGCTCAGGCCTGCTGAATACTATTGGGTACATAAACGTTTTAAAAATAGGCCTTTCAACGAAGCCAGTCCCTATTACTAACCCATTCAGCACTCATCTACTCAGAACCTAGTCTTTATTAAAGTAATTGCCCGATAATGTAGCCATGGAAGAAAAAATTCGCGTCTCCAAGCTGCTCTCTGAGCTAGGTCTATGCTCCCGTCGCGAGGCTGACTCTTATATTGAGCAGGGCCTAGTAACCGTAGATGGCGAAGTAGTCAACGAACTGGGCTCTCGAGCTTTTCGTCATCAGAAAATTGAATTGCAATCCGGAGCTAAAGCACAGCAGGCTTCCCGAATTACGGTCATTCTCAATAAGCCAGTGGGCTTCATCTCACACTACGATGATGAGCAAGAATATCAACCGGCTGCCTCACTCATCACCCCAGATAATTATTTTGCCAGTCCGCTTGATAAGGGGCGTAATCCACGCTTTAATACTCGTGGTTTAGCGCCTGCTGGTCGCCTCGATATCGACTCCACTGGCATGCTCGTTTTAACGCAAGATGGTCGCATCGCCAAACTTCTGATTGGCGAAAACAGCCCGATTGAGAAAGAATATTTAGTCCGGGTTGAAGGCGCTCTCTCTTTTGAAGATTTAGATAGGCTAAAACATGGCCTGGAATTAGATGGGGTTGTTTTAAAGCCAGCCCAAGTGAGCTGGCAGAATGAAGACCAGCTTCGCTTTGTTCTGCGAGAGGGTCGCAAGCGTCAAATTCGGCGCATGTGCGAAATGGTTGGCCTCCGAGTGTTAGGTCTGAAGCGCGTTCGCATGGGCAGAATTTCTCTGGGCGCCCTACCGCCTGGAAAATGGCGCTTTGTGAGGCCTGAGGAGCAATTCTAAGAAGTCCCTCCCGCTTATAATTCTGTCAATTAGATTAAGCGCAGAATTACCATCGATACCATCACCTCCAGCACTCCCGGCGCAGAAGTTTTAAGACGCCGTAGCTTTGCCATCATCTCCCACCCAGATGCAGGTAAGACCACCCTTACTGAAAAACTCTTGTTATATGCGGGAGCCATTCAGATTGCCGGTAGCGTCAAAGCCCGCAAAGCAAGTCGGCACGCAACCTCTGACTGGATGGAGATTGAAAAACAGCGTGGTATCTCTGTAGCCAGCTCGGTCATGCAAATGGAGTATCGCGATTGCATTATCAACCTGTTAGACACGCCGGGTCACCAGGACTTTTCGGAAGATACCTATCGTGTTTTAACTGCGGTTGATTCCGCCCTCATGGTGATTGATGCTGCGAATGGCGTCGAATCACAAACCTTGCGTTTGCTGGAAGTCTGTCGTGCACGTAACACGCCAATCGTCACTTTTATCAACAAGATGGATCGTGAAGTAAAGCCGCCCATGGAGCTGATGGACGAGATTGAAACCGCACTAGGAATAGAAGTAGTTCCTTTTACATGGCCAGTAGGCATGGGTAAATCATTTGCCGGTGTAATTGATATTGCCAATTCTCAAATGCGCATGTTCAAAGCAGGTGAAGATCGTGTAACCGAGGACTCCCATGCAATTGTCGACATCAATGATCCAGCACTGAAGGAGCGCCTAGGTACAGATCTTGAAAACGCACTGGCTGAAGTGGACCTCATTAAAAATGCGATGCCCGCATTTGATCGTGAAGCTTTTTTAGCGGGTCGTCAATCACCAGTGTTCTTTGGCTCTGCCATTAATAATTTTGGCGTGCGTGAAATTCTGAACACCTTAGTTGAGCTTGCGCCATCACCAGGCTCACGTAAGGCCTTGCAACGTGAGGTGAGCCCCGCTGAAAATAAATTTTCTGCAGTAGTTTTCAAGATTCAAGCCAACATGGATCCAGCCCATCGAGATCGCGTTGCCTTCTTGCGTATCTGCTCGGGACATTTTCAACGCGGCATGAAACTCAAGATTTGTCGCAATGGAAAAGAGGTGCGTACTAATAATGCTCTTTCCTTCCTGTCACAACGCCGCGATATTCTAGATGAAGCCTTTCCTGGTGACATCATTGGATTACCAAATCACGGTCTTCTCAGGCTAGGCGATACACTCACCGAAGGTGAGCAATTGCAATTCACAGGCTTGCCATTTTTTGCCCCTGAAATTTTCCGTATGGTCGAATCTGCTGATCCATTGCGCTCTAAACAACTACGCACGGGCTTAATGCAACTTGGCGAAGAAGGTGCGATTCAAGTTTTCCGCCCAATGACTGGCGGCACGATGTTACTTGGTGCTTTTGGACAGCTGCAGTTTGAAGTCGTAAGCCATCGTCTGCAAACTGAGTATGGCGCTGAAGTACGCTTGCTGCCTGCACGCTACAACTTAGCTCGCTGGGTCAGCTCAGATGATCCTGTAGCACTCAAGAAATTCATCCAGGAAAATATTCACCGCATGGCAGAGGATGTTGTAGGAGCTTCAGTATTTTTGGCCAGCCATAAATCCGAATTAGATGTAGCTCAGCAGCGTTGGGAATCTATTCAATTCCACGCACTAAGAGAACATGCAGGCCTCATCTACCAATCAGACCTTGCTGGCTAAATCTAGCGCGGACTAGATTTTGGCCAGTTGCAGTCAAATACCGCAACCAGCTGAGTATCACTCTTTCTAAACGACGCAGTCTTGCCGTATTGAGCACAATAGGCATTGGCCTTTGGTGATAGGGACTCCACAGACTCGCCATCACTAATTATAAAGGTGACGTGATTTGCATCTGATGCATCTGTATATACCGCAGCACAGGCCATTAAACCAAACACACTCAGTAACAAAATATATTTGAGATGTGACATTCGAGCCCTCATATTCAATAAAGGTATTGGTGCTAATTTCAAATTAGGAGTATTCATCATGATGTAATCATAGCGCCTGGACTGCTTAACTGTTATTCTGGTTCGTGATCACTATTCCGCGCCCTACTTAGGGGAGTCTGCTGAGCAAGCTCAGAGGTTCATCATTCCAAGACTCTAGGAAAAAATATGGCTGTTGGCCAAAATCAAAGAAATAGAAAAAACGACCCCATGGTTAGTAAGACTGGCAAAGCTAAATTGGGTCCACTCACTACAGCCCAACTAAGCAAATTGCTGGACTCGAGTACCAAGCCTAAAGAGAAGGCAAAGATTCAGAGGGCTATCAATAAGCGACCTCCCGTCGCGGCACCCACCGCTGAACCTGTTGCAGCATAAGTACTAAGCCCCGAAATTACCGGGGCTTTTTCTTATGTAATATGCTCTCATCATGACAGCATCTCCGCAAATTTATTCAATTCAAATTGCCTCTCGAGCGGGCGAATCGATGATGCAACTTGCGCAAGCTAATATCATTGCTGGCAAAGGAATTGATGGTGATCGCTACGCTCTGGGCGTAGGTGCATTCTCTAAAACCAAACCTAAGATTCGACATATTTCTCTCATTGCGCTTTCTGGCATTGAACATGCTAATCAACAGCTCCTTGCCAAACAACAAACAGTTTTTAGTGAAAGTGATACCCGCAGAAATCTTGTGATTAGTGGCATCTCTGTAAATGAACTTAATGATCTGGTTGGTAAGATTTTCTATTTAGGAGGCCTTATGTTTAGGGGTACAGAATTGTGTGCGCCCTGCCAAAGACCAGCCGATCTACTCAAAAGGCCCGATTTTATGAATGCATTTGAAAATAGGGGCGGACTTAGAGCAGAGGCGCTCGAGTCCGGATGCCTTATCCCTGGAGATCTCCTCGACTTTTCAGAATCTGATGGAAATTAACTCGACTTAATATTGTTATATGACAACTACAAAACTCTGCCTGATTCGCCATGGCGAAACCGCCTGGAATGCCGAAAGACGGTTGCAAGGCCACACCGATACGCCCCTTAATCCCAAAGGTGTTTTACAGGCACGCCAAATGGCTCAAGCGCTTAAAGACATTAATCTTGGGTTTGATGTCTTGTATACCAGCGACCTGAAAAGAGCGGCTGATACTGCAAGTGCTGTCGTTGAATTATTTGGAGTGGAAGCGCAGGTCGATAGCGCTTTACGAGAGCGCAATTTTGGCGCACTTCAAGGGCTCTCAATTACTGAAGCCCCTCTGCTACGGCCTGATATTTGGCAAGCGCATATCGCCCGCGACTTAGATCATGATCTTGAGGGTGGTGAAAGTATTCAGCAGTTTTCATTACGCGTACGAAATGCGCTAGACAGAATCCAAGAGCGCCATGCTGGTAAAACTATATTAGTAGTTAGTCATGGCGGCACACTCGACATGATGTATCGCATAGCAAGTAATCAATCTCTGAGCGCACAGCGAATTGTCTCGGTACCAAATGCATCATTAAATTGGATTAGCCATGAAGAATCGAGTGGCTGGGTAGTAGATCAATGGGCAGATACTCGGCACTTAAAAGGTTCTGCTCTTGAAAACGTTGACCTCTAAGTAAAAAGTCACCATCAGGTGACTTTTTACATTGCAGAAAGGATTTATTTTCTGATGTGTGCGTGACGAGCAGCATCTTGTGACATGCCCTCACCTTTTGGCTTAGCTTCAAGCGCCTCTTTTTCAGCAGTAATTTCTTTGCGACGCTCTTTGCAAGAACCGGCAATCTCTTGCAAAGCTTTACGAGCTCTGGCAGCAGAAGCTTTGATTCCTTTACCATGGAACTTTTCATTCTCTGATTGGTATGTTTCGAAAGCGGCAATTAATTTGTCATGATGAGACATATTTTTCCTTATGAATAATTGAAATAATCAGCTTAAGAGCACTTTAACCCAATATACCAAAGTCACTGCAATTTATTTCGTCCACTGATTAATAATTGCCTTTAATTTTTCTGGTCCCAACTCAGAAAGGTATAAATTAAAGTCGTCCCTCAATTTGGAGCCTTTTTTAAAGGCAAATCCTAGGTTATCAAAACCCACCACTTGGTAGCTACTGCTCACTGGGAGATTTAATGATTTTTGATAACTTTGCAGCATCACACTATCCACAAATACCAAGTCTACATTGCCATTTTGCAAAGCAATTAAGGCCTCTGTGGGTGAAGGATAAAGCTTCACTCGGTCCAAGGAGTAATACCCTTTTGGCTGCAACACGTCTTTTACATAATCATCAAAGACGCTGCCGGTTGGATAAGCAATAGTATATTTTTGTAACTGGGATAAATCGGCAATCTTAATATTACGATTTTGTAGACTAATTAAATCCCAAGTACTTGTGAAGTATGGCTTGGAAAAATCTATCACTTCTTTGCGTTTATCTGTAATAGAGATCCCCGAGAACGCAACATCAGCCTGCCCGCTAGTCACCGCGCCCAACATACCTAGCCAATCGTAAGCAGTCATTTTGAATGTACAACCCCGAGACTTGCAGTAACCCTCAAATATTTCCAAATCTACGCCAGTGTATTTGCCATCTTTCTCAAAAAGCATTGGGGGGATGGCAGGCGATACAGCAACCTTAATCACATTAGATTGCTCTTCCTTCGAGCATGCGCCAAGTACAAATAGGCTTGCTAACAATATCGATATTATTTTGAATAGTCTCATGATGTATTTAGCATTCAATTTGATGAACGATCTTATCAAGAATTGAATGTAAAAAACCACCCGAAGGTGGCTTTTACTTTCTAATGGCTACTTTTAGCTCTGGCTAGCCAACGTTTACTTTTTTAGTGGGTACGTGACTCGCTTTACAGAAATCCACAATAGCATCTGCAAATTTGAGATAGCGTGCATTCACTAACCTCAGTTCGCTTAACTCTGATACGGTTTTCGATACTTCGCGTTTAAACGATACGTCCTCATAGCCTGGATGGTATGGGGCTTCCTTAGTGTAGATATTGCTCATAATGTTTGCCTAATTCAGTAAGATTGTTAATAGTCCCAATGCGGGAAATTGCTAATACGCTCTTACTGATTTAGCTTGGGGTGGTATTCATACAGGGCTCCTAACTTGCGCGTGCGCAATTCAATGCGCCACTCGCTTGCCGCTCCCCCTGTCCTTGATACCTGAGAGATTCACACTAAGACCTGGCTTAGTGCTTGCTCCTTCGGTGCACCATCAATATGGTGACTCTCCAGACGGCAGTTTAGGATAAGCAGTACCTTCCTGTTGGGTACCTGAGCGTTCATGGGAGTTTGCGCCTTCGGTGGAGGCCTATGGCCTCACTCTCCTGCTTAGCGCTAGTATATCTTGATATGTTACTTTTGTAATCCTGGCTAATACCTAGCCCCAGGAATGCCAATAATTTAATTGACCTTTTTAATTTCTTTAATGGTATTGCCTTCACCCAACAACACAATCTTAGGAACATGCTTTGCAACTGCATCGTTGCTAACTTGTCCGTATGTGCAAATAATCAGATGGTCGCCAACATGTGCTTTACGTGCAGCAGCGCCATTCAGAGAAATAATGCCAGACCCACGCTTTGCTTTAATGATGTAAGTTGAGAAACGCTCGCCATTGTTGATGTTGTAAAGCTCGATCTTTTCAAATTCACGCATATCCGCAGCATCGAGGAAGTCTTCATCGATTCCACAAGAGCCTTCGTAATGCAAATCCGCCTCTGTAACGGTTGCTCTGTGAATTTTTCCCAACAACATAATGCGATTCATACGATTTCCTCAAGAATTAAAAGCATGCCTCTTCCAGCATTTTTAGCAGCCATCTCGCTATTTTCTCAAATTTTTTTGATATTACGCCAGCAAAAAACCCCGCTTACACGGGGCTTTTTGTTTAACCATTATCTACTACTTACTTGGTGCGACTTTTTCCTGCCTTAGGAGCCTGACCAAATTGACCTTCTGCACTCTTCATTGCAGTTTCAACGCTTTTCTCAAAGTTTGCAAAAGCATCTTGAGTGGTTGATCGTACTTGATCAAAATTTTGCATTGCTGTGTTGAATGCCGAGGTAAAGGCGCTTACATATGCTTCTGAGCCTGCTGGCGCCTTTGAGGTAGCAGCTGCGACAAAGCTCTTTAAGTCATCTTGTGATTGATCAATGGCGGCTTCTACAGCCTCAACTAATTCTTGATTTCCACGACGCAATACTGCGGCTACTTTTTTCTGATAAGCGGCAACTTCAGCAACCGCCTCTTGTACTTCTGGGCTTTGCAGGAGATCTAAGGCTGCTTTGGCATCTTTACCCTTTAACAATTCAGCAGCCTTAGCTTGCGCATTGGCTACGGCTTGTTGAGCTGCTTGGTAATTGATTTCTGCTAGCTCTTGAGCGTTCTCGAGAGCAGTTTGACCCAATGCGCGAGCACTTTCAACGGATTTGGCTTGATTTTCTGCAAATTGATTTTTGAACATGATATTTCCTTTAAAGGGTTATTTGTTGCACTGCACCATATTAATAGCTTATTTTGGGCTTAGCAAGGAAATATTGCTGCAAAGCAACATATAATTCTGTCAGTTCACGTAGTTTGTTACAAAAAGCAGCGCTAAACCTTGCCTAGGAGGCGCTTTGCTTCATCTAGTTTAGAAATGATTGGTTATGTGCCGTAGATTTATCTTGCTTTTGCTTCTTTGCATGCCATTGGCAAGCTCACACGCAGAAAGCGCTTCAGAGTGGTTTCAAAACACAACAAATCATCTGGAATCCATTTGGGATAAAGGCGAAAACGAGCTCTATATTCCGCTCTACACGTATCACATGCCTTATGCGTATTCCCAAGACAAAATCAATCAATACACCGAATATCCGATGGGCATTGGTTTTGGCAGGGGCCTAATGAATGAGAGCGGTAACTGGGAGGGCATTTATGGGATGACCTTCAAAGACTCGCATGGAATTTATCAGTATATGGTTGGCTATGGCTGGATCCCCATGTGGAATATCGGCAATAGTCCTGACTGGAAGTACGGCGTTGGAGCAACTGCATTCATCATGTCGCGCCAAGACATCATGAACTACATTCCCTTCCCTGGTTTACTGCCTATTGCCTCAATCAGCTATAAAGAGCTCAGCATTCAGGCTGCATATGTGCCTGGCAGTCAAAATGTCGGCAACGTTTTATTCACTTGGGCTAAATACAGCTTGCCCTAAACAGAATTAAGCGGGATTGTTTTTTAAATAGTCGATCACCCAAACTGGATCACTATCGCTCGGAAAAATTGGGTAGTGCACAGCCTCGATCACACCATTATTCACAATCAAAGTAATGCGCTTGAGCAAAGTCATTCCAGCGGCAACAAAGGTAGGTAGCTGCAATGCTTTCTGAAGTTGATAATCTGCATCACTCAATACCGGAAATGGTAAATGCAAGCGATCCGCCATCTCTTTTTGATATTCAGTAGATTGCACGCTCAAACCAAATACCTCCACACCTAAAGTGCGCAACTCTTGATAGTGATCTCTAAACGAACAGCTTTGAGGCGTACAGCCTCTTGCGCCCGGTATCTGATCCCAACCTTCTGGCAAAGCAACATTTGGCTGGCCCGTCATTGGATAGCAGTAAATCACCAAGCGCCCTTTACTCTCGCCAAGATTAAAGCGGCTAGCGGTGGTGGTATTCAAAGTGACGGAAGGTAAGCGCATGCCAACCAAATGATCGGCAGCCCCATCATCCTGAGGAATAGGTAAGTTGCTAGGCAATTGATTGAAATTGGTCATCGTGAGATTTCATTAAAGTAAGCTACACATTACGAGATGCTGCAATTAGATACAGCCGAGAGATCCGCTGAATGCTCATCACAAAGGAAGGATGCTTACTCGGCTGCTGAACGCATTAGCCTCAAGAGTTCAACATCATGCTCGGGTAAGCCATCCAATACGCTAGTGAGGCTTGGCATCTTTGCAATAATTTCCTTTGCCAAGAAGAAGCGCATTGACCAGGCGGGAAAGCTTCTTTCTTGAATGTCCTCCAGCTTCAATAAGCGCACTTGCTGATGGCGAGGATCTCGCTGAATTTTTTCCCATATTTTCATGACCTCCGTACGCGGCCCTTCCAATATTTGGCCAAAATGTTGGTTCTCGTAAAAAAGCACTCCCGATAAGCCTAATTTTTGATTGAGTTGCGCCGCCTGATCGGTGAGGCGCATCAATGCCAAGACACCCATATCCTGCGTTGCCTTGCTGATATAGCTCACAGAAATTAATTGGGACTTACTCATCTTGTTATCTTAGGGTTGGATCTGGCGAATTATAGATATTAGCTTTTGATATAGCCTCAATCAATGCTGATTTACCCGAAAGGCTCAGCAATTCGCGCAACAATCCCCTTGGGAATGGCGCCATGATTAATCCAGCCCCATTCTTTGGCAATTTGTAATGGGGCCGATCTTGCAAAGATTCGGAGTATTCCCTAAATAACTTCTAGCACTTTACTCAAGGAATTACCCTCATAGTTTGGCTTCTCACCAATTTCTTCAAAAGGGTGTCCAAGGCGATTAACCCAAAATACATCAAAGCCAAACCACTTTGCGCCTAACGCATCCCAAGCATTACTTGAAACAAATAACACTTCTTCTTTTTTGACTGGAAATGCTTTTAATAAAAGCTCATAGGATTGTGGGGCAGTCTTAAATAGTCGTATATCTTCAACCGTGATAACTTGGTCCAAGTAAGACATCAAACCATTACTCTTGACTACTGTTGCCAGCATCTCTCTGCTGCCATTAGACAAAATGGCCGTTGACATTCCTTTACCTTTTATTGTCTTGAGGACGCTTAAGCTATCCTCAAAACCAGTGAGCTTTGCATACTGATCCATCAAGCGCTTTTCATTTTCCGAGGTGAGATTTAAGTTCATGCGCTTGCAAACATAATGCAAGGAACGAACCGTTAACTCCCAAAAGGGAAGGTAATGCTTGCTGCCGCTAGGGTTCGGGTCACTCATGGTGACTAGGCGGGTATATTCAATTTGGCGGTCACGCCACATTAAAGCAAAAGCTTGGCCATTACCCGGAAACAAGGATTCCGCCAACTCTCCCATGGAATAAACATCAAACAATGTGCCGTAAGCATCAAAGGCTATGAGCTTATACATGCAGTCTCCTCATGATGGATATTTTTAGTATTTTGTTTTAAACAATTTTGGCTAAAGATGTCTTACCCAAGCTCTGATTCATTAAAAGCATCTCTTAAATAGACAGGGAGGTCTATAGATGGCGGCCTAAAACCTGACTGATAAAACATATCTCCAATATGGCCGCGATGAAATGTTTTGTGATTAAAGACATGAATCAGAATATCGCCTCTTGTCATTTCTCCAGCACCGCCATCAACAAACAAAAAGCTAAGCTTTTCATTGAGTAGTGGTTCAGTCATGGAGTCAGCATATTGAATATACCAATCGCCTGATTCATTTAACTTTTCAGTTAGGGCCGCCAAAGAATCTGGTGAATCCGTGGTGCGAGACTTGAACCCATGATCTTTCCCAAGTAAATGAGCTCGCCAGATTTGATCAACAATAGCTACGTGGGCCAAGGCAAATGACATTCCACCAAATGCGGCGGCACGCTTTTTGATTACCTCATCAAGCGGCAACGCAGCAATCGCATCCAAAAGCATATTGTTTGCCCACTTGTTGTAGCGTGCAAGCATGCGGATATTGCGAATGGCAGACATATAGCGCCCCTAGGTAAGTAAACAAATTCTGGTTATTTAGAATGCCAAAGCCTATGTCCAGAATTTTTTAATTTTTGCTGCTTCGATTTTTGAACGATCATAGCCCGTTCGCAATGCGCCAGCAATTTGCTTTGGATCAAGCAAATCAACCCCTTTAGGTGTGCCAGCTACTATCCACATTACTTTTGTGCCGGTCGCCTTAATGTCTTCAATATTTTGAGCAATGGGGTGTGGGATTGTTGTCAGAATTGCTCCCGTTATACCGTCAGTTAATGTAATGATTAGGGCCCTTTTAGATCCAGCTACTAAATCCACATGAGCTGGATTAGAACAAATTCCTCCATCCATGACATAACGCTGACCCAATAATGTTGGCCCAACAACACCCGGCAATGAGCTACTCGCTGCTGTACCGTGCGCCAAGGGAATGTTATTTTTTCTGGCAGCTTGCTGACCAACAACAATGCGCTCACCCGTGTAGCAATCTATTCCCGTTGTAAACATCCGGCTAGTCGGCCAATCTTTTTTACTATCGCCTGTCAATAATGCAGCCACCTTTTCAACGCGCTCACCGTTTAATTTGTTGTCAGCAGCTAATGCGGCATGGCCAATCACTCTACGAGTTTCAATGCTGCCATCCGTCGCACTCATATTAATTTGATCGGCCCTCATTTGACTGATATTGGGCTTAGTTACTGGAGCAATCTTGGCAAAAATCTCCGGAAACTTTCCAAAAAAATCAAACTCCGTCCGCAAGCGGGAAAACTCCCCAGAGAGCAATGAGGAACCCATATAAGAACCAGCAGAAGTGCCAACCACCATCTCAGGAAGCTGAGCCATATCCAGCCCCGCTTCAATCAGGCCATGAAAAAAACCGCAATACCAAGCAATGTAATACTCCCCTCCACCACCGAGGACCATGGCTCGATCAAGCCCCTTTGCCAATTTTGAAACCGTGGGTTTAGTGGCAATAGGCATTGCCAAACCATCATCGGCAAATAGTTTTTGAGAAATCTCATGCGTCTTTAGCTCGATATTCGATTTTGGCGGCTTTGACTGAGCGTAGGTAGTATCAATACTAGAGCCGGCGGCAGCACCAATAGCAACGGCACCAACAGCAGAGGTTTTTAAGAAATTACGGCGTGATTGTTGTTTCATATCAGGTCCCTGTTTGTTTCACTAATTTATATCAGATCTCTAAATCAAAAACCGCTAGCAGCTAGTTTGAGTATTAATTGGTAGACCGGGGCGGAATGGGGCAGAACCCATGGTGCCCAACTGCAGCAAAACTACTTTTACTTACTTCGTAGGGAGCAAATCTGCCGATCCAATGTATTCTTTAAACTGCTTGCACCAAATCAGCATACTACTTACATCTTCTGGATTTTCTGTTTTTAAAAGATAGTATGCGGCGCCATTGGGTTTTTTAATTCGACTAACTTCAATTTGTTGAGAACTAAACTCATCATTGTCTTTAATGGCAGGCTTGCTGCTGATATAGATATGATAGTCTGGCCCAGGGCTTGATCTAAAGTCTTCGCTTGATTGTAAAAACAATTGATTGCCTACCTTGACTAAGGACCATTCACCAGAGGAGTTGTGAATCAAGTCCTGCCCTTTTGCATTTTTATCAATTTGTCCTCGCTTTAAGATGACGCCTTCAATCTTTTGATGCTCTTCCGTGCGCGCTCTCAGGTCCTGAACGTGACCACGGATTGCATCGAGGACCTGCGCATTTGCAGTTGGCATGAGCCCAACAAATAGAAAGCTGAGGAGTAATTTTTTCATATTGCCGGCATTATAAAATTGACCGCATATCTAGATGTGATCGTACTTAGTCTTTAGGTCCATATTGCATCTCACCGTGACCAAATGACCAATTTTCTTTATTGACTTCTACTAAGTTAATAACAATATCTTCTGGTCGAATGTTAAGTTTCTCTACCACCCCATCACAGACGGCCTTATAGAATTTTTTCTTCAGCTCGGTGGTGCGGCCCTCATTCAAAGTTACCTGAATGAAAATAATGCCCTGCGAATATTCAATGCCAAGATAACTTTTAGGAACTACTAACTCATTGGCATCATGTCTGGTAATGACTTGAAACTTATCGTCAGCAGGTACATTAATATGCCTCAGCATCACCTCGTAAACAATATCCCCAATTTTCTGGGCTACTCCCTCGGGATATTGCTTACCCAAATCTATTCGTACAAATGGCATCTTGAGATCTCCGTTTTTTACATTGCCTAAGCAATCATTGCTTATACAGAACCGGTGTATTCACCACGCGCTGGATAATCCTTAGCCAAGGCAAAATCAATCGCGCCCAATAGGTCAGTAAAATTAGGGCGTGCAAAAGGCATAGTTTGGACAGCGCCGTAATAAAGCGTAGTGTCCGGTCTTACGATAAAGACTGCTGGCTCCGAGAATAAAGCGGGCTCTTCTATGCCAATTGATGTTAGGCCACGTGAGGTGCTGATATACATACCCCATTGACGCGCAACATCCAAGCTTAATCCATAGCCCATTCGCAATTCAGGGGCGTTGAGTTTTTCAGCCATTTGCTCTGCGCGCTCTTTAGTATCACTAGAGATAGCAATAACTTTAACGCCACGCTTTTCAAACTCGGGGACTAAGCGTCCTAGCTCTAATAAATACTTCATACATATAGGGCAATGCAAACCACGATAAAACACTATTAATGTGAAATTCTCGGCAGCATCAATGGATGTATCAAAAGTTCCGTGATGCAAGGTTGAGACGCTTAATGCAGGAGTAGTTTGGCGGGGTATCAGCATAGAAAACCTCTTCTTAAAAGTTATGAATATTGATTATTACTGATTAAATGCAACAATATGTCCATATTTATTTGCTTTTAGTACAAATATGCCCACTCCAAATCTAGATCGACTATCCGCCCTTCTGCAAGGGCTTGCCCCGCGAGTGTCACTTAATGATCAACCCGTCGGATTTGGCTTGCATATCCTCGTTGATATAAATCCGCAAAAACTAGGCCCCTCTCTTGAGAATATGGCACTACTCGTATGCCCAGCCCTTGATGACATGGTTTTGCCACCGCATGCAAAGAAGTGGATGAGCTTTGAGGTTGAACTAGATGGGCCATTGGCACCCATGTTTTTATCGGAGTTTTCAGAACAGCTCTTAATTAACTTAGAAAATGCAGATGCTTCACTTACTCAAATTGTGCGTTTAATTTCAAGTGAAATGGCAGCCACCAGATGTGGACAACCTTTATTAATTAATCGGGCTGGAGATATTTTGCTGATTGGCTTGCTCAGGCATTTGGTTTCTCGACCACAAAAAACTACCGGCCTATTTAGCGCTTTAGCCAATCCAAGAATTGCCAAAACCCTTGTTGCTATCCATGAGGACGCATCCAAGAACTGGTCTCTAGATGCCCTTGCTCTAGAAGCAGGTATGTCGCGTACATCGTATGCCCATCAATTTAAGAAATTGATGCAAATAACGCCCGGCAAATACATAGAAAGAATTCGGCTGAATTTAGCTCATAGGCTTATTGTCGATGGCATAGGTTTAAAGCAGGCGGCACGTCATACAGGTTATTCAAGCGCATCTACCCTCTCGCGCGCAATGAGCCGACTATCAATTAGAGAGCAATGCGCTAAACATAGAAGTAATTAGATTTGTATGAATTTACTAAGCTCAAATAGCCCCTTAGTAAAAGGGGGGCGAGAATACTTGGGGCCCTAGATAAGCTATTCGCCAACAGTGGATTGAACTTGACCAGTTTTAATCCACTGAATAATTGCTTTTGTAGCGGCCTCTTCCCTACCCCCCATCGAATGTAAGTGAGTTCCACCACATATGTCCCCCGTACCCTCACCGCCTTTTACTGTTATCAAATTATTTTTAGAATATGCCGCAACAGTTGCATAAGGGGTATGGGAGCACTGATCATCACCATGATGAATATTCAACACGGGCGCCCTCAATGCTGACATATCAAATGACTCCACTGAAGAGCCATAGCTTCTGTTGTAGTTATTAGCCACCGTCATAGATGCAGAATGAATACTGCCCTTTATTTCAGTACCCAGATTTTTAGCAAGCCACTTTGATGAGATTGTTCCGTAGCTATGGCCCATCACATAAAAATTTTTGATCCCATACTTTTCTTTCAGTAGAGTCATAATTTTTCTTACGTCATCGGCATGCTTCACAGAAGATCGATAGTCATCATTACACCCCAATGGCTTATTACCTGGTGCAACGCTATTTTCATCACTAGGGCAATCCATGACAACAAGCGCTATGCCAGACTGAGCAAACAACTCAGTATTGTTTTGTAAATAATTTAAGTTTCTTTTCCAATCATTTTCTGTCTTAATGTTGGCAATTCCGGACCAACCACGATAAAAAAGCAAAGCCGTATCTGTTTGCGTGGAAGGCTTAAGCAATATTGCCCTTTGAACAACTGGAGATTTTGAAAAAACTCCCGACTCTCTTCCAACATCAGCTTCCAAAAGAATGGGGCTCATTGTTTGAGCAGTCACAGAGCCAAAACAAAAGAAAGCGCAGACGCTTAACAGCCATTTCATTTTTTATCCCTAGACTTACATATAAATAGATTTAACTAACCGTGACACTCTATCCTATTTTTGAGGCATATCCTAAACCCTATAAATGAAAAAACCACCCGGAGGTGGTTTTGGCGTTTCTTAATGGCCGGGGGCGGAATCGACCAGAACTTACGATATCTAATGCTATCCAACCAGCTTATACAGAGCCCATCCCAAGTTCAAAATAACTAATGTAATCAACGTAGCAAATGTAAACTTCATTCCCAAAATTCGCTTACTGAAATCTGGTGGCGGCTCATTGATGCCTACAGCGTGAATTAAACGTCCAACAACTAAAGTGATGCCCGGCATTGCAACCAACCACCAAGGCGCACCATTTAATTCTAGACAAGCAATTAATATGATTCCGAAAGGTACATATTCGGCAAAGTTTCCTTGAGCACGAATCGCCCTCTCAAGATCATCATGACCCCCACTTCCCAGGCCGCACTTGTTTTTTCTTCTCAGTCCAATGACGGCAAACGAGAGTTTGATAAAGATGATAGTTAAGATGCAGGCAATGATTGAGGTGACTAATAACATTTAGAGCTCCCAAAAGAATTCCTAGATATTAATCAGAAAAAGAAAAAATTGCCCAGAGGTGGCTTGTGAAATCTTGCTAGTTCTAGGCGGGATTAACTTGGGCTTCGGGACTCTCATCCTTGTGGAAAATGCTCAATGTGAACTTCGCCTTGCCGCCCGAAATAACTCACATGTCTTCCAGCTATCCAAACAATATATCCGATGCAGCCAGCAGCCATCGTTAATTTAAGAAACTCAGGATATCTCACCACATCACTTTGAGCTCCACGAATGGCTGAAACAATGCCATCTTTATTAAATGAATTTGGGATCTCTACCAGAGGCATCTCCATAGAAACAGCACAAACCTCATTGCCTGACAAATAATATGTAGTTGATTGATTGCGATAGTCCGCGAAGTAAGACTCAACACCAACCTCAACTAAGCGACCCAATGCCTCTGGGAAGGTTAGAAGACCAGCATGAGATTGATGGGCACATTTTTCAATAACGTCTTTTGTATTCTGATTCATAAGCAACCTTAAATTGACTGCTTAAATTATCCAGCCTTACAAACGAAAAAACCACCCGAAGGTGGTTTTGGTGTCTCTTGGTGGCCCGGGGCGAAATCGACCAGGGCTTCAGGATACCCGACCCTATTCCTATAATATCTTTTAAACGACTCTAATTAATCATATCAAGATAATGCGTCATTTGTTTTGTACTCAGCGGCAATTTAGTAAGCTCCAGATAATAGGTGCTCGCCCCCGGCATACTTTCAATAGAGCCAGGTGTTAATTTGCCCATAGGCACCAGGTAGTTCCCATGCAATTCTTTCATATGAGTAAAGAAGAGCATTGGTGGAACCTTAAGCTCCACAGCTCGCAAAACTAGCTCCTCGCATAAAACATTAGGCGATTCTATGTGCTGCTTATATAAGTTATTTTTCTCTTTTATCGCATGGCTCATGTAGCGCTCAATATGGACATCTTCATACAGTCGCTTGTTGAAATCATAGATATAGTCTGTAAGGGCCCTAGAGATCCAATAAGCTTCATTCTCGCTGTATTCGACTTGTAAGTTGTGCCAAAGCTTTGCTTGATAAGAATCTTTGAATTTTTGGCTCTGATGTTTATAAAAAGGATGGGACTTAACTAAGCTTGATACTATTCCGCCAAGTAGTAACGCGCCCCCTATCAGCAGAGTTTCACCCATAACTTGGGGGGAAAGTGGGATTAGAAAGGCTTTTAATCATGCCTCTTAATATAGATAGATAATGGCGCGATAAGCTTGTAATATGCTCATCTTTAGAAGTTTTTTATCCTCGCCTAATTATTTGATTTAGATAGCATTTTTTCTACTTTGTCATTTCATAGCCTCGCAATATTCAGTTTCATTCATGATGGAAAGAAGTTATGGCTTCAGATAAAAAACTACGAACCCAGCCAAAGCAATCAAGAGCTGAAGTTACTGCTGACATCATCATTCAAGCGGCTATACATGCCATTGAGAGTGCCGAAGAAATAGAAGCAGTGACATCCCAAAATTTAGCGGTTAAGTCTGGATTTTCAGTAGGATCTCTTTATCGTTATTTCAAAAATAAAGATGACCTATACACTAGTCTTTGGCGATTTTTTGTAACACGCCTTCATGCTGGTTTAGTTCCAAAAATTGATGCCTTTCCTAATCATGGGACTGTCAGACAATTAATGATGATGATCTCTGAATATTATTTTGACAACTTACGTTCTCGCAGACCTGGGAAGATAATTCCGCTCTATCGACTTTTTATAAAGGCGATGCCCGACCCAGAAAATGTATATAAAGTAATGGATGTTCTTATAGCGCCTCTAATGCGGGCGCAGACTAGAAATCAATCTGGAACCATGAAAATCATGGATGAAGATGAAGTTAGGATTTGTTTGCGAGCATCACAGGCAATGATTAGAAATGACTTTATGGAAAGAAATCCATACTTTGGAACTTCATCACATGAGCGAACCGTGTTGGATCTGTTAGTTCGAATCTATCAAAAATAATATGCACCAGAATGGCACAATTTTATGTATTACAAAAATCTATGGATTGTAGATTTAGGCGATGAGTAAAAGCCTAAAGACAATTGCCTGCCTAAAAATATTTCGTGGGGCGGTTGCCATAACCATTGGCATTAGTCTTTTTTTCCTGCATCGAAACTCGCAAGCATTTTCTTGGATTGATCATCCTGAGCTCAGCAGCATTGCCTCTAAAGATCCTTTCCTGCAGACGTTGTTTTATTGGCTGGATAACTTTAATCAAGATCAAATATTGAGTATCGCTATCTTGGCTAGCGTTATGGGCGTATTGCGTTGGGTAGAGGCAAGCGGCATTTGGTGTAATAAGAGTTGGGCCTAATGGTTGGCCGTATTTTCAGGATTTATTTACATCCCTTTTGAGATCAATGAGCTCATTCACAGGTTTAGCTGGCTAATGGTGTTGGTGTTAATAATCAATACCATCATCGTGATGTATCTAATGTATGTCTTACATAGCAAACGATTAGCCAAACTTTCTGAGTGATTTTTATCACGAAGCTTAAAGCGACTACCATCCCAATCAAGGGAATTGCATAAACTCCAATAAAAAACCACCCGAAGGTGGTTTTGGTGTTTCTTGGTGGCCCGGGGCGGAATCGAACCACCGACACAAGGATTTTCAATCCTCTGCTCTACCGACTGAGCTACCAGGCCAAGAGTTAGGATTATAAATGAAACTAATTTATAGGATTAAAAACTGGGTTTACGATGGCAATTTACTCAATTGACTTATCAATCGGCATCCAAGAGGCTATATTTAAAGGGGCTTATGGAGTGTTTCTAGCCCCCAGCAATCTGACCAGCCAATTGCTCAGCTTGCTTGGCAATAGCACTTGCAGCTATGACATCACCCAAGCTTCCCATGGTTGCCGGCCCAATCATCCATAAACTATTCCACCGATCAGATGGTGAACGAATCACTCGGAAACTTGCATCAACCGCAATAGCATGCCCAAGCGGGTCCCTGATCGCCAATCGGTTTTCAATGAGTTGATTTAGTAAGGGATCAGATGCAACGCCTGTGCAATTGATGATTCGATCTCCCTCAACATTAATTCCATTACCCAAGCGCACTCTGACCCGAGAGTCAGTACATTTGATTTCTATGGCACGTCCCAATACAAATTGAATTTGATTTTTTGACTTCAGCTTTTCATATGCAGCTATCGTTTGTGGTGAGGCTCGAAAACGATATAAATTCCATAGCCAACCCACTCGCTTAAATAAAGTTCGCTTTTGATGCACGGAAAATTGTTGCCAAATGATACTAATATTTGTCCTCAACTCTTCCCACGCGCTCTGCCACTCTGTGCTCGCAGTGGATATTGAAGGCAAATAATCTCGCATGAAACGAATGAATTTAGCTGGGCTTAAATTCTGCGGCCAAACGGGCTGAATCTTTCTTTCCCAATTCGCCTGAGCCGGAGGAAAAATGGCTCTCGGACTAATCACATATATTTGTCCAAGATGCTTACGCTCTACCAAATTGTTAATGGCATCTAATGCTGTCAATCCTCCGCCTAGCAAAATAATGCTCTCATGAGCTTCGACCCCGACTAATCCATGCCCCGCCCAGGGATTTTCAACAAGACATGATGCAGATAGATCGGGATAAGGAGTGGTGACGACGCAAGGCCAAGTGGGCGGGGGATTGCCAGTAGCGATAATGACTCGCTTTGCTCTTAATACCGCTTGGTTATCAAGAACAAGCTTCCATGAATTATCGTCCGAACTTAAGCTGACAACTTTAGCTTTAATTTGTTCAATTTCATCCGGTTTAGATTCGGCAGAAATCAGTTCAAAAACATACCGACCAAAATCTTGGCGACGATAAAAATATCCTGCATCAGTCTTTGCTTCTGGATCATTTACATTATCTTTAGCCCACCTTGAAAAATGCAAGGGGTCATTTGAAAAAATGATTGGCAAATCCTCACGGATGTTCAGTCGAAAATGTAGATTGTCACAACCATATGCATTTCCCTTGCCTAGAGCGCCTGAGCCAATCACCGTTATAGCGGTGGGCGCAATGCCCCTGCGCAAGAGATGCACCACCATTACAGCTGCAGCAAAGCCGTCGCCAATGATCGCCAATTCTTTGATGTTCGACATGGGTCAGCCTAAATAGTAATTAGCCCCTATCTAGAGGACCGGGCCAAATGTAATTTTTTATAACTGTCGATTAAACGATGGTGCCTCTCTAAGCCCTCTAACTTGATACTTGTTGGAGTTAACCCAAAGAAGCGCACACTGCCATTTACTGCTCCCAACACCGCATCGATTTTTTCCTTACTAAACATACGTCGTAGATTTTGCAGGTAGTCATTTATCTCTAAATCTTCGTCAAGCTCAATCTCTAGCACCGTATTTAAGGCCTGATAAAAAAGTTTTCTCTCAACGGTGTTGTCGTTGTACTGAAGAAAAGCGCCAACAAGTTCATGCGCCTCTTCAAATCGTTTCAAAGCCAGATTAATTAAGAGCTTCAACTCAAGAACCGTTAATTGACCCCAAGGCGTGTTCTCGTCAAACTCAATACCAATCAATGTGGCAATATCACCATACTCATCAAGTTCATTATTTTCTAGATTTTCTAGTAGCTTGCTTAGATTGGCATTATCTAGTTTGTGTAGATTCAAAATATCAGCACGGAATAACAGAGCCTTGTTCGTGTTATCCCAAACCAAATCTTCTATCGGGTACACCTCGGAATACCCTGGCACCAGGATTCTGCAAGCAATCGCTCCCAACTCGTCATACACTGCTACATAAGCTTCTTTCCCCATATCTTTAAGAATGCCAAACAGGGTTGCCGCTTCATCTCTATTGGAGTGTTCGCCATGACCTGAAAAGTCCCACTCAACAAAATCGTAATTTGATTTAGCACTGAAGAATCGCCATGACACAATGCCACTAGAGTCAATAAAGTGCTCAACAAAATTATTTGGCTCAGTCACTGCCTCACTAGCGAAAGTGGGTGGGGGCAAATCATTCAAGCCTTCTAGACTACGACCTTGCAGAAGTTCAGTTAGGCTCCGCTCCAGGGCGACCTCCAAGCTTGGATGCGCCCCAAAGGATGCAAATACTCCGCCCGTTCTTGGGTTCATTAAAGTAACGCACATAACGGGATAGATGCCGCCTAATGATGCGTCTTTAACCAACACCGGAAAGCCCTGCTCTTCAAGACTCTGAATGCCAGCCAGAATGCCGGGGTATTTTGCAAGCACTTCTTGTGGCACGTCTGGCAAAGCAATTTCTTCTTCAATAATTTGACGTTTAACTGCTCGTTCAAAAATCTCTGACAAGCATTGCACCTGCGCTTCAGCAAGTGTGTTGCCAGCACTCATGCCATTACTGACATACAAATTTTCTATTAAATTGGATGGGAAATACACAGTCTTACCGTCTGACTGACGCACATATGGCAAGGAACAAATTCCCCGCTCTACATTGCCAGAATTGGTATCGATTAAATGTGAGCCACGCAGTTCACCATCGGCATTAAAAATCTCTAGGCAATACTCATCCAGAATTTCTTTAGGTAGCGCATCTTTTGGTCCTGGCTTAAACCAACGCTCATTTGGATAATGAACAAAATTGCTATTGGCTATATCCTCACCCCAAAACGCACCAGCATAAAAATGGTTGTTGCTGAGTCGCTCGATATACTCGCCCAAGGCTGATGCTAGCGCACTTTCTTTTGTGGAGCCTTTGCCATTGGTAAAGCACATTGGCGAGTGTGCATCCCGAATATGTAAAGACCATACATTAGGAATCAGGTTACGCCATGAGGCAATTTCAATCTTAATTCCTAGATTGGCGAGCACACCAGACATATTCGCAATGGTTTGCTCTAGCGGCAAATCCTTACCTGGAATAAAGGTGCTTACATCTGAGGCTGAGTTCAAAGTTAAAAGGCTCTGGGCATCAGCATCTAGATTCTTAACCTCTTCAATGACAAACTCCGGGCCTGCCTGCACGACTTTCTTGACCGTGCAACGCTCGATGGATCGCAAGATACCCTGGCGATCATTGGCAGAAATATCTTCTGGCAATTCAACCTGAATTTTGAATATCTGTTGGTAACGATTTTCTGGGTCGACAATATTATTTTGTGAAAGGCGAATATTCTCGGTTGAGATATTGCGTGTGTCGCAATACAGCTTTACAAAATAGGCGGCACATAAAGCTGAGGAAGCTAAAAAGTAGTCAAAAGGTCCCGGGGCTGAACCATCCCCTTTATATCGAATGGGCTGATCAGCAATTACCGTAAAGTCATCGAACTTGGCTTCGAGACGCAACTTATCTAGAAAGTTAACCTTTATTTCCATGGGAATAATTCCGAAATGATGTGAGCGCTATTATCCGTCGCAACGTCAACGCTGTGTGCCACATCCATACCCCCAAAAATTATTGCCAGGGACTCATGGCAGGTTTTTTACTGCTCGGCTTTATTGCGTGACGTGTCGATTCCTAAAGCTTTTAGCTTGCGGTAGAGGTGTGTGCGCTCTAGACCGGTGTATTCAGAAATCTTGGTCATGCTGCCGCCCATAATGATCATTTGATGCTCGAAATAGGCTTTTTCGAATAAGTCCCTAGCCTCACGGAGCGGCAAATCAAAATAGGTTTTTGCAATCCCACTAATGTATTCGCCTTCTGGTGCTTGAGTGACTTGCTCGCTGGCGGCTGCCCTGGGGCTGGCGCTTGATGAGGGTGCCGAAGCCACCCTCTCCTCCACGGGCTCAACATACTTGGGTGCGCTCTCAAGCGCTTTGTTGACGGTTTTGAGTAATTTTTGAAGTGCGATGGGCTTTTCTAAGAAGTTGAGTGCGCCGATACGTGTAGCCTCAACTGCAGTATCAATCGTGGCATGTCCAGACATCATGACTACTGGCATTGTAAGTTGCCCCGTCTTAGACCACTCCTTTAATAGAGTAATACCGTCAACGTCTGGCATCCAAATATCAAGCAAGACGAGGTCTGGGCGCATTTGTTCGCGGATTGTACGAGCCTGCATAGCGCTCTCAGCCGCATAAACAGTGTGGCCTTCATCCGTCAGAATCTCATTGAGAAGCTCTCGGATTCCCATCTCATCGTCGACCACCAAAATACTTGCCATACTTATGCTGCCTCTTTTGCCAGATTCATAAACAAAATTGATACTTGTGCACCGATCACGTCGTCTCCCCGCATGCGGTTTCGAACTTCAATTTTGGCGCCGTGATCATCCACGATTTTCTTCACCACTGCCAGACCCAATCCGGTGCCCTTGCTCTTGGTTGTTACATACGGCTCAAATGCCCTTGCCAATATCTTAGCTGGAAATCCTGAACCGCTATCACTTATCGTTAGACGCACCGCATTCTGTGGCACACCATTGACCTCGCCGTAAGGTACTAATTCAGTTTTTACTTCAACTGGCTCAGCCTGATGCTCACCCTCAAGAGTAGCATCTTGCGCGTTCTGCAAAAGATTATGAATAATCTGCCTGAGTTGCGTAGGATCACCCATGATATTTGGGCAGCGCGCATCTAGTTGGGTTTGTATGGGGCTACCTTCATACAAACCCAAAATCTCTTGTGTCAAAGTGTTGATAGAGACTGATTTGAGTTGTGGACTGGGCGTTTTTGCAAAATCCCTAAAATCATTCACCATCTCTTTCATTGCCTGGACTTGTCCGATGATCGTTTCCGTGCTGCGATTCATCATCTCTTCTTGCTCAGGGCTTAGCTTGCCTGCTAACTTATGCTGCAATCTCTCTGCTGAGAGTTGTATGGGGGTTAGGGGATTCTTAATCTCATGCGCTAGGCGTCTGGCAACCTCACTCCAGGCAATCGAGCGTTGAGCGCTGACCACATCAGTAATGTCATCAAATACCACCATGCGTAAATCCGCAGTTAACTCAGTTCCGCGAATAAATAAGGTGACACCAGGTTCATTCTCAAACTCGTTTGTACTGTGGAGCTGGATCTGCTTTTGCCATACTGGTGCCGATTTCTTGGCCTCTAAGTCTGGCTGACCACTCTCTACGCCGACTGCTAGCTTCATGGTGGCAAAACCCTCTTTAATTGCCTGATCAAACTCAACAAGACTTGGACTATCACTTAAAGGACGTCCATCCATTTGCGTTAAGTCTTGCCCAAAGATGCGATCAGCCCCCGCATTGCTTGAAACCACATTGAAGTTTTTATCGAAAATACAAACGCCAGCAGTTAAATTGCCTAATACTGTTTCTAAGAATGATTTGGATTCCTGGAGAGATGTCCTGGTATCGGCCAACTGACGGGTCATCACATTAAATTGGCGGGTTAACATCCCCAATTCATCGCCAGTATCTAACTCTGGTTTGGGAGATAAGTCACCCTGAGCAACGGCCTGCGTCCCCCTTAACAACATCAACAGAGGTCTTGCAAGCTGACGGCCCAAGGTCAAAGCCAAAGTAACCGCCACAAATAATGCAAAAAATAACGTTAATGTAAGCGTACCCACAAACATTTTTCTTAAGCCAGTGCGGCCTAAGGACTTCTCTTGATAATCGCTATAGGCTGACTCAACTGCAACAATATTTTTAGCCAATGGTCCGGGAATAAATCGTACTAACTGCAAAAAATATTTATCTTCTACCTCTTTAGCAGAGCCTGATTTACCGGAGAGCTGTTTTTTGCGGACGATCGGCACAATTGCCCTCACCCGATAAGCACGCTGTCCACCTTCTACTTCAATTTGCTCTACAGAGGTGATGCCTTTCTTCTTAAATGCCTCAGTAATAGTATCCGGGGCAGGTGCTGGCAGATATTTTTTAGGCCGCGATTCACTGGTTAAGATCAAGTTACGCTGGATACCAAAAAGGCTTACCTCTTGAATGCCAAATTGATTGCGAATCTTCATCACCATGGAGCCAACTTGCTCAGAACTTGTGCCCGATGGAACTTGGGTAATTTGCTCAGCAATGTAATTGCCTTCAGCCAAAATCTCCTCTTGAGCAACGCGCAGAGTAACGCGCCCCAGCTCAAGCCCAGCATCTAATGCTGACTCTACCTGCACATCAAACCATGTTTCAATACTGCGAGAAACGAACTGCAAAGAGACGCCATACAAAATTAAGCCTGGGACGACACCAACCAAGGCAAAAATCATAGCTAGCTTAGCCACTAAGCGAGTACCAAATCGTCCCTTACGCCAACGAATAGCAATGACTATCACCAAGGTCAAAATGACTAGCGTCAAACAAATGCCAATGATGACATTAGCCGCATAGAGCCAAATAAAATAGTTATCAAAGAACTCAGTGTTTGATGTTGCAATGGATAGCAAGACTAGCAATAGGAGCGCAAAGGTACCAATCACTGCCATTGCTATCGGCAGCGCGCGTCTTTTCCAGGCATCCTTTTCAAACGCATTTGATCCAATGAAGTCTAAAGATATCTTCATCGTTTAATCAGGTTGGGACCAGTTGGTAAAAATGGAAAGCGAACCCAATCACTTGTGACATTCCAGTCACGATTGTTTAGTGCATTTACCTGGAATGGCTTGGGTAGCTTACTCAAATCTAGAGTCATTCTGAGCGCTGCAGTGTAAGACTTGCTTGCGTCAATTTGACTGCCATCAATTACCCGCCAACCCCCAATACTCCCTACGGTCTGCAGGGCCTCAAGTATAGTTTTTGCAGAAAAGGTAAAGCCTTCAGAGGCTATGCGATATTGCTGAGTCATAGGCTGATAAGACAAGCGTGTTAGTCGCTGAGCTATCGCAGGCTTTTCATCGAACCAATACCAGCGTGAACGAGTTACATCAAACTCAGTCTGAAAATATAAGACAACCCCTTTTTGAACTGCGTCTTCTAGACCCGGGCTTAATTCAATCTTAAATGTAGCATTTAATAGCCAGTCGTTATCCACCCGCTCTAGCTCAGCAGATTTAAGCTTGATTCCTTCTGCATTTGCAACTGCTGAAAATAGACTCAGCGCCATCAAAACACAAAGGGTGAATTGTTTAATGCATTGGTTCATGGCCCTTTTTTCTTAAACAAGGCATAGAAAAAACCATCATTTAGCTCGGCGGGCAAAATTTGTCCGGGAGCGCTCAATCGTAACGCATCGGGATGCTCATTCGCAAACCAAGCGGCCTGTTCCTCGCCTTCTTCCGGAAATACCGAGCAAGTCACATACAAAAGCGAACCGCCCATCTTGAGCATCTTCCACGCTTGCTCCAAAATAGCGCGTTGCCTCAACTGTAGCGCTTTAATATCTGCCTCGCGACGCAAGAAGGGGATATCGGGGTGTCTTGCAACAATGCCAGATGCTGAGCAAGGCGCATCCAATAAGATTTTGTCAAACGGCTTACCATCCCACCAGGCTGACTTTGAGGCGTCGCCACGCACTACCTGAACGTCGTCAGATTGCAATCGCAAGCGATCTAAATTACCGCCAATTTTTCCAAGACGCTGACCATCCAACTCCAATGCAATCATCTCGCATTGCTCCAACTCCAATAAGTGAGCAGTTTTTCCACCAGGCGCAGCACAAGCATCCAATACACGCTCTCCCGATTTTGGGTCAAGCAATACCGCTGCAATTTGAGCCCCTGCATCTTGAACAGAAACAGCACCACTATAAAATCCCGGCAAATCGGATACCGGCACAGGCTCACGCAAGACCAAAGCAGAATTCAATGGGATTCCAGCAATGCTATCAATGGGCTCAGAAATGATGCCGGCCTGATGCAATAACTCTTGATATTCCTGGCGCGTATGCTGCTTGAGATTCACCCGCAAAATTAAGGGTGCCCGTTGGGCCTGCTGAATCAACATAGCCTGCCAAGACTTCGAATAGTTACGCTTCAAACTAGCCCGCCACCAGGGCGGAAAAAACATAGGAATGGGGTCTGGCGGATAAGGTTTCTCATTCTCAGCCTGCACTGCCAGACTAACCTTACGCAGCACAGCATTCACCAAGCCCTTGGCATACATTGTTGGCTCATATTCACTACAAGCCTTTACTGCTTGATCAACGATCGTATGAGCCGCGTAGCCCTTACCCTCTGAACCACTTTGCAAAAATAAGGCGATTGCCACGCTTAATAAGTACTCTACTTCTACTGGGGGTGTCTTTGGAATGAATTCCTTAATGAACTCATGAGATCTCACCCACTTACGCAAAGCGTCAAATGTAAGGCTTTGAACGATGGGGCGTTCGTGCGCATCCAACTGATCCAAAACTTCTGTAAGTGATCGACCCACCATCACCTCACCAATTGCTTGCGCCGAAATAGTGATCGCCTCGGATAGAGGAAGACTGCGTGGTGTTTTTTGGTCAGTCAAATTATTCCGCTCCGGGGTAAACCCCGTTTTTAGACATGCTAATTAATCGAGCTACCCGCTCCTCCATTGGGGGATGAGTAGAAAAAAGTTGTGAAAGACCACCGGCTGTCAGAGGATTAATGATCATCATCTGCGCCGTTTCAGGGTGCCGCTCAATTGCTTGAAATGGGATACCTTGAGCATAAGCATGAATTTTTTGCAGGGCCTGTGCCAGCGACTCAGGGTCAGAGCTCATTTCCGCCCCGCCACGATCGGCCTCATATTCGCGCGCCCGAGAGATGCTCATTTGAATTAGACTTGCTGCCAGAGGCGCCAAAATCATTACCGCCAATGCCGCAATGGGATTGCCTTGCCGACCCTCTGAATTTCGACCACCAGCAAACATCGCTAGATTTGCCAATGCAGAAATGGCACCGGCCATAGTAGCAGCCACAGTAGAAATCAAAATATCCCGGTGCTTTACGTGTGCGAGCTCATGCGCCATTACACCGCGCAATTCACGAGGCGAAAGAACTCTGAGGATGCCGGTGGTTGCTGCAACAGCAGCATTCTCCGGATTGCGACCGGTTGCAAATGCATTGGGCGCATCCTCATCAATTAAAAATACTTTAGGCATGGGGAGTCCAGCCTTTTCAGACAGCTCTTTAACCATGGCATACAGCTGGGGAGCAGAATGCTCATCCACTTGCTGTGCATTCGTCATCTTGAGGACCATCGTATCTGAGAACCAGTAGCTAAAAAAGTTCATTCCGATTGCGATCAGCAGCGCAATCAACATCCCCTCTTCACCACCAAGCATGCCACCAACCACTATGAAGAGCGCAGTAATTGCCGCCATCAAAATCGCGGTCTTTGCTAAATTAAACATTTACGTCTCCTTGCTTGTTTGCCATCTTTTCAAACCTCATTAAATGATGTGCACTTACTCCACCAGGAATGCATAGACTTGCAGAAATCTTTTTCCCGCCTGGTTTTTGCATTTCTAAAATCTCGATCACGCCCTCACCACATTGAACATATACGCCATCAGCACTACAGCCCACAATTTGTCCAGGCTTGGCATCTGGATCTATTTGCACTTGCTTGGGCAAACAAGAGTTCCAAAACTTGAATTGCTCGCCTTGAAGGCTGCTCGTCGATCCGGGAAATGGATTGAAAGCTCGAATGCGTCGATCAATTTCAACTGCACTTAACTGCCAATCAATTTCTGCCTCGTTCTTTAATATTTTTTCTGCGTAGGTAATGCCGATACTTGGCTGTGAAGTTCTTGCGAAGACTACGCCCTCATCTAGATCATTCAGAACCTTCACCATCAATTCAGCGCCTAGCTTAGCAAGGCGATCATGAAGTGTTGAGCTAGTTTCGTCAGATGCGATTTTCAGATCACCCACCAAAACGGTATCACCAGTATCTAGACCGGCATCCATTTGCATGATGCTCACACCGGTGCAGGCGTCACCACTCTCAATAGCACGCTGTATTGGGGCTGCGCCGCGCCATCTTGGCAGCAAAGAGGCATGAATATTAAAGCAGCCAAATCCACCATTGCGAGATGCAAGATCCAGAACATCTTGAGGAAGAATTAATCCGTATGCAACTACAACCATTGCATCAAAATCAATGCCAGATAAATATTGATATGCCTCAAGTGCTGCCGCTTGTTTCTGCAAGTCAGGTTGGCTCTGTTTAAGGGATGCCGGTTGCAATACAGGAATATTTTTTTCTTGCGCAAAGAGTTTTACGGGGCTCGCCTGTAAATGCATGCCGCGACCAGCACGACGGTCTGGCTGGGTAAGCGCTAAAACAATTTGATGCCCGGCATTTTCTATTGCACGCATTGCTTGCGCAGCAAACTCTGGGGTACCAGCAAAAACAATTTTCATTGGGCGCTTAGCGCTCGCCTACTAATTCTTTTGCGCGCTTTTTGATTTTGAGAGAAATACGATTGCGCTTCAACATCGAGAGATACTCAACAAACACCTTGCCCTGCAAGTGATCCATCTCGTGTTGCAAGCAGACTGATAACAAACCATCTGCCTCTACTTCAAATTCTTTTCCATTGATGTCGAGCGCTTTTACTCGAACTACCGCTGGACGGTCAACTTCATCGTAATACTCTGGCACAGAAAGACACCCTTCGCGCCATGATTTTTTTTCTGGGCTTGCCCAAACTAATTCTGGATTGATGAATACCATTAACTCATCTTGATTATCTGAAATATCAATCACCACAATCCGCTCATGAATATCAACCTGTGTTGCAGCCAAACCAACCCCCGGCGCTTCGTACATTGTCTCGGCCATATCGGCCACAATTTTTTTGATGCGTGCATCTACCTGCGCTACGGGTTTGGCAACCTTAAGTAGGCGTGGATCTGGATAGCAAAGGACAGTTAATAAAGCCATATCGGAATTATCCAACAGAGTAATAAAGCTGTCCTGATAGTTCTCTATACGCCCATGCTGAAAATTGCTTTATGAACAAGCCGAAAAATTCAGACATCATCCAAATTCGCCAAAACTCCGCTGGCTATCCAGCTCGCCTATTAGATTTATACGATCCTCCCAACTCACTCTATATATATGGGGATATTCGCTTGCTGGATTTGCCGATGGTTGCCATTGTTGGATCCCGCAAGGCCAGCCAAGAGGGAATCAAAAATGCCCACTATTTTGCGCAAGCCCTATCTGCAAAGGGCTATCTCATTATTTCGGGCTTAGCCAGGGGTATTGATGGTGCCGCCCACTTAGGCGCCCTTGGACAGAAGCAGGACCGACCAACCATCGCAGTATGCGGAACGGGGCTGGACATTGTGTACCCCAAAGAGCATCAAAGATTGGCCCAAGCCATTGGTAGCAGCGGCTTACTTGTGTCTGAATTAGAGCCAGGATTGGGTCCAAAAGCCTGGCACTTCCCACGCAGGAACCGCATTATTGCCGCGCTAGCGCTAGGAATCCTGGTAATCGAAGCAGCTGAGCGCTCTGGCTCACTGATTACAGCCAAAATAGGGCTAGAGCTTGGCCGTGAGATCTTTGCAATTCCTGGGTCGATACATCACCCTCTATCAAGGGGCTGTCACCAGCTACTTCAGCAAGGGGCCAAACTCGTCCAATCCCCCAAAGATATCCTGGAAGAGCTAGAAAATTGGTGAAAAGGGCATTTAAACCCTTTTAAAGGCCTATTTTAGGAAAATTTAAGGCATTACAAGCGCATTCCAAAACCCCTAAATATGAGGATTTTGGACTTTTGTTAATTTATCGGTTAATAATAAAAAAGGGGTGTAGGAAAGATTAGCCCAAAAATGGGCTTAATTAGGCATCCTATTTGCACCCAATAAAACATGATTTCAAGCTCAAATTTAGGCAAAACGCGTGGCAACTAAAGCAACTACCAAAAAAAGCAGCTCAAAAACTTCAAGCGTGGATCGCCCCAAGGCGCTCATCATTGCAGAGAAACCTTCTGTTGCGAATGACATTGCCAAGGCTTTAGGAGGTTTCACTAAATATGAAGACTATTTCGAGAGCGATGACTTTGTCATTTCTTCTGCAGTGGGCCACTTATTAGAAATTGCTGCCCCCGAGGAATTTGATGTCAAACGTGGTAAATGGTCGTTTGCAAACCTACCGGTTGTGCCGCCCTATTTTGATTTACGCCCGATTGCCAAAACTGAATCGCGACTCAAGGTATTACAAAAGCTCATTAAGCGCAAAGATATTAATGAGCTTATTAATGCATGTGACGCGGGGCGTGAAGGTGAATTAATTTTCCGCTTGATTGCGCAGCATGCAAAAGCGCCACAGGCCATTAAGCGTCTCTGGCTGCAATCAATGACCCCAGCAGCTATTCGTGATGGCTTTGCTTCGCTGCGTAGTGATGCCGACATGCAGCCTCTAGCAGATGCAGCACGCTGCCGCTCTGAGGCAGATTGGATGGTTGGCATTAACGGCACACGTGCCATGACAGCATTCAACAGTAAAAGCGGTGGATTCTTTTTAACGACAGTTGGTCGAGTACAAACGCCAACCTTATCAATTGTTGTAGAGCGCGAAGAGTTAATTCGTAAATTTGTCTCTAAAGACTATTGGGAAGTAAAGGCCGAGTTTATTGCTGCAGCTGGCGTATATGAAGGCCGCTGGTTTGATCCGAAGTTTAAAAAAGATGTTGCCGCCCCAGACGCTCGCGAGAATCGTCTATGGAGTGAAGCTGCTGCACAAAGCATTGTGGCTGCCTGTCGCGATAAAAAAGCGAGCGTCAAAGAAGAGGCCAAGCCAGCAACTCAGCTAGCGCCCCAATTGTTTGACTTAACTAGTTTGCAACGTGAGGCCAATGCACGCTTTGGCTTCTCCGCCAAAAATACCTTGGGTCTGGCTCAAGCACTTTACGAGCGGCACAAGGTGCTTACTTATCCGCGTACAGATGCTAAAGCTTTGCCCGAAGATTATTTGGACACAGTGAAGCAGACCATGGAGAACCTGGCTGAGAACTCATCAGAATATCGTCCATTTGCTAAACAAATTTTGCAAGGCGATCCTAAAGATCCAAAGGCAAAAGCTGGATATGGCTGGATCAAACCAAACAAACGTATTTTTGACAATTCAAAAATTTCTGATCACTTTGCGATTATCCCAACCTTAGAGTCTCCAAAGAGTCTGAGCGAGCCAGAGCAAAAATTGTATGACTTGGTTGTTCGTCGTTTCTTGGCGGTGTTTTACCCTGCTGCCGAGTTCCGCGTCACCACTCGCATTACCGAAGCGTCAGGTCATCACTTTAAAACCGAAGGCCGTGTTCTAGTATCTCCGGGTTGGCTAACGGTGTACGGCAGATCCAATCAAGCAGATGATGAATTGGTGGCCGTACAAGAAGGTGAAACTGTACAAACTGAATCCATCTCCGCCATCCCATTAAAGACTAAACCCCCTGCTCGCTATACCGAGGCAACCTTGCTATCCGCCATGGAAAGTGCTGGCAAATGGGTAGATGATGATGAGATGCGTGAAGCCATGGCTGAAAAGGGTTTAGGAACGCCTGCAACCCGTGCGGCCATTATTGAAGGCCTGTTAGCAGAAAAGTATATGGTGCGCGAAGCGCGCGAGCTCATTCCAACGGCCAAAGCATTCCAATTAATGACGCTACTGCGCGGCTTGGATGTAGAAGAATTAACGCGCCCTGATCTCACGGGCAGCTGGGAAAATAAACTTTCCTTGATTGAACGTGGCGAAATGAATCGCGATACCTTCATGCAAGAAATTGCACAGATGACGCAACGCATCGTCAAGCGCGCCAAGGAGTATGACAGCGATACCATTCCTGGTGACTATGCCACTATGTCTACACCGTGCCCACACTGTAAGGGCGCAGTTAAAGAAAACTATCGTCGCTTTGCATGTGAGAAATGCGGATTTACGATTAGCAAAACTCCGGGTGGGCGCGCATTTGAATATCCAGAGGTAGAAGAGCTGCTTCGTGAAAAAACCATTGGGCCACTCCAAGGTTTCCGCAGCAAGATGGGGCGTCCATTTGCAGCAATTATTAAGTTAAGCGAAATTCCTGAAGATGATGCCGATTATCCAAATGCAGGCTTTAAGCTTGAGTTTGATTTTGGCAACACGCAAGAGGATGAATCCGAAGCAATCGACTTTACGGGCCGTCAGGCTTTAGGTGTTTGTCCAAAGTGCTCTGGTGCTGTGTATGAAGATGGCATGCGCTATCTTTGTGAGAACAACACAGGGCCAAGTAAATCATGTGATTTCAAAACGGGCAAAGTAGTTTTGCAACAAGAAATTTCTGCGGAGCAAGTTCAAAAATTGCTAGCAGAAGGCAAAACAGATTTGCTAACCAATTTCAAATCCAACCGTACCGGTCGTGGCTTTAAGGCTTATCTTGCTTTAGGCGCAGATGGCAAAATTGGTTTTGAGTTTGAAGCCAAAGCACCCAAGACCGGTGCTGCCGACAAAGCGCCAGCGAAGAAACGTGCAGGCGCCAGTGCGGCCACTAAGTCTGCAGCAAAACCTAAGCGTGCCAGCAAAGCAAAGTCGTCCTCAAGCACTTGAGCAGTAATGAGCTTGGCCGCTAAAGCCGACCACAAAATGCCTCTTGACCCTAGGGCTGTTGCTAAAAATATCCCTGGGCGTTGAGTGAGCGCCCCAATAATCGGTAAGCGATCACCTGCAACACAGCGCACACCGACAAAACTTCCTGACTTGTGAAGATGGCTAACATCACCCTCTTCATAATCCAGTAAACCCTTTGCCTGCTCGCGATTAAAGTCATCGCTTGTATCCCAATCATGCAGATCGGACTCTCCTTCATCAAAGCTAGAACCCACTATCCACTGGTAACTTCCATCGGGTAATTTCTTGGCTGGCAAACAATAGCCATCACCCGAGATGGCGGTACGAGGTAGTTTTGGCGCCCACGCATTTTTTTCGTCAATGGAAAAAATGCTCAACTGTCCACGCACCGGCCTCAATGGGAGTCGCACGTCGATACTTCCAGCTAAATTTTTAGTTTCTAAGGCTGCCGCAATAATGACTTTATTAGCGGTCATGATGGTAATGCCCTGGGAGTCGACCAATCGCCAGCCCGTTGGGGCTTTCTCCAATCGAGCTACTGAAGTATTCCAGCGGCAAGTCAATCTTGGATTGGGGGCCAACGCATCTTGAGTTGCTTCAAACAAATTCAACGATGCTCCGCGAGGGAGCCAAATTCCATCTTGAGAAATTCCACAAACTTCCATTGCCTCATTTGCATACAGCGCTTGCGCTAAGCCTTCGTCAAGATTAAGTGACTGCAAATAGTCTGCAACATCACTCTGATTAAAAACTTTATCTTTTTTATTTGGTTGAAAGATACCATGCTGATTCCAGCACTTACCCCAGCGGGCTTCGGCTATTAGAAATGCAATACGAGTTAAGCGCAATAAACGGGGGGCGCCTCGACCAACATGTGGATGCGCAATAGCGTAGGCGTGACTAGAACATGCTGATGCAGGGTGGGGAGCTGAGTCAAGAATACAAACCGTTTGACCGCGTTCAAGCAGTTCATTGGCAATGCTAGATCCCGCAATGCCTGCCCCAATCACCACGATGTCATGGTGTTGGGGTGAGGTCATTAAATACGGATGTTTTGAAAAGACTTCTTAAATTCCTAGGGATGACTAGGCATTTAAGCGCTTCTCAATTTTGCTGCGTGCTTCGATTAGCTCTTTAGGCAAGCGCTCGCCTAGATGCTCAAACAATTCTGAATGGAGTTTGAGCTCATTCTTCCAATCGTCAACAGCAACGGTAATGGCCTTCTCAAATTTGTCTGCTGAATAATCGAGGCCATTCCAATGCATGTCAGCATGCTCTGGGCAAATACCAAACACCGTCTCTTTACCTTTAGCTGTACCTTCAGCACGGCCTAAGATCCATGAGAGCACGCGCATGTTTTCACCGAAACCAGGCCATACAAACTTGCCGTTTTCATCTTTGCGGAACCAGTTCACACAATAGATCTTTGGTAGCACAGCACCTTCGGCAGCAAGCTTGCTACCAATGTTCAACCAATGCTGGAAGTAATCGCTCATGTTGTAACCAGCAAATGCAATCATCGCAAATGGGTCGCGTCGTACAACGCCTACTTGGCCAGTAATCGCAGCGGTGGTTTCAGAGCCCATTGTGGCGGCCATGTAAACACCTTCTACCCAGTCACGTGCTTCACTTACCAATGGCACTGTGTTAGAGCGACGACCGCCAAACAAGAATGCATCAATCGCAACACCCTCAGGATTGTCCCAATTTGGATCAACTGCAGGGTTATTTGTAGCAGCTACAGTGAAGCGTGAATTTGGATGCGCAGCTTTACGACCGGCGGCACCATCAGCAGGCGTCCAGTCTTTACCTTGCCAGTCAATCAAATGTGCAGGAGGAGTATCAGTTAAACCTTCCCACCAAACATCACCATCATCAGTTAAACCAACGTTAGTGAAGATCACATCTTGGTTTAATGAATCGAGACAGTTTGGATTGGTTTGACGATTTGTACCTGGAGCAACACCAAAGTAACCAGACTCTGGGTTAATCGCAAACAAACGTGTCTTTCCTGTAACAGGGTCCTTGCGTGGCTTGATCCATGCAATGTCATCACCAACCGTAGTGACCTTCCAACCCTCGAAGCCTTTTGGAGGAATCATCATAGAGAAGTTGGTTTTTCCGCAGGCAGATGGGAAAGCCGCGGCAATATGGTATTTCTTGCCCTCGGGTGAAGTCACGCCCAAGATCAACATGTGTTCAGCTAACCAGCCTTGATCGCGACCCATATTGGATGCAATGCGTAATGCAAAACATTTTTTTCCTAGTAAAGCATTGCCGCCGTAACCAGATCCAAAAGACCAAATCTCACGAGTTTCTGGATAGTGAACGATGTACTTGGTTTTGTTGTTAGGCCAAGCAACATCTTTTTCGCCTGCAGCCAATGGCTTACCAACAGTGTGAATGCAAGGAACGAATTCGCCAGTGGCGCCAAGCTGATCAATCACAGCTTTGCCCATGCGGGTCATTAAGCGCATATTGATAGCAACATAAGGGCTGTCAGACAGCTCAACGCCAATATGGGCGATTGGGGAGCCAATTGGGCCCATGGAGAATGGGACTACGTACATTGTTCTACCGCGCATGCAGCCATCAAACAATGGCTGGAGAGTGGCACGCATTTCACTTGGCTCTACCCAGTTATTGGTTGGGCCAGCATCTTCTTTTTTTGCAGAGCAGATAAATGTGCGGTCCTCAACACGGGCCACATCATCTGGGTCTGATAGTGCTAAAAAAGCATTTTTACGCTTTGCTGGGTTGAGGCGCTTGAATACGCCCGCATTTACCAATAGCTCACAAAATTCATCATATTCGGCCTGAGAGCCATCGCACCAGCGAATCTTGTCTGGCTTGGTTAGAGCGGCAACATCTGCAACCCATTGAATGAGTTTTTGGTTTTTTACGTACTCAGGTGCATTGGTATTAATAGTCATGAGAGTCCTATGAAATGTAATATTTTTGATCGCACTATTTTAACATTTTGGGCGTATTTTTAGGCGCCGACCCACCAAGAGCAAACCCTTTACTTGCCAATGCAAAACTGGCTAAATATCTTGCCCAAAAGATCGTCTGGGAGCAGTTTTCCGGTAATGTGTCCAAGCTGATCTTGTGCTAAACGGAGTTCTTCTGCAAATAACTCCAGCGATATGTTGCCATCTGCGGCGAATTGTTGAGATTTATCCAAATGGGTTGCTGCCCTATCCAGACAATCAAGGTGTCTTCTACGGGCCACAATGGCGCCCTCTTGAGAGCCGCCCCAACCAACCGATTCTAGGATTTTTTGTTTTAGAGTCTCAACCCCATCGCCAGTCTTGGCCGAAATAAGTAGGGATGGACTTTCACTTTGGTGGGATGCTTCATTAGCAAGCAAGTCAGACTTATTAATGACCTCTAAAACGGGGCACTTTGGTGGGAGGGCCTTCAATATTTGGGCTTTTAAGTCCAAAACCGCTGCGCTATCGATCGCATTAATTGAATTTGGATCTTGCAGAAAAATAACTAGGTCTGCGGCTTGTATTGCCTCCCAAGACCGTTCAATTCCCTTTGCCTCAACTAGATCGCTGGTCTCACGAAGACCGGCTGTATCAATAATGTGCATTGGAATACCGCTTATGGTGATGCTTTCCTTAACGCGATCCCTTGTGGTTCCCGCGATAGGAGTAACAATTGCAACCTCTTCGCCAGCCAAGCGATTAAGAAGTGAGCTCTTTCCAACATTAGGGGCGCCAGCCAAAACCAGCTGAATACCATCGCGCAGAATCTTGCCCTGTTTTGCACCCTCTCTCAGCTTGTGCAGCTTTTCCATCACCGCGCTAAGGCGCTGACGAGCTTGAGCATTCTCCAAAAATTCAATCTCTTCTTCAGGAAAGTCTAGGGTGGACTCAACCAAAATGCGTAATTGGGTAATTTCTTCGATCAAGCCATTAATGTCGTTTGAGAAGACCCCTTGCAATGAACGCGCCGCCCCACGAACTGCCGCCTCACTTTGAGCATCAATTAAATCTGCGATAGCCTCTGCTTGAGCTAAATCGATTTTGTTATTGAGATACGCGCGTAAGGAAAATTCGCCCGGCTCTGCAATAACCAAACCCTGATCTTTTCCAAGCTCGAGACACCGCTTCATGACCAACTCTAAAAGCTGGGGTCCTCCGTGGCATTGCAGCTCTAGGACGTCTTCACCGGTAAAGGAGGCGGGGGCAGCAAAGAAAATTGCAATCAGTTGGTCAATCGTCTCGCCGCGCGCATCACGAAGGGTAAGGAGATTGGTTTGGCGTGGCGTAAGCACCTTGTGAAAAAGAGCTTCGGCTATTGGCAAAAGCCGTGGGCCGCTAATACGAATAACGCCGACCCCAGCCTTGCCGGGCGCAGTGGCAACCGCAATGATGGGCAGCTTTCTCGTCATCATTGCAGGCACCCTTTGTTTATTTGTTATCGGCCGAAGACCTTAAGCCGGCTTTTTTCCAAACATTTGATTGATTTGCCACTGCTGAGCAATTGACAGTAAGTTGTTCACCACCCAATACAAGACCAAGCCTGCTGGGAAGAAGAAGAACATTACAGAGAATACAAGCGGCATATACATCATCACCTTAGCCTGAATTGGATCTGGTGGCGTTGGGTTCAGCTTGGTTTGCACAAACATGGAGGCGGCCATAATGATTGGCAAAATATAGTATGGGTCTGGAACTGATAAATCATGAATCCACCCAATCCATGGGGCGTTGCGCATTTCTACTGAAGACAATAGAACCCAGTACAAGGCAATAAATACTGGAATCTGAATCACCACAGGCAAACAACCACCAAGGGGATTGATTTTTTCCTTGCGATACATCTCCATCATGGCTTGATTTAATTTTTGTGGGTCACCCTTGTACTGCTCTCTCATGGTGAGTAAGCGTGGTTGCACCTCTTTCATGCGGGCCATAGATTTGTAGCTTGCCGCTGAAAGCGGGAAAAACACCAACTTAATTAAGATGGTCAATAAAATAATTGACCAGCCCCAGTTGCCCACATAAGAATGAATGTTGTCCAAGAGCCAGAAAATGGGCTTAGCCAAAATGGTTAAGTAGCCATAATCTTTTAGCAATTCAAAGCCCGGAGCAATTGTTTCCAATACGCGCTCTTCTTGTGGCCCCACAAATAGTTTGGCTTTTTCCACAACTGTTGTGCCTGGTGCAACTACGCCCAGTGGCACTTGCATACCGATTCGATAAAGGTTGTTATCAATCTTTCCGGCATAAATATCTCGTGCTGCTTTATCGCTAGGAATCCAGGCGCTAGCAAAGTAATGCTGAACCATGGCTATCCAAGCGGGATCGCCAGCTGGAACTTGCGTAGGAATAGTAATTTTATTTTTATCAATCGCCGTGAACTCCAGCTTGTTGAATTTTTCTTTTTCAGTGTAGGTAGCGGGACCAGTGAAAGTGCTTGCTGAGAACGCGCCGTCAAAGGGGCCAATCTTTTGCTCTTGAGAGGCATCGCGAACGATCTCTGTGTACAGGACCAAGGGTGCTGCGTTTGCATTACTTTGTGTAACGCGGTGTCCAACATCAACCACATAACTACCCGCACTTAAGACAAAAGTCTTCTCTAGTTTTACGCCGTTACGCTCGCTTACTAAAACAATGAAGGGGTTGCCTGAGCCGTCTTTACCAGACTGCGATAACTTAAATGTGCTGGTGTGATTCGGCAAATCCACGTTGCCCAAGGCAATTAAGCCTGAGCGTGCAAAATATTTATGGTTTAGTGTGTATTGAAACAACTCAACTTGTTTTTTTTCTGGGGTGAGCTGCTTAGGCAGGATTGCGTCAATAATGGTGCCGCCGTTTGCACTAATCTCCAAAATCAATACATCATTTTTTAAAACAAACTTTTCAGCCGTTTCTATTGCACCAGCAACAACCATAGACGTTTGGTTTGGGGCTGGAATACTTGGATTTTGTACGGGCGACGGAATGTCGATTTTGTTCGCTGTTGTCTTATCGGCCACAACAGCAGTATTAACGGGACTCCCACCAAACATCGATGGCTTTCCTTCATGAACTTGCCAGTTGTTGAACAACAAGATGCCCGACATGGAAAAGATTGCCCAAAGAATTGTTTTTTTATAGTCCATTTGCATTCACTTAATGATGATGAGATGTTGGTTTTACTGCTGGGTCGTAACCACCCTGTGACCATGGATTACAACGCAAAATACGCCATACCGATAGCCCAATACTTTTAAAGAATCCGTAATTTGTAAAGCAATCACATGCGTATTGAGAGCAGGAAGGTGCAAACTTACAATGCATACCAATATAAGGGCTAAGCGCTACTTGATAGAGCCGCACGAACTTAATGGCTGCCTTGTTTATTGGGTGCACGTTAAATTAGCCCCGCAATTTGTGTTCGCAGTATGTCTTTTTCTTTGCTTCTGAGTCTGCCGCGGGTTTCGCGACCAATTGGCTTTTTCAGCTTCACCACAACATCACTGTTGAGGTTTGTAGCTTGAGCGCCCCTGACTAGTTCTCGGATCATGCGCTTTAATTGGTTCCGGTCTACCGCGCGTTTAGCTAGTTTTTTAGCTACCGCAATACCTAAATCTGGTTTAGCGCCTTGATCGGAAGATGCCAAATACAAACCCCAATACAAACTTGTCTTGGGGCGTGTTTTTAGTAACTCAGAAATCCTAGCGCTATTCAACTGCTAAATTAAACAGCCAGACGTTTACGGCCTTTAGCACGACGTGCATTTAATACTGCACGTCCGCTCTTGGTTTTCATACGAATACGAAATCCGTGGGTGCGTTTGCGACGTGTTACTGAGGGTTGGTATGTTCTTTTCATGATTCATCCTGCAAAACCCAGTATTTTCCTTGTTGCCAAGCAAAAGGTCAACCGCTACGGAAGAATATATAGGTATTTTTCTCTATTTAATTCGTGATAATTTGATAAGCCACTGATTTTTATCGGTTTTCTATTTTTATTCACAAGTTATCCACAGGTTTTCCACGTTTTTCCAGCTTGTGGATAAC